>CAZLMO010000155.1:0-4337 GCA_964560915.1 uncultured Oscillospiraceae bacterium
CGCCTTGAAAAAAAAGCCATTTTCCTGTATAATGGCCGTGGTTTTTCGGATAAACTTGTTTATCCGTGCATGATGATTATGGAAAGGGAGTTTCACAAATGAACGTTGCCAACAAAAAGACGGTGAAGGACGTCAGCTTCGAGGGCAAAAAGGCCCTTGTCCGCTGCGATTTCAATGTCCCGCTGAAGGACGGCGTCATCACGAGCGACAAGCGCATCGTTGCCGCCCTGCCGACGATTAAATACCTGATGGAGCACAGGGCCGCCGTCATCCTCTGCTCCCATCTCGGCCGCCCGAAAGGCGAGTGGCTGCCGGAGTTCTCCCTTGCCCCCGTCGCGAAGCGCCTCTCCGAGCTGCTCGGCACGGAGGTCCGCATGAGCAAGGACGTCGTCGGAGAGGATGCTCACGCAATTTCCGCTTCCATAAAACCCGGCGAGGTTGCCCTGCTGGAAAACCTCCGCTACTATAAAGAAGAAACCGACAACGACCCCGCCTTTGCCGGGGAACTTGCCTCCCTCGCCGATATCTATGTCAACGATGCCTTCGGCACCGCGCACCGGGCGCATGCCTCCACCGCCGGCGTCGCCGCGTATCTGCCCGCCGTCTGCGGATTCCTGATTCAGAAAGAAATTGAAGTCTTGGGCGGAGCGCTCAACAACCCGGTCCGCCCGTTCGTCGCGGTGCTCGGCGGAGCGAAGGTCTCCGACAAGATCGGCGTCATCACCAACCTGCTCGATAAGGTCGACACGCTGATTGTCGGCGGCGCCATGTCCTATACGTTCCAAAAAGCCAAAGGCGGCACCGTCGGCACCTCCCTCTGCGAGGACGACAAGCTCGATCTCGCAAGGGAGCTTCTCGCCAAAGCTGAGAAAAAGGGCATTCGCTTCCTGCTGCCGGTTGACAACGTCGTCACCGAAGCCTACGACGAAAAGGCCGCCTATCAGGTGGTTCCGTCCGTGGCTATCCCGGATGGCTGGATGGGCATGGATATCGGCCCGGAGACCATCAAGCTCTTCTCCGACGCGCTCAAGGGCGCCGGCACGGTCGTCTGGAACGGCCCGATGGGCGTGTTTGAGTTTGATGCGTTTGCAAAGGGCACCTACGCCATCGCGCAGGCGGTTGCCGATACCGGGGCCGTCTCCATCATCGGCGGCGGCGATTCCGTCGCGGCCGTCACTAAGCTCGGCTTCGCCGACAAGATGACGCATATCTCCACCGGCGGCGGCGCCTCCCTCGAATTCCTTGAGGGGAAGGAACTGCCGGGCATCGCCGTGCTGAACGAAAAATAAGTTTTCCTTGTAGGAATTCGGCGGACATTTTCGTCCGACAGCGTTTGCCGGGCCGAACTCCCCGTGTTGGGGTTTGCGTCTGAAATCCGTTTTGACGCCGAACCGAGAATGCGGCTCTTTTCGGATTTCCGTCTGAAAAGGAAACGCATTTTCCCAACCGCCGGAAATTCCGAGAACGCCTGCCCTGCACCGAATTTCGATTTAAGCCATTCGGCTTCTCAAGCATAAAATGAGACAACCGCGTTCGCCGAGCCGAACTTACCGCGTTGGGGTTTGAGTCTGAAATCCGTTTTAGGCACCGAAGGCGGCGGTATGTTTCCCTTCTTCCGCCGGAAGTGAAATTTTTCGTTTTTGATTTGGTGCCCATGAGGAGCTGTCAATGTATATGGAATCCCGGACCGCCCACCGGATTTTCTCAGGCATAGGATAAGGAAACGGGGAACCCGGAATTCGTTTTTTGTGGAAAGGATGAACATTTATGGATAAATCCAAGAGAGCCGCCGTCATCGCCGGCAACTGGAAAATGAACAAAACCCGCGCGGAGACCAAAGCGTTGATTGAGGAGCTGATCCCTCTGGTCAGGGATGCGGATTGCGGCGTCGTCGTTTGCACGCCGTATACCGACCTCGAAACTGCCGTCCTTGCCGCAAAGGGTACCAACGTCAAAGTCGGCGCGCAGAACTGCCACTGGGCAGGCCACGGCGCATTCACCGGGGAGATTCCCGCCGCCATGCTGACCGATCTTGGCGTCGAATATGTCATCGTGGGCCACAGCGAGCGCCGGGCCTATTTCGGAGAGACCGATATCACGGTCAACAAACGCGTCCGTGCCGCCCTTGACGGCGGGCTCCGCGTGATTCTCTGCTGCGGCGAGCTGTTTGAGGATCGCGAGCAGGGTGTGACCGAGGAGATTGTCGGCCGTCAGATTAAAATCGCGCTCGGCGGCGTCTCGGAGAACGAGCTGAAAAATATCATCATCGCTTATGAACCGGTGTGGGCCATCGGAACCGGGCGCACCGCCACCGCCGATCAGGCCGAGGAGGTCTGCGCCTACATCCGCGGTTTGGTTGCGAAGCTCTACGGTCAAAGCGCCGCCGATGCCGTCTCCATCCAGTATGGCGGCAGTATGAACGCCGGTAACGCGGCCGAGCTGCTCGGCAAACCCGACGTCGACGGCGGGCTGATCGGCGGCGCTTCGCTGAAAGCGCCGGATTTTGCCGCCATCGTCGCGGCGGCTTCCGCGGGCTGAGAGCAGTATCGTCCGTAAAACGCAGCCGTTTCCGCAGAATGTGGCTGCCGGAAGTTTTCCTTAAAAAACGCCATGCCCGCGATTTTCGCCGTTAAAGGTATGCGGGGGACACGGCTTTCGTTTCCTGCGTATGGAATTCTCCATTCCGATAGCGGAAGGGCCGGCTTTAAAACGCCCGCCCGACGCGGCAGAAAGGATAAACTATGAAACCTCTCGTTCTCATGATTCTCGACGGCTTCGGGCACAATCCCTCGGATTACGGCAACGCCATCCGCGCCGCGAGGATGCCGAGCCTCGATAAAATCATGGCCGAATGCCCGCACATCCTGATCGGTGCCTCCGGCATGGATGTCGGCCTGCCGGAGGGGCAGATGGGCAACTCCGAAGTCGGCCACACCAACATCGGCGCCGGCCGCATCGTCTACCAGGAGCTCACCCGGATCAGCAAGGCCGTCGGGGACGGCGAGCTGCTTCAGAATGAGGCGCTCCGTGCGGCGATGGAGGATTGCCGCAACAAGGGCACGGCCCTGCATCTCATGGGGCTTCTCTCTGACGGGGGCGTCCACAGCCACATCGGGCACCTCTTCGGCCTGCTCGACATGGCCAAAACGCTCGGGCTTAAAAAGATTTATGTTCACTGTTTTCTGGATGGGCGGGATACGCCGCCCCGTTCCGGGAAGAGCTATGTGGAGGAGCTTGAGGCAAAGCTCTCCGCGCTCGGCATCGGCCGCATCGCGGATTGCGGCGGGCGCTATTACGGCATGGACCGCGACAAGCGCTGGGATCGTGTAAAAAAACATTACGATACGCTCCTTTCCGGAGACGGCAATCATTATGCCGATGCCGCCGCCGGCATTCAGGCGAGCTACGACGCCGGCGTCACCGACGAGTTCGTCGTGCCGTTCGTCTGCGACGAAACAGGCCGTATCAAGAACGGCGACTCCGTCATCTTCTTCAATTTTCGGCCGGATCGCGCGCGGGAGATCACCCGTGCGCTCTGTGACCCGGATTTCGACGGATTTGAGCGCCCGGAGGACCATCCTCATCTTCATTTCGTCTGCATGACGCAGTACGACGCGACCATTCCCTGCGTCGAGGTGGCTTTCCCGCCCGAAGAGCTGAAAAACACGTTTGGCCGTTATATTTCCGAAAAAGGCCTCCGCCAGCTCCGCATCGCCGAGACGGAAAAATACGCCCACGTCACCTTTTTCTTTAACGGCGGCGTGGAGGAACCCTATCCGAACGAAAGCCGGGATCTGATCCCTTCCCCCAAGATCGCCACCTACGACCTGCAGCCGGAGATGAGCGCCTTTCTCATCACCGACAAACTGTTGGAGGAACTGGATTCCGGGAAGCACGACGTTGTGATTCTGAATTACGCAAACTGCGATATGGTCGGCCACACCGGGATCTTTGAAGCGGCGGTCAAAGCCTGTGAAGTCGTGGACGTATGTTTGGGTAAAATCACGGCGAAGGTCAAGGAGCTGGGCGGTGCGGTCCTCATCACCGCCGACCATGGCAACGCGGACGTCATGCTCGCGCCGGATGGCACGCCTTTTACCGCGCACAGCACGAACCCCGTTCCGTTTATCGTATTCAATCACCCCTGCCGGCTCCGGGAGGGTGGCCGTCTTGCGGATATCGCGCCGACGATGCTCCGCCTGCTCGGCCTTCCGCAGCCTCCGGAGATGACCGGGAAAAGCCTGATCGCAGACTGATCTCCATTTTTATAGAAAAGAAGCCCCGCAAAAGCGGGGCTTCTTTTAAAATTCTGCGAATCGGCAAAGCGGTCTTCTCCG
>CAZLMO010000156.1:0-4233 GCA_964560915.1 uncultured Oscillospiraceae bacterium
TCATCTCGCCGTAGCCGGTGATCATCGTCAGCGGCGTGCGCAGGTCGTGGCTGATATTGGCGATCAGCTCTCTGCGCAGGTGATCCACCTTGGAAAGCTCGCCTTCCGCGTAATTCAGCGCTTCGGAAAGCTCCGTGATCTCCCGGCAGCCTCCGCCGGTGAAAGCGGCGTCATACTTGCCTTTCGCAAGCTCTCTCGCGGAGACGGAAAGCCCGATCAGCGGCCGGGAGAATTTTCGCGCAATCACAAATGCGAGCCCGAGAGAGAGCGCAAACATCACGCCGCTGACGATAAGCAGAATCATTCGGAGCACTTTTACGGTGGAGTCCATCGGCTGCAGATAAGCGCTGAGCACCACGAGCATCTCGCCGCCGCTGTCGGTCTCCGCGATCTTGGCGCAGACGATGCCGTCCTTTTCAAACTGCTCAACGCGGGGTACCTGCCCGCTGAAATGGCCCGGATCATACGGCAGTGCCCGGCCGCTGTCGTTGATTAAGCCGCTGGTTTCGATCTCCTCAATATAGGTGCCGTCATACTCTTCGGCCAGATCCCACAGGTCGTACATGTCTTTCGTCGCCCTGCCCACGGAGATGCCGGGCATCCGCTGTGCGGAGTAAAGAACCATGCCCTCCTCGCTGACGACATACGCCGAGATCGAGTATTCCTGCGAAATTCCGACGACGAGGCTTTCCAGCTCCTCATTGTCGATATTGGAAGCGATCACCTCCGCCTGCGTGTGGACGGTTCGCTTTTTCATGGAGCTGTAGATATCCTCCAGAAATACGGTCTGCACGAGCCATAACAGGCAGAGCAGAACAAACGTAAAGCCGGTAAAATAGAAGAACAGCCTCCAGCGGATGGAAAGGCGGTCATTCTTCAAAACGGTATCCGACTCCTCTCAAGGTCGTGATGCAGCGGGCGTAGGGGCCGAGGATTTTACGCAGCTGCTTGATGTGGGTGTCGATCGTGCGGTCGTCGCCAAAGAAATCATAGCCCCAGACCTCGCTGATCAGCTTTTCCCGGGAAAGCGCGATGCCGCGGTTGTGCACCAAAAAGAAAAACAGGCTGTATTCCCGCGGCGACATCTCCACCCGCTGGCCGTCGACGGTGACGATCCGGCCGGTGAAATCCACGGAGAGCCCCTCATAAGTATAAAGCTCTTTCGGCTCCGGAGCGGGCATGCCGCTGCGCTTGAGGACCGCGGCCACCCGCATCATCAGTTCCCGCGGGGAAAACGGCTTTACCACATAGTCGTCGATGCCGTATTCGAAGCCGTGGATCTTGTCGTACTCCTCGCCGCGGGCGGAGAGCATGATGATCGGCACGCGGCTGAATTTTCGGATCTCCCGGCAGGCGGAGAGGCCATCCAGCTCCGGCATCATGATATCCATGATGATGAGGTCGAAATCGTGATGCTTGCACAGCTCGAGCGCCTCGAGGCCATTTGCGGCTTCGGATATTTCATAACCCTCAAATTTTGCGTATTTTTTAACCAAATCGCGGACACGAAGCTCATCGTCGACGATCAGGAGTCTGCTCATAGACGCACATCCTTTCTGTTTCCTGATTGGGATCATATAATGATTTTGTGTTGAGTCTATGATGATTGTTTTAACGTCGGATACGGATTCGCTGAATAATTTGTGAACAAAAGGCTGCCCTTAAGGACGCCTTTTTTCGGAATTCAGTTTCCGAGGATATCGTTCGGCGTCATGATGCCGAGGAGCTTTTCATCCGGCTTCCCGTTTTGGGTGAGGAAGTACATCCCGAGACGTTTTCCCCTCATATATGCGTCCTCGTAGAGATCCTCCGCTTCGGAGACGAAGGCATCCCATGGCATCCAGGCGTAAATTTCCGAGTGATGCAGATCGAAGGAGAGATAGGAAAGAATGTCCTCAAAGCGCAGATCCTGCGGGATGCCGACCGTCTCGTGGTCGGTGCAGTAGAAGAAGACGCGGCTCTCGCTGAAAATGCCGGCCACTTTTCCGCCCTCGATGATCGGCAGATGGGAGAAGCCCCGCCGGCGCATCTCTTTCATGGCGGAGAGCACAAACGCCTCCGGCCGGCTGCACAGAAGCTTTGCGCAGGGGATGGCGATATCCCTGCAGCGCAGCGGATTTTTTACCTTTTCAACCGTATCGCTCAGAAGCTGAATCATCGCCTCACCCGGCTCCACGGCATACTCGCTGCCGAGGCGCACGCGGTGCTGCAGCAGGTTTCGTACCTCCCGGCAATAGGAAAGCTCCGTACGGATATTTCGGAATTCCGCCATCTCCGCCAGATTCGTGATCGCCCTTCCGTCCTCCGCGAAACCGTAGAGATTGACCGCGGCATTTTCGAGCTCTTTATATTTTTCGAGAAACTGTTCCGTTCGGTTCATCGTTTAATCCTCCTTAAACACAAATATCGGAAACGGGGGATTGTTCGGCCGGTTTAAAAAATCGTACCGAATCACCGTGTAGACGCAAAAGTCGATGCCCGAGAGGTAATCGAGGATCGCGTCCCGTTCCGTAAAGCCGTTGTTTCGTCCGTAGTAGATGCAGAGGCTCAGCAGTCCTCCCGGCCGGAGGATCTCCAGCGATTTTTGGAGCGCGGGGATGCTCGTCTCCGCGCGGGTCACCATGTCGTGGTCGCCGCCGGGCAGCCATCCGAAATTGAAAAGGATGCAGGAGGCGCTCTCCGGCTCAGCGTAGCGATCCATGTCGCTGTGACTCGCAAGCACGGTCTCCACTCGGCCCGAAAAGCCATTTTCTTCCACGAGCTTTCGGGTGGCAGCAACGGCCTGCTCCTGAATATCGAAGGCGAGCACCTTTCCTTCCGGCCCGACGAGGCCGCAGAGAAAGGCCGTGTCGTACCCGTTCCCGGCGGTGGCGTCGATGCAGAAGTCCCCCGGCTTCACCCGGGAGGCGACCATCCGCCGAACGATCTCCAGCGCGTTCCATTCGCTTCTTGCCTCCATGCCCGATCCGCCCCTTTCCGATTTGTGTTTGTCAGAAGTTATTATCCTTCCGCAGAAAGCGCTTGTCAACCGGAAATCCGGCCAATACCGCCGAAAATTTTCCGGGAAATTTTTCGGCGCAGTTCACAAAACAGCCCGCGGACGGAAATTATTTGCGAAAAGCCCCGTTCCAGAATCCCGGTTCCGCCGGGGAAAATAGGGTGGGCTTAAAATGAAGAGGGCCTTCGCCATAAAATGAAAACCTCCGGGGTTCCCGAAGGTTCCGGAGAGCCATTCCGGATCGTCAAAAGACAAGCCCGGTGAGCCATGCGGCGGCGCAGGCGGCGCACGCAATCGGCAAAAGCGCATATTTTTTATAGGCCATGACGGAAGCCACCGCGAAACCAACCGCCGCCGTGACCACATGGCCGGTGGAGTAGAAGATGCCCGGGATCGTCATGGCGCCGAGCACGGCGTAGGGGACGTAGTGCAGAAAGCTCAAAATGAACCGGGAGCGGATCTTTCTGCGGAAGACCGCAAGCGGCAGCATCCGGATCAGATAGGTAACCAGCGCCATCACGCCTATGTAGAGAAAAAGATCTTTTGTCATTCGCCGCTCACCTCCACGGGCCTCAGGATGGCGGCGGCGGCGGAAGCCGTGACCGCGCAGAGGATGATGGAGAAGCCACTCGAGAGGAAAGAGAGCGCCCCGATGTAGCGGATGCAGCAGCTCATGGCGGCGGAGATGACGACCGCCGCGAGCACACCGCGCTCTTTTTTCGCGGGCGGGATGAGGATGGCGAGGAACATGCCGTAAATCATGATGCCGAGGGCGGCGGTCAGACTTTGCGGAAGCACCATGCCCGCAAAGGCGCCGAGCGCCGTGCCGGAGACCCATCCCACAATCGGCAAAAGGCCGAGGCCGTACATATAGTTTGTGCCGATCGGTCCCTCTTTTGTGGAGGAGACGGCAAAAATCTCATCGGTAATAAGAAACGAGAGAATCATTCGCTGCGGCAGGCTGAAGCTGCCGTCCACTTTCTGCGTCAGCGAGAGGCTCATCAGCGCGTAGCGCAGATTGATGACGAACTGCGTCGCCGCCATTTCGGTCAGCGTACCGCCGGCCGCGATAATGGCGATGCCGGCCATCTGGCCCGCAGAGGTCAGGTTCGTCAGAGAGGTGAGGATCGCAAAGATCGCCGGGAGCCCGAGGGAGACGGCCGAAATGCCGAATCCGAAGGAGACCGACAGATATCCGAGTCCGATCGGAAGCCCGTCCCGGAGGCCGTCCTGCC
>CAZLMO010000157.1:0-4150 GCA_964560915.1 uncultured Oscillospiraceae bacterium
TGCCGCCGTTGGCGTCAAAATACACGGTGTACTGGTTGACCTGATATACCGCGTACAGGGTGGAGTTGCCGGCCGGTACCGCGTAACTTGCCAGCGCTTCGGTCGCGCCGGGGTTGGTGTTCCAACCGATGAAGGTGTAGCCCGTCTTGGTAAAGCCTTCTGTCGGCAGGGGGATTTCCGTCAGGTAATCCTGTGTGACCGGGTCCGCCGTCCCTGTGCCGCCGTTGGCGTCAAAATATACGGTGTATTGATTGATTTCATAAATCGCATACAAGGTGCCGCCGCCCAGGGGCACAATATACTCGCTGATAGCCTCTGCCGCCTGCGCATCGGTGTTCCAGCCGATAAAGGTGTAGCCCGTCTTGCCAAAGCCGTCAACCGGCAGATTAACCGCCGTCAGGTAGTTCTGCGTCACCGGCCCGTAAGAACCGCTGCCGCCGTTGGCGTCAAAATACACGGTGTACTGGTTGACCTGATATACCGCGTATAGTGTCGCATTGTTTGCGGGTACATAGTATTCGGCAAGGGCTGTTTCCGCGCCCGTTGTCGTGTTCCAGCCGATGAAGGTGTAACCCGTCTTTGTAAAGCCTTCTGTCGGTAGGGGGACTGCCGTGCCGTAGTCCTGCGTGACCGGGTCCGCCGAGCCTTCGCCGCCGTTGGCGTCGAAACTAACGGTGTATTGATTGATTTCATATACCGCGTACAGGGTGGAATCTTCCGCCGGCACCATGTAACTTGTCAGCGCTTGCGCTGCTTCGGGGTCGGTGTTCCAGCCGATGAATGTATATCCGGTCTTCGCAACGCCCGCTGTCGGCAGGGTAATCTCCGTGTTATAGTCCTGCGTAATCGGCGCGGCGGAACCTGTGCCGCCGTTGGCGTCAAAATACACGGTGTATTGGTTGATTTCATAGATGGCGTAAAGCGTTTCATCATACGCCGGCATGCTGTAACTTGCCAGTGCCGTTGCGGCCCCGGCATCCGTATTCCAGCCGATGAAGGTGTAGCCAACCTTGGCAAAGCCCTCTTCCGGCAGGGTGACTGCCGTACCGTAATCCTGCGTAATGGCATCCGCTGTGCCCGTGCCGCTGTTGGCGTCAAAGCTCACGGTGTATTGGTTGATGGTCCACTGCGCCGTATAGGTCACATCCGCCGCCGGAACCGTTGCCGCGACAGCCGGTGTCCATTCGGTAAAGGTATAGCCGGTTTTTGTAACCGTCGGGGGTACAATCGCCGTGCCGTAGTTCTGCGGCGCGCTCGTCCCGCCGGAACCGCCGTTGGCGTCAAAGGTCACCAGGTAGCTGTTGACAATCCACTTCGCGTACAGCGTCTGCGGCGCCGTGATGGCCACAACCGTTGACGCGTTAACCTGGACGCCGCCTCCGTTCGTACCGGTAAACCAGCCGCCGAAGGTGTAGCCTTCCCTTTCCGGTGTGGGCAGGGTGCCGTAATTACTGTCATATGTAACGCTCGTAAAGCCCGGGGTCACCGTGCCGCCCTGCGCGTCAAAGGTCACGGTGTAGCTGTTTGCCGTCCACTTCGCGTAGAAGGTGACATCGGAAGCGCCCAGGGTGTACGGCCAGGCGACCAAGTTTGTCAGCTCGGTGTCCGCATACCAGCCCGCGAAAGTGTACCCCGCCCTGGCCGGATCGGACGGCTGCTCGACCTGCGTGAGGTAGTTTTGTGTGATCGCGCCCACCGCCGTGCCGCCGTTGGAAACAAAGGTGACAGTATAGCTATTAATGGTATAGGTAAATATAATAATGTTTTCCGAACTGGTGCCGGTCATTCGCTGCTGAATGGTGGCCTGCACCGGCGTGTAGCCCGTGACCGCCACCGCGGTCTCCGTTATCCACTGAGCCGCCGTCGCGTTCTTTACAACATCCGCAGCGAGGGTGGTGCCCCCGGTGGTCTGGTACTTCACCGTGTAGGTGACATCTTTGAGCGTCAGCGCAGCGTACGCCTGTTCAATGAGATAGATTTGGTCGTTGATGATAAACTGCTGCGTAATGTTGAGGTTCTGGTTGTTGTACAGCGCCAAACCGTCATTGATCTCATTTGTGTAGGCAAGGTAGCTGGCCTCCGTGTAGTAACTCTGCGGCCACGCGGGCGGGGTGTTCAGCGCGATGCCGAGGTAGGTGTAGTCCGCGTTTAGGGGAACCAGCGCGATTCTTGCCGCGTTGATTGCAGCCGCGTAACCGTCCACAACCGCCTGCTCGGTGATGGGCCTGCCGGTCACCACGGCGTTCACCGCGTTGGCAAGGTTGCTCACCGTAGTGTTGTTATATATAGTATACAGATAGGGGTAATCCACATCACTGAGACCGCCGTCATTGTCCGGGATGGCTTTGATCGCGTTGTCCACCGCGGTGTAATCCGCGGGCTTGTATACCAGCGCGTTTATCAAGATATACAGGTTGGCCTCATAGCCGTCGACAACATCCTGTTGGTCCGCCTTCAGGTTCCAGATAATCTCCTGGTTGTAGTAGTTGACAAGGTTCGCGACCGAATCCGGCGTGTAGTTCTGCGTGAGGTTCGCAGGCCTGCTTGCCCACGCAGTCAAAACGCCCTGATAATCGGCATCCACATACTCCATGGAGTTCAGCGTATTCTCAAGCGCCGCCGCCTTGTCGTCCACAATATCCTGCAGCGGCAGTTTGTACCCTTCCGCCACCGCGTCATACGCTTCCGCCAAAACCGCGTCGAGCATATTCAGGCTGTCTTCCGTGAAGAGTGCCCGGTTCAGCCCTTCCGCCTGCGCGATGAGCGCGTTGAGCGCAGTATAGTCGGCGGAGGCAAGCACCAGGTTGTTATATGCCGCCGTTATCGCCGCCGCGTAGCCGTCAACCGTTGCCTGTTCCGAGCTGTTCTTGCCGCGCACCACCGCGTTGACCGCGTTGTCCAACGCGGTCAAACTCAAGGAGGTGAACATGGAACGCGCGTAGAAGCCGCCGTTGGTAAAACCGCCGATGATATACATATCACCGCCCGGTCTGTACATCGGGTCGTTCACGGCGCTCGCGGGCAGTGTTGTTGCCTCTGCCAGCAGTATCGCCGCGTCCACCGCGCTGTAATCCGCGGCCGCGAAGGTCCAAACCGCGTACAGTGTTTGGTCTTGCGCGGGCACCGTGTAGCTTGCCAGCGGTGCCGGCGCGTCATTGGTTGTGTTCCAGCCGGCGAGGTTGTAACCCGCCCTGGTGAAACCCGTTGTCGGCAGGGTGACGACCGTGCCGTAATCCTGTGTGACCGGTCCGTAAGAGCCGATGCCGCCGTTGGCGTCAAAGGTGACGGTGTATTGGTTAATAGTATAGATAGCGTACAAAGTCGCGCCGCCCACCGGCATATTGAAACTTGTCAGCGCCGTCGTCGCGCCGCTCGTCGTGTTCCAGCCGATAAAGGTGTGCCCGGTCTTCGCGAAGCCGGTCGTCGGCAGCGCTACGGAGCTGTTGTAAATCTGCGATACGGGGGATAGCGCGCCTGTGCCGCCGTTCGGGTCATAACTGACCTGATAGAGGTTGGCCTGCCATACGGCATAGAAGGTGATGGTCACATCGTCACCGGTGGTGACATTCGTCACCGTCTGGCCGTCCGTGTAAGCCGGTACCGTGGCGTTGTCCGTCAGCGCCCAGCCGAGGAAGTTGTAGCCGGTTTTGGCGTAGCCGTTGGCCGTCAAAGCCGAGCCGATGTCGTAGGTATGCGCCGAGGACGCGGTGGTCCCGCTGTCCGCGGTGTTGCCGTTGTAGGCGATGGTGTATGTCCTCGCCGTCCATTTGGCGTAGAAAGTTACATTGTTCGCGCCGAGCGGGTACAGCCAAGTGACCGGGCTGGTCAGCCCGCTGTCGGAATACCAGCCGCCGAAGTTGTAGCCCGTCTTGGTCGGCGCCGTTGGCTCCGGTATGGAGGTGCCGTAATCGGCCGTTACCGGTGTGACGGCTGTGCCGCCGTTAGATTCATAAGTGAGGGTGTACTGTTTGATTGCCCACTGCGCGACAAAGGTGGAATCCACCGCGGGTACATACTGCGGAGGTGCCGGACTCCAGCTCGCGAAGGTGTAGCCTGTCCGTGTGACTGTCGGCGGGGTTAATGCCGAACCGAACGGCAAAGCCGTACTCGTGCCGCCGCTGCCGCCGTTGGCGTTAAAGGTCATGATATA
>CAZLMO010000158.1:0-4144 GCA_964560915.1 uncultured Oscillospiraceae bacterium
TCTATGGCCCGCCTACGGCGATGGCCAATTCTATCATAACGCTGTCGCGTGATGACGGGATTCTATGGCCCGCCTACGGCGATGGCCAATTCTATCATAACGCTGTCGCGTGATGACGGGATTCTATGGCCCGCCTACGGCGATGGCCAATTCTATCATAACGCTGTCGCGTGATGATAGAATACCCCGCGGGGCGGTTATTCTGTAGCTGTTTTATCGACCCGCCTACAGCGACGGCCAATTATAACAACATCTTTATTCATGCGGAAGGGGAGACCTCCATGTCCGAACAGGTTATTTTCTCAAAAGCCACCTTCGGCGGCTTCAACAAAGAGGAAGTGCTGAAGTATATCGACAGCCTCAACGCGGAGCATACGGCGGCTTTGGAAAAGGCCGATCTCGAGATCCGACAGCTGGATTCTCAGTTAAAAGAGAAAAACGACGCGCTTGCCGAGAACGAGAAGACGTTCCGCGAACTTTCCGCCGCTTATGAAGAACTCCGAGAGCATTATATGTCTCTCAAGGAGCACTGCGGAAATATCGAGGAGCAGATGGATACCCTGAAAAGGAAAAACGGCGACACGGATAAGGAGCTCACCATCGCAAAGGAACTGAACCGTCAGTTGGAGGATAAAGTGGAGGCCTTTCAGGCCAAAAATCGCGAGCATGACGAGCAGAAGAAGTGCTGGCTCAGCAGCTTCGATAAGATGGAGGCCTCGGCAAAATCCATGCTCACGGGCACAAAAAACGGTGCTCAGAGCATGATCACCGGCGCGCAGGAATCCGTCGAGAGCGTCAACACCGATCTTGAGCATTTTCGCGAGGAACTTGGCAAAACGCGGCAGTTTCTGCAGGATTCGATGACGGTTCTCGGCCAGAGGCTTGACTATATCGACAAGGCCGCCGAGCGCGCAAAAATCCCTGCCGCAAAGCAAGCCGCAAAAAACGACGAAGTGGAGCAGCGGTGTGAAGAGATCGCGCAGGAGGTATCGGCAAAAATTGCCGACCTGAAAGCAAAAGTGATCGGCTAACCCATATGGGGAAAAAAATTCCGCGACGGGCCGGGGCTTTACCGGTCTGTTGCTTTTTATGAGGGAGGATTTTAACATGTTGGACTATCTGATCCGTCCGGTCCGTCCGGAGGATGCCGACGATATCAATATCATCCGCCGCCAGCCGGAGACCGCGCGCTTTATGCTTGCGATGCCCTCCGAGCGCATTGATCAGACGGAGAACTTCATCGGCAACCTGCGGCCCAACAACTATGAATTCGTTGCGGTCATACCGCAGGCCTGCGGCTGCGAGAAAGTGATCGGCATGGCCGGCATCGAGCAGGGGGCCCGCCCCCGCATCGCGCATACCGCGGGATTCGGCATCTGTGTGCATAAGGAGTATCAGGATCAGGGCATCGGTACGGCGCTGATGAGGCAGATCACCGATCTCGCGGATAACTGGCTGGGGATTACGCGCATCGAGTTGGAAGTCGACGTCGACAACGACCGCGCGGTTCACCTGTATGAAAAATTTGGATTTGAAATTGAGGGCAGAAAGCGTATGGCAGTCCTTCGGGAAGGAAAATATGTCGATACCTACCTCATGGCCCGCGTCAAAGATCCCCCAAAATATGAGCGCGGCGAAAATTAGCCGGAAAGGGAATCATCCATGGATCAGCTGACCATATCCTGCCCCTGCCTGTTCGGTCTCGAGAGCGTGCTTTCCGGAGAGATGAAGCGCATGGGCGCCGAAAACATCGTCTCCGAGGACGGACGCGTCTCCTTCACCGGCAGCTTCACGGATGTTGTCCGGGCAAACCTGCGCCTTCGTACGGCCGAGCGCGTGCAGATCATCCTTTCCACGTTCGAGGCGAGGAGCTATGAGGAGCTGTTCCAGGGCACGCTTGCGATTCCGTGGGAGGAGTTTCTCTCCCGGAACGACGCTTTTCCGGTCAAGGGACGCACCGTCAAAAGCCAGCTTTACAGCATGTCCGACTGCCAGGCCATTATTAAGCGTGCCATCGTGAAGCGGCTGGAGGGCGTTTACCAACAGAGTTGGTTCGAGGAGACCGGATCGGTCTTTCAGGTACAGTTCATGATGTTGAAGGACCGCGTGATGCTGATGCTCGACACCAGCGGAGCCGGCCTGCATAAGCGCGGCTACCGGGTCAATTCGGTCGAGGCTCCGATCAAGGAGACCATCGCCGCCGGCATCGCGGATCTTGCGCATGTCTACCCGGACAGCATCGTCTGCGACCCGATGTGCGGCTCGGGCACCCTGCTGATCGAGTCGGCGCTGAAGGCGCTTAACATTGCGCCGGGGATTCGCCGCCATTTCGCCGCGGAGCAGTGGGGCTGCTTTCCGTCGGAGGTCTGGGCGGAACAGCGCAATCTGTGCCTTGCGGAGGTGCGGCAGGATGTGCCGTTTATGGGGTACGGCTGGGACATCGACCCCGCAGCCGTCGCGCTCACGATGGAAAACGCCGCAAACGCGGGCGTTGCCGGAAAAATTCTGGCACGTCAGGGCGACATCCGGGATTTCCACCAGCCGGAGCAGCCGGAACAGGGCAGGCTGATCGTTTTGTGCAATCCGCCTTACGGCGAGCGCCTGCTGGATGTTCAGGCCGCCGATGAGCTTTATAAAGTGCTCGGCACCGTTCTCCATGCCGGAGACGGCGCAAGCGTCGCGGTCATTTCGCCGGATGAGGAATTCGAGCGGCTCTTCGGTCGGAAAGCGGATCGCCGCCGCAAGCTTTATAACGGCATGATTAAATGCCAGCTCTATATGTATTTTAAGTGAAAAGCCGCGATGTGGCGGAAGTATTCCGGAACGTTTTTTGCGGGAGAGAAGAAATATCCCGGAAATCGGAGATCTCGGATCTCCGGGATGAAATTCGCATGCGTGAAGAGCCCGCTCCGGCCGCCATGGGAAACCGATACAAAAAAACACGACCTGTGGAATAAGAAATTCCGTGGGCCGTGTTTCGCTATTTAGGGGATCGCGGCCGCTCCGGATGACCGAAGCGGCTGTTTATATGGAGTCTCTGCTTTTTCCCTTCGCTGTGGCATTCTTCCGCACACGGCTTCCTCATGGAAAAAAACGCGGCCCGGAGAACTTCTTCGGACCGCGTTTTATCTTCTGTGCAGGAACGCCTTATTCCAGCATATCCGTCACGGCGCGGACAATGGCCCAGGCGGTACGCTCGATCATCATCGGGTCGGTCAGACTCTCCAGATCCGTCGGGTTGGAGACGTAACCCGCTTCGATCATCACGGAGGGGCAGTACGTCATCCGGGTGACGGTGTAGTAATCCTGATGCGCCTCCTCGTTATCGCGCCCCGTGGCGGTGCTGATATACGCGGCGAGCAGCTCGGCAAATCGCCGGGAAGTCTCCTCATGATAATAGATTTCCGTGCCGCAGTAGAGGTTGGCATCCGCGCTCTCCGCGATGGCATTGGAATGGATACAGATGTAAAAGTCCGCCATCACGTCGTGCGCCGGCGTCATCCTGCTCTCGGCATCCAGCTTTTCGTCGCCCGTGTAAATGAAAGTCACGTCGGCGCCGAGCTCCGTGAGCTTATCTACCAGAACGGCGCAGGTCGCGTAGTTGATCTCCGATTCGTAGACGCCCTTTTCGCCCATGATGCTCAGCGCGCCGGGGTCGGGGCCCCCGTGCCCGGAGGCGACCGCGATCGTCACGCCTTTGAGTGGTTTCGACAGATCTTCGGAGAGCTTCGGATACGCCTTCAGCGCGATGCGCAGGGTATTCGCTTCCTCGTCCGTGCAGACGTCGTATCCCCAAATCGGTTCCCTCGAATAGAGAAACAGCGTGACGCTGCCGTCCGTTTCGTCGGTCTCCGTTCGCAGGCGGAAAAACAGCCGGCTGGAGTCGTTCAGCGCCGTCACATCGCAGTTCATCGACGTATGGTAAAGTTTCACTTTGAGATAGCGGCCGCACAGCTCCGCCTCATAGGCCGGCAGAACGGAGCAGGAGAGCGTGGCCGCCTCGTAGCTTCCGCCGTCGGCGTATGTGATGGAAGAGACGGAATTATCGAGTTCCGCCGCGCCGGTCACGACCTCGACGTGCGCCTTTTTGACATACCCGCCGCAGGAGAGCAGATACCAGCTGTCGGTGGAATCCAGCACCGTG
>CAZLMO010000159.1:0-676 GCA_964560915.1 uncultured Oscillospiraceae bacterium
GGTTTTGTTTGCGCAACATTACCGCCCTGCGGATGTGCCGACGGTACCGGCGGAGCCGGAGAGCGCGGCAATCATCACCCAGGCAGAGACAGAACCGGAAACGGCGGGATTTAAGCCGTTTGATGTGCCGCTGGATGATGCGCTGCAGGACTACATCAACAACGAGTGCGAGGTCCGCGGGGTGCCAACGACGCTTGCCATCGCGGTAATTTGGCGGGAAAGCCGGTATATCTCGGGGCTGATCAGCAAGACGTCGGACTATGGATTGATGCAGGTCAATGCTGCCAGCTGGCCGGATTTGATTCAAACGCTGGGGATTACGGATTTATTGAACGATTACCAAAACTGCAAAGTCGGGGTGGCTATCCTGGCGCGGGCGTGGGACCAGGCGGGCGGGGATGTCAATATGGCGGCTATGGCGTACAAAGCGCCCAATGGGGCGCGGGAACTGTGGGCGGAGGGGGTTTACTCGACGCCGTACAGCCGGAGCATTGCGGAGAAAATGGCGGAACTGGAGGCGGGGCGGTAGTGATACAAATCACTGAGGGAGAAATCCCTGTCATTCAAATCAAAACAAAAAAAGAAGGCATCAGCGCGGCGCTGCTTGAATTCACCGGGTGCTATATCGTCCGGATAGACGGCGACGAGGATGTCGTATTAACGGACCCGGAAGAAG
>CAZLMO010000159.1:686-1277 GCA_964560915.1 uncultured Oscillospiraceae bacterium
CGGGGCGGTAATGGCTAAATATGCGCAGAACACCAGGATATCAAACGAAATATCGAGAATTGACATTGAAAAAACGCTTGTCCGGTACGGTGCAGAGAACTTTGCCTATGCAACATCGTCCGAAAAAGCGCTGATCGCGTTTACAATGAGCGGCCGTCAAGTTAAGTTTTTACTTCCGCTGCCGTCAAAAGAGGATTTCAGACTATCACCAACCGGAAAAGTGCGGATTGAAAGCAGTAAGCTTGATGCCTGGGAGCAGGCTTGCCGGCAGCGGTGGAGAGCGTTGCATCTTGTAATTAAGGCAAAACTTGAAGCAGTTGAGTGCGGGATTTCAGTATTTGAGGATGAGTTTTTGAGCAACATTGTTCTGCCGGGCGGCGATACTGTTGGCGACTTCATGCGGCCGCAGATTGAGCAGGCATATTTGAGCGGGGAGATGCCGGCTATGCTGCCGATGTTGGAGGTGGGACGATGAGCAGTTCTGAGTTGTTAAGCATAGAACGAATAGCAAAAGATAACGGAGCCTTGTTAATAAGCACTGATCTGTCTACCAGCGAAGACTGTTCGTCTGCAGTCTATGGGATACGGAAA
>CAZLMO010000159.1:1287-4135 GCA_964560915.1 uncultured Oscillospiraceae bacterium
ATGGGCTATGCCGCCCTTGGTGCGCTTGGCGCGCAGAACCTGAAGCAGCGTTACAAACACGATAGGGTATCTACCCAGAGTTGGAGGAACCGGGATAGAAACATGCCGTTATTTTCTATCTCATTTTTTTTGTGTCTCGGGGATATTTTTATATTGGCAATGGAACAATGGCAAGGCGCGGTGCTCGAGTTGAATGGCGTTGTAAGACGGTTGAAAATTGCCGGGCTAAAGGTTATCGGCGGAATGCACGAAAACAAACGCCTGCTGCAGATTGCGCTCCACGGGAAGAACCGGCGGATCCGGAAGAAAAACGAGGACCGGCTGCTGCGGTGGCTGGCAGGGTATGAAGTTGGGGAAGGAGCGGGGAACAATGGCTAACGAAAAGAAGCAGCGCCAGAAATCCGCAAAGGACATTGCCTGGGATAGAGAGCGGGAAAAGTGGCAGCGCCGCATTTATGAGGCTAAAAAAGCCGCAAGCTATTGGCAATCTTGCGAAGAAGCCGCATTATCGAGAGTTTCATATTTGGAAGAGATACTCGCTGATCAGGAGAATGATATCGAAAGATTGGCTAAAAAAGCAAATATAAGCGTACAGGAAATCAAAGATCATATCGAGCGAGTGAAGAAGATCGAAGCGGCGGTAAAAGGAATGAAAGGGATTAACAGATTAGCGACTATCATCCCTTCATTATATTAATACTGTTTATTATTACATTGGTAACGGCATCCCTGCACCTTGACAAGTCCAAATAAAGCAATGGTTAAGAGGCTTTAACGGGCTTGTATGTAATCTTATCTTATCAACGAATACTAAACATGAAAGAAGGCATCTGCCGTGGGATTAATTAATAATAAACCGAATCCGATATCGTCCGTCCGTCTGTCATTCTGGGACTGCCTGCAGGCTGTAAAAGAACAGATCGGGTATGAAGAGATCGGAACCGACCCGATGTATCAGGAAATCTGCAAAATTAAAATGCTGAACCCGGCAGGGGAAATGAAAATTGACGGCGAGATGAAGCCGGTGGCGCTGGTGCAGGAGATATTCGCGCAGTTGACGTTTGATCATGTGGAAATGGTCGCGGAGAACTTCGGCAGGGTTCGCGGCAGAATAATGAGCACAAAGGCGTATATGCGCACGGCGCTGTATAACTCGATGTTCGAACTGGAAGCACATTACACAAACCTTGTGCAGCATGACATGGCGGAGGGCGCGGGGAAATGATCAGAGAAAAGCATGTGATATCCGGCCCGTTGTTTGAGGCGGACTTTTACCCGGTGTTTTCGGACGGTCGAAAGATGCCGACGAGGGCGCCGAAGACAAAGCCGACATCTGAGGAGCAGAAGAAGTACAACAAGAAGCGCGCCGAGAAGCAGATTGTCCGGAAGGTTAACGCGAACTTTGACGATACAGACATCATCATGCATCCGACCTATGAGCAAAGCCAGGCACCGCAGAGCGAGGCGGAAGCGCGCAGGGATATCGCGAACTATCTGCGCCGGATGAAATACTGGCGGGAGCAGGAAGCGGTACGGATCAGAATTCAACTGGCTTTATTCCCACACGCGACAACACTGATCAAAAAGCTGGCAAAGCTGGAAGAGCCGTTCCGGTACATCTATGCGGTGGAAAAGCAAGTTTATAAGACGGGCGCTAAAAAGGGCATGACGAACTGGCATTGCCACATCTTTATGACCGGCGCCGGTGAGGGCGGACGCGATAAGGCTGAAGAAGAGTGGAAGAACGGCATGCGCTCCAATGCGGACAGGTTCCGGCCGGAGATATTCGGGCCGGAAGCCGCGGCGAAGTATATATCCAAAGACCCGCAGGGGTCGAAGCGTTATACATGCTCCAGGAATCTGAAACAGCCAAAGGAGCCGGCGCCGAAGGACGGGCGGATCGGGCGGAACTTCCTCGCCAAGCTGGCAAAGGAACGCATTGACGACAAGGCGTACTGGGAAAAGCGTTACAAGGGTTATCGGTTTATCCGGTGCTACCCGAAGTTTAACGAGTATAACGCTAACTGGTATCTGTCGGTGGTGATGTACCGCATAGATGGCGACGCGCCGAAGTGGGATGAAGATGAATGGAATACGGAATATCTGCAGAATTAAATTTGGGAGGATGCTATGAAGTGTAAATCCACATTGACAAGGGAAATCAAGGGGTATGTTGAGTTCGCGCTGCGGCACTACTGCGAGCGCCAGCGGGAGCTCGAGCAATACCGGGCCGACATGATGCCGTCGCACACGACACACATTGACGGTATCGGCGCGATGTGCGGGAAGACAACGGATATCACGGCAGACACGGCGCTCAGGCTGGCGACGGATACTTATATCCTGCGTGCGGAAATGAATTGCCGGGCAATAACCGCAGCGCTTACGGGCATTGATGACACGGACCATAAGCTAATCGGATTGGTGTACTGGAAGTCAACGCATACGCCGGAAGGGGCTGCGCAGGTGGCGAACATCAGCACATCGCAGGCATACCGGCGGCTGAATCGTATCTTGTACAGGATTGCGGTTGAAATGGGCGATATCAACATGTAGTGTAAGATGCGAAAATGATGCGAAAAACAGCACCATAAACAGTGTTATAATGTCACCGTGGACAGAAGCAAAATGCGAAAGTCCTCCCTTATTTGAAGGAGCTGCCTTGTCCGGGCGGCTCCTTTCCATTTCCTTGAAAAGAAGGAGTGACCGTGAATCCGATTATCCAAGAGAAAATCTGCAAGCATTGTACATGGCGCACTCGGGTTGACTGTGTTTGCTTTTTTACCAGGTGCGTGTGGGTGCAGACCGGTGAGGTTGTGTACAAGGGAGATTACAACTACACCACATA
>CAZLMO010000160.1:0-2685 GCA_964560915.1 uncultured Oscillospiraceae bacterium
GTATGAAGTACTTGAGCGCCCGAAAACCTCACTCTTCGGCTTGAAAAAAATTCCGGCCAAGATCAGAGTTATCCTGACGGACGAATATCTGTTTAAATTCGCTCCCAAAGAGGAGCCGCGGAAACCGGAGAGAAAACCGGAACAGAAGCCCCAGCAGAGGCCCGAGAGGCCGCAGGAGGCCCCGCAGCAGAGATCCGCGCCGGCAACCGCGCCGGAGCAGAAGAGGGAGCCCCGCCCCGAGCAGAAGCCGGCCCAGCCGGCCGCCGCGGCGGCCACGGCCGCGGAGAAGCCTCAGCAGAGACAGGAACGGATGCCGCAGCAGGAGAGGCCTCAGCGGAGACCGGAAAAACCGGATCGCCCGCAAGCCGCCGAGCGGCAGGCCCCGCCCGCAAACTACCCGCCCAGAAAGGCCGCTCCGAGACCGGAGGCCGGGCAGAATCCGGCGGAATTTGATTCGGATGCGATGCCGAAGCAGGACGAACCGAAGGAGTTAAGCCCCGAGGTGCTCGAGCAGAAGGGCTCCGCCTCCGCCGCGTATCTCAAAGAGATCCTCGGCGCGTTCGGCTACCCCGATACGGAGATCACCTACACCCAGAAGGATGGCACGATCGTGCTGCAGCTGCTCGGCGAGAGCCTTGGCTCCGTCGTGGGCAGAAGAGGAGATAACCTCGACGCCATGCAGTACCTTGCAAGCCTCGTTGCCAACCGCAGCGAGGGCGCCTATGTCCGTGTCGTGCTTGATGTGGACGACTACCGCAGCAAGCGGGAGGCAAGCCTCCAGGCCTATGCCAGAAAGACGGCGATTCAGGCCATCCGTTCCGGCAGATCCATCACGCTCGAGTCAATGAATCCTTACGAGCGCCGAATCGTTCACTCCGCGGTGCAGACCATTGAGGGCGCCACCAGCAAATCCATCGGCAGCGAACCGAACCGCCGCGTCGTTATCAGCCCGGTCGAGGGAGCAAGACCCCAGCCCGACCGCGGCGGAGAGCATAGAAACGGCATAAGCGGCGGCAGCAGAAGCAGCGAAAGCAGCAGAAGCGGCGACAGCAGCGGAAGCAGCGACAGCAGAGGCGGCGGCGGCAGAAGCAGCGACAGCAGAAGCTGCGGCCGCAGGGACAGCGGCCGCAGGGATGGTGGCCGGGAACGCCGCGAGAGCCAGGAGGTCATTGTACCGCCGAGCGACGAGCCGAAGAAGGACGATACCAGCGCCATCTCGCTCTACGGTCGTATCGACCTCGGCTGATTATGCAAACAAGGCGGGCGCTGAAGCGAAAGCGTCCGCCTTTCTTTTTAGTTTTTATTGGAGGAATCAAAATGAGCACCATTGCCGCCGTGAGCACACCGCTGGCCGCATCCGGCCTCGGCGTGGTACGCATCTCCGGGGAAGAGGCCTTCCGGGTTGGAGAGGCCATGTTTCGCCCGCTTGAAAAGGAGAGGAAACTCACCGGGATGCGAGGCTACACCTGTGCCTTCGGGCGGATCTTCGACGCGGAAGACGACATCGACGAGGCCGTCGCAACCGTCTTTCGCGCACCGAAAAGCTATACCGGAGAGGATACGGTCGAATTTTCCTGTCACGGAAGCCCGGCGGTGCTCAAAAGGGTTCTCCGCGCGGCGCTCGCAAACGGAGCAGTTCTCGCCGGACCGGGGGAATTTACCAAGCGTGCCTTTTTGAACGGCAAGCTCTCTCTCGACGAGGCGGAGGCCGTCGCCGACATGATCGCCGCGCGTTCCGCCGAAGCCGGGAAGGCCGCCCTCGCCATGATGGAAGGCAGCCTCTACCGGGAAATTTCCGGCGTAAGGGAGGAGCTTCTGGCGCTGCAGGCGCATTTTGCCGCGTGGGCGGACTATCCGGAGGAGGATGTGCCTGAGCTTTCACCGGAACATATCGCCGCCGTGCTTTCCCATACGGATGCCGTGCTCAAAAAACTGATCGCCGGCTACGATACCGGAAGGATGGTTCGGGAGGGCGCCGCGGTTGTCATTGCCGGCAAGCCCAATGTCGGGAAATCCACGATCATGAATCTGCTTTCCGGCCATAGCCGTAGTATTGTTACGGAGATCGCAGGCACAACGCGTGACGTGGTCGAAGAATCGGTGCTGATTGGCTGTATCCCGGTACGCCTGCTCGACACGGCCGGCCTCCGGGAGACGGTGGATCCGGTAGAGCGCATTGGCGTGGATCTCGCAAACACGGAGATCGCGCGCTGTGACCTTTTGATTGCGGTGTTCGATTCCAGCCGGGAACTCGATGCGGACGACCGGCGTCTGCTGGAAGAACTGCGCGCGAGGCCTTCCGTCGCCGTCATCAACAAGTCCGATCTTGCGCAGAAAGCAGATACGGCCTTGATCGCGGCGAAGGCGGAGCACTGCGTGACCGTCTCCGCAGAAGCCGGCGCGGGGATGGAACTTTTCCGTTCCGAACTGGAGAAGGTCCTTGGCGCCTGCGACTTCGACCCTTCCGCGCCGTCGGCGGCGAATGAGCGGCAGCTCGACTGTCTGAAACGTGCATGCACAGCAAACACGGATGCTGCGAACGCACTCGGCACCGGGATAACGCTCGACGCGGTCGATATCTGCGTGGAAACGGAGCTCGACTGCCTGTTTGAGTTGACCGGTGAAAAGGCATCCGACGCGGTGATCGACGAGGTATTCTCTCAGTTTTGCGTTGGTAAGTAATAA
>CAZLMO010000160.1:2785-4132 GCA_964560915.1 uncultured Oscillospiraceae bacterium
CTCTATAGTGGAGATATTGATTTTTTCATCGGATTCGAGGCTAAAGAAAAATGGAAACATATTGTGCGGGAACCTATGACGTCGCGGTGGTTGGCGCCGGCCATGCGGGCATTGAGGCCGCGCTTGCCGCCGCAAGGCTTGGCGCAAGGACGGTAATTTTCACGCTGATGCTCGACCAGATCGCCAACATGCCCTGTAACCCCTCCATAGGGGGCACGGCGAAGGGCCATCTGGTTCGGGAGATCGACGCGCTTGGCGGCGAGATGGGCAAAGTGGCCGATAAGACGCTGATTCAGGGCCGAATGCTCAATCTCGGCAAGGGGCCGGCCGTTCACAGCCTCCGCGCCCAGGAGGACCGCGCCGTCTACCATCTGCTGATGAAACAGGTACTCGAACAGCAGGAAAATCTCGACATCAAGCAGGCGGAGATTGTCGAAGTCCGGGGCGACGGCAAGGGCGGCGTCGCGGGCGTGATGACACACCTCGGCGCGTTCTATCAGGTGCCGAACGTCATCCTTTGCACAGGCACTTATTTAAAGGGGATCATCTACGTCGGCGACCGCAAGTGGGAGAGCGGGCCGGACAACTGCCGCCCGGCAGACGTTCTTTCCGCGAGCCTCCGGGCGCTCGGCGTTCCGCTGCGCCGCTTCAAAACCGGAACTCCGGCCCGCGTGCTCAAATCAAGCATCGATTTCTCTCAGCTTGAGATTCAGCCCGGGGATGAAGAAGTTGTGCCGTTTTCCTTTGAGACGACCGAAACGCTTGTCAACAGAGAAGTCTGTCATATCGCTTACACAAACGAAAAAACGCATCAGATCATCCGCGACAACATTGGCCGCTCGCCGCTCTATTCCGGCAAAATCGAAGGTGTCGGTCCGAGATACTGCCCGAGCATCGAAGATAAGGTCATGCGCTTCCCGGATAAGGAGCGTCATCAGGTTTTCATTGAGCCGATGGGCCTCCACACCGAGGAGATGTACTTACAGGGCATGAGTTCGTCGCTGCCGGAGGATGTGCAGCTCGATATCTACCATTCGGTGAAAGGGTTTGAGCACGTTAAGGTCATGCGAAACGCCTACGCCATCGAATACGACTGCTGCGACTCGCTCGATCTCAAGCCCTCTCTGGAATTCATCGCCGTGCGCGGCCTTTATGGAGCCGGGCAGTTTAACGGTACCTCCGGCTACGAGGAGGCCGCCGCGCAGGGGCTCATCGCCGGCGTCAACGCCGCCCGCGCCGTCAAAGGACTGGAACCGGTGATTCTTTCCCGTTCAAGCTCCTACATCGGCACCCTGATCGACGATCTCGTCACAAAAGGCGTGATGGACCCCTACCGCATGATGACCT
>CAZLMO010000161.1:0-4130 GCA_964560915.1 uncultured Oscillospiraceae bacterium
ATCAGCCACGACCTGCGCACGCCGCTGACGATGATCACCGGCTACGGCGAGATGATGCGGGATATCCCCGGGGAGAATACCCCGGAAAATGTCCAAATCATCATTGATGAATCGAACCGCCTGACGAAGCTCGTCAACAACCTGCTCGATCTCTCCAAGCTGCAAAGCGGCAACGAGACGCTGAATCGTTCCGTCTACTGCATCACCGCCGCCGTGGAGGAAATCGTCGGCCGGTATTCGAAGCTTGTCGCGCCGGACGGCATCCACCTCCGCTTTATCAACGACGGCCGCGTCAACGTGGAAGCGGACGAGACAAAAATCGCTCAGGTCGTCTATAACCTCATCGCCAACGCCGTCGCGCACAGCAAACGCGACGATACCGTCACGGTTTTTCAGAGCCTGTCCGAAGACCATGTGCGGATTTCCATCGCGGATTGCGGGCCTGGCATCCCGCAGGAGGAGCTCCAGCAGATCTGGGAGCGCTACCGCAAGGGTTCCCGCAGCGAAAACCGGAGCGGCACCGGGCTCGGGCTTGCGATCGTTCGCGCGATTGTCGAACTTCACCACGGCACCTACGGCGTGATGAGCACGGTTGGGCAGGGCAGCGTCTTCTGGTTCGACCTGCCCGTCACGGATAAAATTCCGGAACTTCCGGAGCCTCCGGAGCTTCCGGAAAGCAATCCAAACCCATAATAGCCCGCCGTTTTTGCGGAAAGCGGGAGCCGAAAGGACCTTTTCCGACCGCTCTCTTAAAGAGCCTCAGCCATTCTTTCTATCACACTGCTTACCCCATGGGCGCTCCATCCCGTAAGCAAAAGCATTTTCCTTTCACCGGCATGGCCGGCAATTGTATGGCGTGAAAATCACGGCAAGAAAAAATCCCCTCCGGAATCAATCCGGAGGGGATTTCTTATGGGAAAACAGGCAGGCTCTCTCTCCTTTCGTTTCGAAAAAAACACAAAAGAATCATGCCCGGAACCGATACGGGTTTCCGGGCATGCGGCGATTTTTTTCAGGAAAGGGCCGCGGTGCTCTCCTGGAGCTTCGTGATGCGCTCCCGGAGCTTCGCGAGCTTGTCGCGTTCGCCGCTGACGACCCGCTCCGGAGCCTTGTCGACAAAACCGGGGTTTTCGAGGCGGGCGGCGATCCCGGCGGCATCCTTTTCGCACTGGGCAAGTTCCTTATTGAGGCGGGCAAGCTCCGCTTCGAGATCGACGAGCTCCGCCATCGGGATATAGATCTTTGCCGAGTCGGTCACGACGAGCACGGAGCCCTGCGGATCAAAATCCGAAACGATTTTCGTCCCGGCGGCGGAGGCGAGCCTTGTAAAGAACGGCCCTCCCTGCTCAAAGACCTCCGGAAAAGCGGTTTCGATAAAAAGTTCTGCTTTTTTGGAGGGCGGAACATTCATCTCGCTGCGGCGGTTGCGGATCGCTTTGATGGCCTCCATGACCTTTGTAAAATCGTCGGCCTCCCCGCGAAAATCGAGCGCCTCCTGCCAAACAGGCCAGTCGGAGACCATGATGGATTCTCCCTTGTGCGGGAGCGCCTGCCAGATCTCCTCCGTGATATACGGCATGAACGGGTGGAGCAGTTTCAGCGCGCCGGTGAGGACATAGACGAGCACCTTCCTCGCGCCGTCCGCGGAAGCCTCGTCCTGCAGACGGGCCTTGGCAAGCTCGATATACCAGCTGCAATAGACATCCCAGATGAAGTCGACCAGCTTCTGCTCGGCGACGCCGATATCGTAGTTTTCGATATTTGCGGTGACATCCCGGATGAGGTCGTTGTACTGCGAAAGAATCCATTGATCCTCGAGCGCAAGCTCCTTCGGTAGGCCGCTCTCCCCGTACTCCTCCGGAAGATTCATCAGGACGAATCGGGCGGCGTTCCAGAGCTTGTTGGCGAAGTTGCGGCAGGCGGTGACCTTCTCGTCGGTGAAGCGGGTGTCGTTGCCGGCGGAGATGCCAGTCACGAGCGCGAGGCGGAGCGCGTCGGCGCCGTAATCGGCGATAACCCCCAGCGGATCGATGCCGTTGCCGAGGGATTTGGACATCTTCCTGCCCTCGGCGTCGCGCACGAGGCCGTGGATGACGACATCCCGGAACGGGCGCTTGCCGGTGTAGTTGAGGCCGGAGAAAATCATTCTCGAGACCCAGAAGGTGATGATATCGTAGCCGGTGACGAGGACATCCGTCGGGTAGAAATACTTGTATTCCGGCGTCTCGTCCGGCCAGCCGAGGGTCGAGAACGGCCAGAGGGCGGAGCTGAACCAGGTGTCGAGCGTGTCGGGATCCCGACGGATGTTCCTGCTCCCGCAGTGCTCACAGCAGGAGGGTTCTCCCTCCGCGACAACGGTCTCCCCTCCGCAGTCGTCGCAGTACCAGACCGGGATGCGGTGGCCCCACCAGAGCTGGCGGCTGATGCACCAGTCGCGGATATTCTCCATCCAGTAAAAATAGTTCTTGCTGAAGCGGTCCGGGAAGAAGCGGATCTCTCCGTCTTTGACCGCCTCGATGGCCGGCTCGGCGAGCTTCTTCATGGCGACGAACCACTGTTTGGAGACGCGCGGCTCGATCGTCGTATGGCAGCGGTAGCAGGTGCCGACGTTGTGGCTGTGCTCCTCGACCGCGACCAGATAACCGCCCTCCGTGAGATCCTTGACGATGACCTCACGGGCTTCGTAGCGGTCAAGGCCCGCATAGTTCGGATAGTCGTCGGTCACCTTGGCGTCCGGCGTGAGCATGTTGTAAATCGGCAGGTTGTGGCGAAGCCCCACCTCAAAGTCGTTCGGGTCGTGGGCGGGCGTGATCTTGACGGCGCCGGTACCGAACTCCATATCGACGTATTCATCCGCAACGACCGGGATCTCCCGGCCCACCAGCGGCAGGATCACGGTCTTTCCGACGGCGTCCTTATACCGCTCGTCATTGGGGTTGACGGCGACGGCCGCGTCCCCCAGACAGGTCTCCGGCCTTGTGGTGGCCATCTCGATCCAACCGGAGCCGTCGGCATAGGGATAGCGCAGATGCCAGAAATGGCCGGGCTGATCCTCATACTCGACCTCCGCATCGGAGATGGAGGTCAGGCAGTGCGGGCACCAGTTGACGATGCGCTCGCCGCGGTAGATGAGCCCCTGGTCGTAAAGATCCTTAAAGACCCTTCTGACGGCCTTGGAGCAGCCCTCGTCGAGGGTAAAGCGCTCACGCGCCCAGTCGCAGGAGCAGCCGAGCTTCTTGAGCTGCTCGACAATCGCGCCGCCGTATTTGGCGCGCCAATCCCAGGCTCTCTGCAGGAAAGCTTCCCTTCCGATATCGTCCTTGGTAAGTCCCTCTTTGCGCATCGCCTCTACGATCTTCGCTTCCGTCGCGATGGAAGCGTGGTCCGTGCCCGGCATCCAGAGGGCCTCATACCCCTGCATCCGCTTTGTGCGGATCAGGATATCCTGGACCGTCTCATCCAGCGCATGGCCCATGTGAAGCTTGCCGGTGATATTCGGCGGCGGGATCACGATGGTGAAGGGCGTCTTATCAGGATTGGGCTCGGCGTGGAAGAATCCGCCGTCCAGCCAGAACTGATAGATGCGGCTTTCGACCTGCTGAGGATCGTAGACCTTATCGAGTTCTTTACGCATGTTGTTTCCTCTTTTCTGCAAAGTAGACTAACAAAAGAAATTATACTTTATTATTCCATATAGTTCAATATAATAGGGCAACAAAAAAGCCGGAAATCACGGCATACGAGACGTGACCTCCGGCTAAAAAAGCTCTTTTCAGGCCGCTTTAGATCTTCCTGGTGAGGAGGTGATCCTCGAATCCGCCTATGTACGGATCCTCTAAGGACTTCTTGTGGAAGAATCCCATGCGGGTATAAAGCTTCCTGGCGCGGGGGTTCCAGTCGTTTACTACGATACCGACTTCATTATATCCCATGCATCCGGCTACGCCGATATAGAACTGGATCAGAAGCTCGCCGATGCCGCGGCTGCGGCAGGTATCTTTGACGCCGAGCAGCGTGACATCCGGATAACCGAACATGCCGTCCATTTTGAAGCTGATCCAGCCCACCGCATTGCCGTCGCGGTCCAGCGCCACATAGGCCTGCCCCGCGGCAATGTTCTCGGTCAGCCA
>CAZLMO010000162.1:0-4119 GCA_964560915.1 uncultured Oscillospiraceae bacterium
GCTCCCCATCAAGGCCGAGCTCAAAAAGGCTCCCGTTCGTATTCGTCAGCTCCGGGTCGCGAAAGCCGGTGTAATAGGCCTTCCCTCCGGTGGTGTAGACTTCGTTGACCGGCTGCAAATAGGCGCGGGCCAGCCCTTCCGCCTGCGAGTAGATCTCCCACGCGTCGCGGCTTGCCGACACCAGTTCCCCGGTTTCGCCGTTAAAAATCCCGATATTTGCCGTGGAGGAAATGTAGAAATCCTGCTGATCCAGCCACTCGATCTGCCACACTTCCGGCACTGTAAGAAGGCCCTCCTCGTTTTGGATATAATCGAGCCCGTCCGTCTGCACCTGCAAAACAGGTAAGTAGACATACCCATCTGGATTGCTGTCGGCTATGGTGACGGTGAGGGAATGATTCCAGTTTTCATCCGTGGTCAGGATGCCGGTCAGGTGCCGGGTATCTCCGTTATCGAGGGCGATGTCGCGGAAAAACACCTTTTGATTCCCTGTATACCAGATGACGCCCTCCGTCTCCATCTCCGGCTCCAGATCCGGAAAATTCGTCTTCACATCGGCTTCCCGCATCTCCTCAATGGTCCTATCGCTCAGTTCCCGGGTATCCTCTGCCTCATCCGTAAGCGGTTCCCCGCTTTCGGATGATTGCTGCGCCGGCTCCGATGTCGATATTTCCGATTCCCCCGTGCCCCCCGGATTTTGCCCGGGCGTGCACCCCGCGAGCATTATCATGGCTGCTGCAAGCAGCGCCGC
This sequence comes from uncultured Oscillospiraceae bacterium, assembly GCA_964560915.1. Lineage (GTDB taxonomy): Bacteria > Bacillota > Clostridia > Oscillospirales > Ruminococcaceae > UMGS1668. Next base: position 752 of record CAZLMO010000162.1, read on the forward strand.
AAAACGTCCCGCTTTTTTCAATGGGTCTTTCCTCCCGTCTGTTTTTCGCTCTTCCGGCCGGAATGGTCAAAGCTCCCGGCGCCGCATTGCGCGAACCAGGATGTCCGGTCTTTCGGCACGGCACGACGCCATTTTGCCATCTGTTTTCTATTGTACCATAAGAAAGCCCGGTTTGGAAGGAATCCCCGGGGGTCTTTCCTGTTCCCGGGTAAAACCGTCTGCGGCAGAGGGCTGAACGGGCCGTTCTTCAGCAGATAGGGCATATATAACTAAAAAGAGCTTGCGGCATTTTTATGAATCCCATATAATGGAATTGTCCCAATCAGATGAGCAAAAACATCCCGGCGATACAGGAGGTTCCGCATAAAACGGCATAGCGGAAAACGGGCCATCCGTTTGCTGCAAAAAAGAGTTCTTGTCACGATCGGCAGCTATTAAATAAAATGCGGTAAATAAAATGACGGTTCCATCCGCGCAGCCCCTAGAAAAGACTTCATGGTCAGAAGAAAGGACGGGATCCCATGAAAAAGGGAATTTCTTTGTTCCTCGCGCTTGTTGTCCTTTTCACGTTCTCCGCATCGGCTGCCTCCGCAGCGGTGGCGGACTCCCCCCTCGTGCCCGGCGCCTCAGACGAACCCACTCCGGCGCAGGAAAGTGCCTTCTCTTTGGAATACACGGCCGACAATGTTCAGAATCTCGGCGAAGCGCCCCTGATGGAATACGAATTCCTGCCCGCGGATATGAAGTGGCAGACGCTCGCCGACGGGGATACTCCGGCCTCCTTTCAGGCGACCTATTCGCTCGCGGACGATGTGCTGCTCGTGACGGAGGATGTCTCCGAAAGTGTCCGGTCGGCGGGAGACCTGATTTCCGGCGGCACCGCGCAAAGGCTGCTGCCCAACCGGATCATCGCCGAGGGCGGCTATATTAAAAAAGATATTCTGGACGCGGCGGCGGAACAGCAGGGCCGCGCCGTTTTGCCCGGCACCGTGGTCGTGGATCCGTCGACGGGCACCGCCTTTAAAGTGGTGTCACCCACCGAATTCGGCAATGCCGCCGATGCGGACGCGGAACTCTCGGCCATGCTCACGCCGCTGGAGGGCACCTACGCCGTCGCGCAGCCTGAGCCCGCCGAAGTGCTCAAGGATTTCAGCTTTGGCGGAACGGACGGCGAAACCGTCACCCTGACGCGCGGCAACGTCACGGGCTTTGCTCCGCATGTCGAGGAAAACCTTGTGGATACGGACGGTTTCAGCCCAATTGCCTTCGGCGATTCCTTAAAAGATTTTAAATATCTCTCCGAGGATTCTCTCGTCCGGTTCCAGTTTGAGGATGAGCAGCTCGACGCCTGGCTCGGAGACGGCTCCCCGATCAGCGTCAAAGTGAGCGGCGGAATCGGTGTCGACCAGATCGACGTAACCGCCCGGTATACGGGATTTGACGGCTACCGGATCGCCATGACGCTCAAACAGGAGAGTTATCTGATCGTGGAGATGGATGCGGACGTCTCGCAGGAGATCGTGATCCCCGTCTTCGGCATCGATGTCAACCTGCAGGTCGGCGATACCTCGATCGGCCGGATCACCGGCGGCGTGTTCGTCGTGGTAGGTATGGACGGCACGCTCAGTCTGGAGATTGAGACAAGGGAATTCACCTCGACGACGGTCGGCGTGCGCGGGAGCACCAAATTTTATATTCCGACCAGCATCCACCCCGTTTACGATCAGGAATTTAAGGGCGACGGCGAGGTGGATCTGGCAGGCGACATCGACGGCTATCTCAAATTCGGCCCGATGCTCCGGCTGGAGGTATTCGGCTTCAAGCTCGTGGGCGCGGGCGCCTTCCTCGGCGCGGGGGTCCATGTGCAGGCGGACGGGCATTACCTCAACATGGAGCTGTACGGCCTGCTCCAGATCTATATTGATTTTATCGGCAAACATCTGAGCCTCGCCAACTTTCAGCCGACGATTCTGACAAAGCGTCAGGCGGATACGGCGGGCTTTCAGGTCGAGTTTGTCGAAGTATTTGTCTATCCGGGGCGCGTGGGCGGGATCCTCAAAACGGAGCCTCCCGAAAAGGGTGGCCCGCTGATTCCGGCCGCAGATATCCCCTACCGGATTCTCGTGGTACCGGAGGGCGAAACCTTCAACCCCGACACGGCCGGCGATATCGACAAACCCGCCATCCGCAAATACCCCGCCTCGGGATACGCCACGACCAACGCGGAGGGGGAATTCTTTCAGGAGGACGACTACATTCTCTATGCCGGGGATCAGGTCTATCTGGAATTCCAACAGAATGGAAAATCCTATTTCTCCGACCCCGTGCTGCCGACGCTGCCCTTTCAGAAGATTGACATCTCCACGGCGGACTACTTTAACGACTTTGTGACGGGCCAGGTGCAGCCCATCCGCGTCATCAACTGGGCGGCCGGGCCCGACGATCCACCTGAGCAGCAGTACGAATGGAAGGAATACGCAAACGGGATCGTCACGCTGAACCCGTATCTGAGCACGACCTGGAACGTGCACATCCCCTTTGGCGGGCAGGCACGGACCATGACCGACGAGCACGGCTATTTCGATACGAGGACGCCGCTCATCTCCATCATTACGGGAAAACCCGTGCCGAGCACCTACTTTGACGTCTATGAGAACAGAGATAACTGGGGCTCGGCGGGAGGCTTCGACTTCCGCATGGATTACCATGAGGCGGTCAGCGGCGGGCGTATGCAGTGCCACACCACCTCCTCCCTCGTCTTCACCCGCACGGTTTTGGAAGTAGAAGCTTCCTATTCCCGCAGCTACGAAGAGGACGGCACGATCGTCGACCAGATGGCTTACGACGAGTACATCTGGATTATCAATTCAAACGGTACCCGCACGGTTACCGAGGAGGAATTCCAGTATACCGGAGAGATGTTTTCGACGCAGGATTTTCCATGGGATTGGAACGAGAAGGAAGTCTCGGATTACGATACCGTCTTTACGCCGGATTCGCAGAAGCTGACTCCCGTGCTGGATGAAAACGGCGACCCCACCGGAACGGCGCTGTTCTCCCAGCGGGTGACGGTGCAGTGGGTGTGGCAAGCGCATCCGAACCCGCTCCGGATCACCAGCGCCGATCATACCGCCGTGACAACCGCAGGCGGGAGCTTTCAGGTGACCGCAGAGGGATACGAGCCGTTTGCCTATGTGCTGACCGGCGCGCCGCAGGGCGTCTCGATCGGCAAGAACACCGGGCTCATCACCATCCCCGCGGGCATGGCGGAGGGAGAATACTCCTTCACCATCCGGGTCTCCGAAGACCGCATGCTGATTCCGCAGCTGGTCGGCTCGCCGGACCCTTATGACGGCAACGATTCACCC
>CAZLMO010000163.1:0-4088 GCA_964560915.1 uncultured Oscillospiraceae bacterium
TGCCGATCGCCATCGCGACCATCCCGGAATCCACGGCCCATGTCTACCAGCTTGACATCTACGTCAATGACGTCGCCCGCGAAAAGGGTTCCAAAAAGAAATACGACATGGTCGGCCTGCTGCATAAGAACCTGATCGGTGACGGTGTCTGTGATATGATCGCGGGCGTCATCGGAGGCCCGGCCGGCACGAACTACGGTGAGAACATCGGCACCATGGCGATCTCCCGCGTCTTCAGCGTGCCGGTTCTGATGGCCGCCTCCGTCATGGCGATGGTCATGTCCTGCTTCACGCCTCTGATCCGCGGAATCTACGGCATCCCGCTCGCGGTCATCGGCGGCCTTGAGATCTACCTCTTCGGCGCCATCGCCGCACAGGGCATTGCGATCATGATCGACCGCAAATGCGACATGTTCTCTGCGAAGAACACGGCGGTTATCGCGGTCATCATCGTCCTCGGCCTCGGCATCAACTACGCCTACGGCGGAACGATCAACTTCTTCGGCATGGGCATCCCGGCGGTTGCCGGTGCCTCGATTGCCGGTATCCTGCTGAACCTTCTCCTCTCCATCGGCGAGAAAAAGACTCCCGGTAAGGAGATTCCCGCTAAAAAATAAATTTCTGTCCCCTGTTATACAGAAGACCTGCCCCACCGACCGGGGGCAGGTCTTCTGTCTTTAAAAAGTATTCTTTGCTGAAACTTTGCCGAATTTTTGGTATACTGATCCTGAAAGGAAGGAAGCTGTATGAAACAGAATAACTTTCTGGTCACGTTCGGGATTGAGATGATGACCTTCTGCGTCTGTCTGGTTTTTGACTTTCTTTTGGACATGAAAGTGCTGACGCCGATGATCTTCATTCTGGGCGTGTTTTTGGTCGCACGATATACGGAAGGCTATTTCTATGGAATCGTGGCTTCCATTGCGAGTGTCTTGCTTGTAAATTACGCGTTTACGTTTCCGTATTTTGCATTTGACTTTTCCCCCACGGTATCCATTCTCTCCGCCGCCTGCATGATGACCGTCACCATCATCACCAGCACGATGACCACCCAGATCAAACGGCAGAGCCAGGTGAAAGCAGAAAGTCAGAAGGAAAGCATGCGGGCGAATCTGCTGCGCGCAATTTCTCACGACCTGCGCACTCCGCTGACCTCGATCCGGGGCGCCTGTTCGGTGTTGCTGGATGAAAAGACCTCTCTTTCCGATGAGCAGCGGCGGACGCTTCTGTCGGAAATGCAGGAGAACTCCGATTGGCTCATCCATATGGTGGAAAACCTGCTCACGGTCACGCGCATCTCCGGCGACGACGGCGTAAAAATCAATAAGACCCCGGTCGTTTTGGAAGAACTGACGGAGAGCGCCGTTTCCAAATTCAATACGTACCATCCCGAACGTCCCGTCCGGGTTGAAATTCCGGAAGAATTTATCCTCATCCCGATGGATGCGATTCTGATCGAGCAGGTTATCCTCAATCTGCTCGAAAACGCCGTTCAGCATGCAAAAGGCATGACGGAGCTCCGTTTTTATGCCCATATAAACGATACGAAAGCGATCTTCGAAGTGGAAGACAACGGTGCCGGAATCCCCGAAGACCGCCTGCCCGGCCTCTTCTCCGGATATCTCGGCTTGGGAAAAATCCCCGCCGACAACCGCAAGCACAACATGGGCATCGGGCTGTCGGTCTGTTCTACGATCATTCACGCGCACGGCGGTACGATATCCGCGGAAAACCGGCCGGAAGGCGGCGCTTGCTTCCGTTTTTCGCTGCCGCTTGAGGAGAAAAAAGATGAGCAATAATAAATACAGAATCCTTACGGTGGAGGATGAGCACAGCATCAGCAGCCTGATCGAAGCCATTCTTACCGCAAACGGGTATCAGGCCATCCTTGCGGAAACCGGAGCCCAGGCGCAGATCATGGCCGCTTCCTTTCAGCCGGATCTGATCCTTCTGGATCTCGGCCTGCCGGATATGGACGGTCAGGAACTGATCCGCCTGATCCGGAACAAACTGTCGATCCCGGTGATCGTGGTATCCGCCCGCGCCGATGAACAGGATAAGGTAAACGCCCTCGACCTCGGCGCAAGCGACTACGTCACGAAGCCGTTCGGGGCGGCGGAGCTGCTCGCCCGCATCCGGGCAAATCTGCGGGACTGCATGCGAAACAAAGAAAAAGGCATGCCGAAAGAGATATTTTGCGCAGGAGGGCTGCGTATCGACTTTGGCAAACGGCGCGTTACGCTTTTTGAGCAGGAAATTCCATTTACCCAAACGGAATTCAATATCCTTGCCCTGCTGGCGCGTCATGCGGGAAAAGTGCTGACGCATGAGACCATCGTTAAAACCATCTGGGGCGGCAGCGATCCCGGAAACGTGAAGAAGCTCCAGGTCAACATGGCAAACATCCGCAAAAAACTTGGAGAAAAACCCGGCGCCACCCGTTATATCTTTACGGAGATCGGCGTCGGTTATCGGATGATGGAGGAAGAATACTGAAAGAGGTGACTTCTTGGAAACGCAAAAATACAAGGATTTTCTGCTGAAATTTGGATATTGGGCCGCGATCGCATTGATCGCCTATCTGATCTGGAAATATCTGTTCGTCTATCTTCTCCCTTTTCTGATCGCATATGCGGTTGCCAGCCTGCTGCGGCCGGCGGTCGTCTGGCTGGGAAAAAAGCTGCATATCCAACGCAAGCCGATCTCGATAATCCTGGTTTTATTCGTCTATATTTTTGTGGCGGGCGCGCTGGTTTTGCTCTCCGTCGGCATCGTCACGGAAGTGGTGGATCTGGTGAGCGGCATGCCGGAGTATTATACCTCCGACATTGCGCCCGCTCTCGATAAGCTCGGCGGCGACGTGCTGAACCTGCTTTCTCATCTTGACCCTTCCACCGTGGAGGCGCTCAAGGATATGGTTCCGGATGCGCTCTCCTCCCTCGGCAGCGCGGTGACGAAATTCTCCATGCAGGCCGTATCCTGGGCCTCCGGAACGGCGGTGGAGTTTCCTGGCAAGCTGATGGCCACCGTCGTCTGCGTGATTGCCACGGTCTTTCTGGCTGCGGATTTTGAAAGGGTAAATGCCTTTATCAAAAAAAGTCTTCCGGAAAAAGCCGTCTCCATCCTCCGCTCGGCAAAGAACAGCCTCCGAAATATTCTTGAGAATTATGCAAAATCGTATGTCCTGATTTTGCTTCTCACATTTGTGGAGATCTCCGTCGGGCTCCTGCTGATCGGCTGTGAAAAGGCATTCCTGATCGCATTGATCGTCGCCGTGTTTGATATTTTGCCGATCGTCGGATCCGGCACGGTGATCCTGCCTTGGGCGATCATTTCGCTCGTGCAGGGCAACATCGGGTACGGCATCGCGCTCATCGTTCTGTATGTTGTGGTCACCATTGTTCGTCAGATCATGGAACCGAAAATTGTGGGCCGACGGGTTGGGCTGCATCCTCTGGCAACGCTTCTTTGTATGTGGCTCGGTGTGAAGCTTTTCGGCGTAGTCGGGCTTTTCGCCCTGCCTGTGAGCATTCTGATTATCAAAGAGCTTAAAGCGAACGGGACTCTCCAAAATACGCAGACACCTGATGAGGCCAAATGATAGAGATATTCCCATGCAAAATTCCCGGAAAATACATAAAAGTAGAGGAAAACTAAAATGACCATTGCGGCGATCCTTTTTGCGCTGACCTACATATGCCTGCTGGCCATGCCGAAACAGCGCGCGAAGATCGCACTTTGTTCGGCGGCGGTCTTTGTTCTGTCCGGTTTTCTTTCCCCTGCGGAAATTTTGCCGTCCATCGATTTTAACGTTCTGATGATGATCGGCGGTACAATGGGGCTGGTCTCTCTGTTTATCGACTCCGGCATGCCGGCAAGGATGGCCGACCTCATCATCTGCAAAACGCCGGATGTCCGCTGGGCGGTGACGGCGCTGGCGCTCTTCGCCGGCATCATCTCCGCCTTCGTCGACAATGTCGCGACGGTACTGATGGTGGCGCCGGTCGCGCTGGCGATCTCCAAAAAGCTTAATATCTCCCCCGTGGCGCCAATTATTGCCATCGCCGTCTCCTCGAACCTTCAGGGCG
>CAZLMO010000164.1:0-4050 GCA_964560915.1 uncultured Oscillospiraceae bacterium
AGTATCAGTACAACACGATGGATATCGCCGCCGCTCAGGAAGCCTGGGCTGCCGGGCTTGCCGAGCTGGGCGTCAGCTCCCTGTCTTACACCGTTGTCGTTGAGGATCTTGAGACCGCGCTCTATGTGGCTCAGTTCCTGAAAGAGCAGTGGGAGACGAACCTGCCCGGCCTCGAGATCACCATCGCTTCCATGCCGAAGAAAGAACGTTCCGACCTGATGAAGTTCCACAACTTCGATATCGGCATCTCCCGTTGGGGACCCGACTACGCCGACCCGATGACCTATATGACGCTGTGGCTCTCCACTTCTTCTTCCTACAACTACGGGCTCTGGAACAACCCGGATTTTGATGCTCTGATCAACGGCGTCACCAACGGTGATTATGATACTCAGGGCCGCTGGGATGCCTTCAAACAGGCTGAGAAGCTGGTCGCCGACGACTTCGTCATCTTCCCGCTGTATCAGAACTGCGATGCCACGCTGATCAAATCCAACGTCTCCGGCGTTGAATTCCACACGGTCGGCCTGAACCGCGTCTTTATCCGTACGGTTATTTCCTAAATCATACGGCGCGACCGGTTCCTTTTGGCAAAAAATTTATGCATACAGTGGCTTTCCGAAGAGAGCCACTGTATGCTTTTATAAGAGGAGGGGTTATCCTCAGTGAAAAAGTATCTTTTTAAGCGTCTGATCATGTCCGCGATCACGCTGCTGATTCTGCTGATGCTGCTTTTCTCAATGCTCAAGCTCATGCCGGGCTCCCCATTCAACGATGAAAAGCTCAGTGCGCAACAGATCGAAACGATGAGGGAGAAGTACGGCCTGAACGATCCGGTCTATGTGCAGTACTTCCGTTATGTATTCAATATGTGCAAGGGCGATTTCGGCGTATCCTACAACATCTCAAAAAATGTTCCGATCACCGAACTGCTGAAAACGAGGCTGCCCACCAGCCTGCGGATCGGATTCCAGGCGGTTGCGATCGGCTCCGCGATCGGTTTGTTCCTCGGAATTGCGGCTGCTTTGCGCCACAACTCCATCATTGACACCATCGCGACCATCTTCTCCGTATTGGGCGTGAGCCTGCCGTCCTATGTATTTGCCTTAGGTCTCGCCTATTTTATCGGTTTCCGTTTAGGATGGCTGCCGCTTCTCTACTCAACCGAAAATCCGTTCAACTCCTCGATTATGCCGACGATCTCGCTTGCGATGTTCAGCATGGCAAATATTGCGAGGTTTACGCGGACGGAAATTCTTGAGGTGATGCGCAGCGACTATATCCTTCTGGCAAGAAGCAAGGGCGTCAGCGGCATGCAGCTGATCGTGAAGCACATTCTGCGCAACGCTCTGATCCCGATCATCACCGTCCTCGGGCCGCTGTTCGTCAACCAGATGACCGGCTCGCTGGTTGTGGAAAAGATCTTCTCCATTCCGGGCATCGGCGAACTGATGGTTCGTTCCATCCAGTCCAACGACTACAACGTCACCATCGTGCTCTCCTTTGTCTACAGCGTCATGTATATCGGGATTATGCTGATCATCGACCTGTTGTATGGCGTGATCGACCCGAGAATTCGGCTTTCGAAGGAGGAAAATCATGAGCAACCCTAAAATTGACGCGAATAGCCTCCAAAATGAAGCCGTAATTGATCTGAACAATCTTCCGGCCGATGCGTTCGAGCTGAAGCACAACGATATCCACGCACATATCGACACAAACTTTGCCTCGCAGAACTTCTGGCTGGATGCCTATAAACGCTTCGTCAAAAATAAAGGCGCGGTGATCGGCCTGCTCCTGATTGTGGTTATCATTTTCTTCGCGATTTTCGGGCCATATATGACACCCTATACTTATAACCAGCAGACGATCCAGCAGCAAAATCTCGCCCCGAGAATCAAGGGCCTCGAATGGCTGGGTTTCAACGGGACCGAATCGATTATCACCTCCAGCGGCACGATCGAGAAAAACGGATATGAGGCGAACGGCTGGGATGACGTCTGCTACTGGTTCGGCTCCGACAATCTTGGGCGCGACATCTTCACCCGCGTCTGGGAAGGAACCCGGATCTCCCTGCTGGTCGCTCTTGTAGCCGTGACCGTCGATATCCTGTTCGGCCTGTCCTACGGACTGATTTCCGGATATTTCGGCGGCAGGACGGATATGGTCATGCAGCGGATCGCGGAGCTGCTCAACTCCATCCCGAATCTCGTCATTGTCACGCTGATGATTCTCGTCATGAGCCCGGGGCTCGGCGCCATCATCGTGGCCATCTCCCTGATCGGATGGATTCCAATGGCCCGGATCGCCCGCGCCCAGATGCTGAAGCTGAAAGAGCAGGAATATGTGCTTGCCTCCCGTTCCCTCGGCGCAAGCCCGTTCCACCTGATTTTCAGCACCATCATGCCGAACATCGTCGGCCAGATCATCACCCAGACGATGTTCTCGATTCCGAGTGCGATCTTCACCGAAGCGTTTCTGGCCTTTGTGGGCCTGGGCATCCCGGCGCCGCTTGCTTCGCTCGGCACCATGATCAACGATGCCTATAAATTTGCTACCACACACACGTATATGATCCTTTCCCCGCTGCTGATCCTGTCGCTGCTGATGCTCTGCTGCAACCTGGTTGCAGACGGCCTCCGCGATGCGCTCGATCCGCAGCAAAAAGAAATGTAAGGGGGCGCCGATATGGAAAAGAAAGATTTGATTCTCTCCGTTCGGAACCTCGATGTTTCGTTCAAAACCACGGCCGGCGACATTCATGCCCTGCGCGGCGTGGATTTCGATGTGCCAAGGGGCAAAACCGTTGCCCTCGTAGGGGAATCCGGCTCCGGAAAATCCGTTACCGTCAAGACGGCCATCGGCATTCTTGACAGCAACGGCCATATCAATTCCGGCTCCGCCGAATTTAACTATATCCGCGAAAGCGGCGAGGTGATTGACCTCGATCTGCTCAAGCTCTCCCAGAAAGAAATGCGCCGGCACATCAACGGCAAGCGCATCGCCATGGTCTTCCAGGATCCTATGACTTCTCTCAACCCGACGATGACCATCGGCGACCAAATTACGGAAAGCTTGATTCTCCATTACAAGACCCCCCAAGCGGAAGCGGAGAAGCGCGCCATTGAGCTGCTTGATCTGGTGGGCATTCTCGATCCGGAAAAACGGATCAAGAATTATCCGCATCAGCTCTCCGGCGGCATGCGGCAGCGTGTTGTCATTGCGATTGCCCTCTCCTGCAACCCGGATCTTCTGATCTGCGACGAGCCGACCACCGCGCTGGATGTCACCATTCAGGCGAAAATTCTCGAGCTGATCAAGGATGTTCAGACCAAGCTCGGCATCTCCGTCATTTACATCACCCATGACCTCGGCGTCGTCGCGAAGGTCGCCGATTTTGTCTACGTCATGTATGCCGGAAGGATCGTCGAAAAAGGCGTGATCGACGAGATCTACTACGATCCGCGCCACCCGTATACCTGGGGCCTTCTTTCCGCCCTTCCGGACCTCGAAACGCATGACGAGCGCCTCTATACGATCCCGGGCAGCCCGCCGAACCTGCTCCATGAGGTTCGGGGCGACGCATTTGCCCCGAGAAACGAATTTGCGCTCAACGTCGACGATTACGCCGAGCCTCCCATGTTTAAAATCACCGATACGCACTACGCCGCCACCTGGCTGCTCGACCCAAGGGCTCCGAAGGTCGATATGCCGCCGGAGCTGCGCGGGAGAATCGACAGAATGCTGAAGGAGGGGGACCAGAAAAATGATTGACTACACCAAAGAGCCCCTTCTGAAAGTGGAGAATCTGAAACAATATTTTCCGATCAGCAAGAAGTATATGGTCAAGGCGGTTGACGACGTCTCCTTTGAAATCTACCCCGGCGAGACGTACGGCCTCGTCGGCGAATCCGGCTCCGGCAAAACCACCATCGGCCGCTCGATCATCCGCCTGTATGATCCCACCGCCGGAAAAATCCTCTTCGACGGCAAGAACATCTCCGGAAAAATGGACCGGGAGACCAATCACCTGCTCCGCACCGAGATGCA
>CAZLMO010000165.1:0-4049 GCA_964560915.1 uncultured Oscillospiraceae bacterium
CGGCCGTGTTCCAATACGGGTTTACATAGAGAACCGGCAGGACAAGCAGGCAGAGGATCCACCAGCCAAGAAAAGATAATTTAAAAAAGAAGAGCTTCGCCACGCTTCCGTTCGTGGCGGAAACCGACTTTCGGAATGCGGCGTGAGGGCCCTTTCCCTCGGCCAGATAGTATGGGGCGAGGGCGTAGCGCTGAAAAAATACGGTGAGCATCAGCCATCCGGCCAGAAGCAGAAAGCATCCGAAGCAGATGCCCGCGCCGGCAAGGATCTGTGAGGTGTGATCGGTCAGTGCGTCAAGATAATAAGCATAGTAATACAGCACGCCGATCAGCCCCGCTCCGGGAAGGGAGAAAAATGCGAGCCAGAATACCTTTCGGATAAACAGGCCGATGGAATAGAAGAAAGCCCGGAAGTAAAGCCTAAATGAAGAAAAATAGGTGAAAAGCTGCAGCAGGTTGTCGTTTTCGCCGCCGGAGGAGCGGTAATACCAGCTCTTGTAACCGAGGAAAAGCGGCGGCAGGATCAGCAGGTAGGCCAGCGCCGCGCAGCCGGTAATGAGCAGAGCGACCGGAGCGGTGTCGGCCAGCGAATAGAGTTCGGCGAAGGAGGCAGCCAGCTCGCGGAGGCTCGTCTCTCCCAATATCAGCGCGGTGATGTCCGGCTCGGCAAACACCAGGGTGAAGACCATATCCATCAGATAGATCAGCAGGTAAACGGCATAGCAGATGAGCAGCGCAACGGCGGATTTCCCCCAGAAATGGTGCAGCGCCTCCCTTGCACCGGATTTTATGGCTCTTCCAAGTTCCATTCTTCCGACTCCCTTTCCGTCTCCTTTCCGCCCGTCGGGACGGTGGAGATAATTTCGAAGCAGCGGTCCCGCATCCACATGGCGGCCGAGGTCATGACCGTGTAGCCGCAGCCGTTTTCCACCGCCCAGTCCCTCATTTTGGCCCTCGGATAGCCGTACATCGAGAGCAGCCCCATGATGACGGCGCCGTGCGTGACGGCGGCGGCTTCGGTGAGGTGACGGGTCATCATGTCGTTCAGCATATATTCTAACGCCGCGGTGATGCGTTCTCCGAGCGCCCGGGAATCCTCTCCGCCGGGCGGCGGGCTTTTGCCCTCCAGCCACTGCAAAAACGCCTCTTGTTTATTGAGTTCCGCAAACGGCCGGCCTTCAAATTCGCCGAGGTCGCACTCCCGCAGGCCGTCCACCGGCTCGTCCGCCGCCTCCGGGAAGAGAATTTCCGCGGTCTCCCGACAGCGGAGCATCGGGCTGGAATAGACCTTTTGGACGAAAGGATATTGAAACGTTTTCAGCAGCTCACGCAGTTCCTCCGCGCCCTCCGGCGCAAGCGGAAGATCCGTTCGGGAACCGACGCAGAGCTTTTTTTGGTTGCCCTCCGTCTCCCCGTGACGGATCAGATGCAGTTTGTAGGTAATCATAGACCCTCCGAAATAAAAATTTTGAAAATCCTGCAAAATTTTGTTTACAAATGGTACGATATGAAATATAATATACAAACAGTTAATAAAAAATGGGGAAGTGCTGAACAATGTCAAACAACGATTTTCCGCGCGTACTGACATTATTGAGAAAGGAAAAGGGCCTGAGCCAGAAAAGCGCGGCGGCGTCGCTTGGCGTATCGCAGGCACTGCTCTCCCATTATGAAAAAGGCATCCGGGAATGCGGCCTCGACTTTTTGATCCGCGCGGCGGATTTTTACGGCGTATCGGCGGATTACCTGCTGGGGCGCTCCGCAAGCCCGGACGGCATGACCGTATCTGTGGAGGAGATCCCGGAGCCGGAGCAGGTCGGCAAAGAAAACAGCCTGTCCCGCGCGGGTGTGCTGCCGGTGCTCAACAAAAAACTGATTGCGAACTCGCTGAATGTTCTTTTCGACCTTCTGGCGCGCTGTGGCAGCAAGGAACTGACCGTGGAGGTCTCTTCCTATCTGATGACAGGCGTCTACCGGATGTTCCGGATCCTTTACGACATCAACCCGGCGAACCAGCCCGACATGTTCAGCATTCCGAAATGCGCGGCCCGCGGCTACGCAGGTGCGGAGATGCAGCGGAGCGAGGCCAATGCCGCCGCGATCGGCGAGGGAAATCCGTTCGTCTGCAAGCAGGCGATCCCGGATAAGGAGGCCCTGCTGATCACGACCGAGCGCCTTTCAAGAAGTTATCCGCTCTTCGCGCCGTCGCTGCTCAACCTGATCCAGAACTGCGAGAACCACATCCGCGCCTTCCGGGAAAAATGAATGCCGGCCCCTGCCCGTTCCATAGCGGCGCATTTGGGGGGACCGCCCGCTCTTTGCGCCGCCGAGCAGCCTGATCCGGAACGATGGGAGCCGCATCCGCGCCTTTCATAAGAAATCATTGCCGGCTTTTTTTCCATTTTATCATATCTTCGCGGATTTTTAAATGCGAAGTTTTCGGAAACGATGCCCGCAGGCCCTTTGCTGCGGGTATTTTCATCTTCTGTTCACACCTTGTTGATTGACAGGACAAAAAGCTTGTACTATATTATTTAATAGAGAAACTTTATGGAGAGAAGGGGGATGCCGGAATGAAAAGGGCCTTTCAAGCGCTGATGCTTCTGGCGGCGGCCGTGCTGGCCGGGGTCTCTCTCTCCGCATGTACCTCCTTTACAACGGATACGGAATCTCTGATGTCGCCGCCGAAGCTCACGGAGGAGCAGTCCCTGCTTCACAGTGCGCTCCGGGAGGTCGTCGGCGAGGATTATCATCTCAAATATCCCAAGGCAAATGGGGACGCAAACTCGGCCTTTATTTTTCGCGACCTCGACAGAGACGGCGAGAACGAAGCCATGGTCTTTTATTCCGCCGATTCCGCCGAGAACGATACCAGGATGAATATCCTGAAAAAAACGGACGGCGTCTGGTATTCGGTCTACGAAGTTTCCACCGCTTTGGCGGATGTCAGCTCCGTGGATTTTGCGCAGACCGCCAAGGACGGCGAAGCCGTTCTGATCGGGTGGGAGATGTCGAGCGGCGACGAGATCGGCGTCTACCGTTTCGACGGATTTTCTATGGAGACCCTTTACAGCGGTAAGTGTGACGCCTATCGGGTCGTGGATCTTGACAGCGACGGCTGGGACGAGATCGCGGTTTTCACCGGTTCCTCCAGCGGCCGCTATCAGGCCAGGATGCTGTATGAGGATGCCGGCGCCATCGAGCTGACCAACAGTGTGCGGATTGCCTGCCTTGCTTCTTCTTTCCTGAAGGTTACGGAAGGAGAGCTGGAAAAAGGCCGAAAAGCGCTGTTTTTGGATTCCCAGGTTTCCGAGGGCGTCTATACCAGCGAAGTGCTGGTTTACGAGGCCGACACCCTGTCGCGGCTGATTCCTCTTTCGGAGGAAGACGAAGGCGGGGGCATCACCGTCGTGGACGAGATCGTGCTGGAGAAGCCGCTGCGGTATTCCGCGGTGCTTTGCGGCGATATCGACGGCGACGGTCTCATTGAGGTGCCGTGCGCGTATTCCGGGCAGGTTTCGGAGGAAACGTCCCCGGAAACTTCCGGGGAGACCTCGGAAAAGACTTCGGAAAGAACTTCGGAGGAGCAGGAAGAGGTTCAGCCGGAATCCGGCGAGGCGAATCCGATCTGCTATATGAAATACGCGGGCGGCAAATTTGCCGTCTGCTGGATCGGGGTCGCCAACGCGAGAAACGGCTGGATATTTGCGTTCCCGGAGGACTGGATCGGCGCCGTCACGGTGGAGCCGTACAGCGCTTATAACGAATGGCGATTTCTTGCGCCGGAGGAGGCGGGCGGCTATGAGATCCTGCGGATCCGCGCCTCCGATGCCGGGGAGTATCAGGATCGCTTTGAAGAGAGCTATACGCTGGTTGCCGAGGGCGGCGGGACCAACTATTATATGAGCGTCACCGCCGGCAGCAATGTGGAATATTATCTCCCGCTGGATGCATGTATCCGGCAATTTCGCCTGATCGACTGGTGAGGGCCGGGTGCGGCGCCCGACGGAAAGAAGGAGCAGGATATGAAAAAAATACTGGTTTGCGAAG
>CAZLMO010000166.1:0-4025 GCA_964560915.1 uncultured Oscillospiraceae bacterium
GTAACAAGGCATCCGTAGCGGAAGCTGCGGATGGATCACCTCCTTTCTAGGGATGCTTGAGAGCCGTAAGGCTCGATACAAACCTTAGGTCACCAGCCTTCTGATAGGCTGACTATGAGCTGTCCGAGAGATCAGCTTTGAACAAAACCCTCCGCAGAACAACTGCACATAGTATGTAAAGCGATGTTGATAAGTTTCCAGCGAACTAGAAGCCGCCTACGGGCGGTTTTTTGTCATGCGCGTCGGCTTGACATTGCGGCCGGGATGAGGTAGGGTGATGAGTCTTTCGGAATATGCTGGCCGAAAATTCGGTCAGTGTCGAGACAAACTCGGATACATCCGGAAGCTGGAGCTGTTAGAAATGGCATTGGAAAGGAACCTATTCAATCTGACTGCAACCCTCCTGGAAAAGGCGGATCGGGGCAGAGAAGTGGATGCGCGGCTCCGTTTGGAGCAGAGGAACTACATCTTGAGCTGCCTGGAGGAAGAATTGGGCGGCGAGGCAAAGCTGAACTGTTTCTATCTGACTACGGGGCTCCTCGACTTTATAACGATCAATGTCGACCGCTATCCGCAGGAAACGGACGGCAAGAGCGTAGCGGTAAGATTCAGGTCGGTGTTGCGGGAGATCATCCAAGAGGAGAATGCGAAAGGTTCGTTCGAGATCAGCGTCGCGGTAATCCGGGACGATGGCGCCACGCTGAGAATCGCCTTGGGCGAGGAGGCGAGAGAGAAGTTAAGAATGAAGGAAATTGAAGAAAATATGGAAGAAGCGTCCACGAAATAATCGTAGGGCACGGGGACAGCGCCTCCCAGCGGCACTTCGTAACGAGAAAAGATTTAGTCTCCGAAGGCCGCTTTATTTTGTCAGTCTTATTGACTGAGGCGGCTTGAGGTGGTATCTTCTCTGGCATACGGACATGATCCGTATTGGAGGAATATTTATGGCAAAAGAAGGAGAGACGGTCCAAACTGTCACTTGGGAGAGGAGGTCCTTCCGGGATTCTCTACTGCAGAAAGTGGAGAGAGAAGCGATTGCTTCCTTTCTCTATGAAATCCTGATGAGCAGAGAAAAGCCAGGTATTGAACATGAGATCCTGGTCTCTGAATTGATGCCCGCTTTGGAAAACCTCTATAAAGCTGGTCGGCTGCATCTACATTTCGTCGCTTTTCCTGCGTGCTGCCTTGACGAATTGTGTGCCATGGCTAACGAAGGCATGATAGAGGTTTATACCGACGGTGACGACGAAGAAAGGTTCAAGCTGGTGCCCGGAACCGTATTGGCAGACATGATCAAAGCGGCCATCGAGGAGAACCTGGCCTCGCAATCTGTATAAAGGTCGGAGGATCGCTGATGATCTGTCCGGAGTGCGGCGGAATTTTGGAGCCGGTCGAGCATCTCAGCTGCCCGGCTTACGCGGGATATGTTTGCGGCAATGCCGCTTGTCCCCAACATGGTAAAGCGCAATATGAAGCGAGGAAAAAGCATCAAGGCGCGCGTTCGATGAGGTGACGAAACGCCAGAGGAGGAGAAACATTGCTCCGTATGCGGACAAAAGATGGCGGAAACGTCATCCGTCAGCGACTCGTATCGGACGCTGGTATGTGAGAATCGGCAATTTGACAATTGCGGGGAAAAATTGCTGGTATCCAACAAGCCGCAGAAGAGATTGCCTTCCATTTTTTAAAACATCCGTTTAATTATTTTGAACGGATTTTTGTTTGTCCATGCGAGGGTTGACGCATATTCGGGACCATGCTAGACTGTCCCCAATACAAAAATGGAGGAGTAAACAAATGGTCATATGCAAGGCTTGTCTGCACGAAATGACGGCAGGTGAAAATCCGGGAGTGTATTATTGCACATACTGGCCCAGCTACGCAGAAAAGTGTCCCGAATGGGGGCGGGCGAAACTCGTCAACCTGCGCGAAGGGGAAGAAATACCCGCCATGTTATGAAGCGGTACCTTAACAATAAAATGGCTGTGCGAGGATCAAGGGAACTCTTGATCTCGTCACTATTTTTCGATAGCGTTTCCGAAGGCTATTTTTTTTCGTCTGTCGCAAGCTTGACAGCGGTCAGGATTACTGTTAGATTGTGGGGTCCGTTCCGCATTTATCGTCATGTTTATCAAAGCGAGGCTTGGCGCCATCGCGCGGTCAGAAGCAGCAGGACGGACGCAAGGAGAGAACGATATGCAAGATCCGAACATAATACTGCAGAAGAAGCTGAAAGTGGCTCTCGAGAAAGAGCAGGATCCGGGATTCATGAATGCGCAGTGCGAAGTGGTCTGTGAGCTGCTCTGCGCGGCGCTCGAAATTGTTCCGGAGGAGGACTTGGCCGGATTGATGAATGGAATACGGGAACAGCTCCAATTTTCGATCTTCATCAACGGCGAGGACGAATACATGAAGAGTTACGAGAAAGCGGCGCAGGAGTACACGAAGAATCGGCAGGACCGCAATGCGCCTTTCCTATTCGAATATTCGAACCGGATTGGCGAGCATCTGTATTTCTCAATCGTCAAAAACAAGAAAGAGGGTCTGCGCGCGCCTAATGGCGGAAGGTCCGGAATTCCGGAAGGCATGGAGCCGTGTGGCGGCGGCCGGAGCGGCGGCAAGTGACTTGGAGGCATGAGTATGAGAGGTAGCATCGTGGATATCGGGAAAGAACTGGACTCCAGGATGGAGTCGGATGAGCTGCTACAGAGTCTGATCCAAAGCGTTTCGGCCCACATCAAGGAAGCCATCAGATGCTTGGAACCGAACGACATATCAGATTTGAAACGCGGCAAAAGGGATTGCTTGGTGATATGTCTCAATGTGAGCAGCCGGGAGCAAGTCGCGATGTACGAGAGGGTGCTTGGCTATATCCTGGAAAATCAGGATCAGAACCAGGATGGGCTGGAGTACATCTACGCCAACAAGATGGACAATGCGCTTTTCCTGCTGATCCGGAGGAAGCCTCCCAAGCAGCCGGCTCTCATATCGTTAGTAAAACCGAGAGAGCGACCGTGCGATATGCCGGGTGCGGTCAAGGGCGAGGGCGAGGGAAAAAAGCTGCTGGAGGAAGTGAAGGGCAGAGCAATAAATAAAAATAGATCGAAGTGGCAGGAGGGCGAGAAAACTGAAGATTGATGTGACGAATTGGCCCATCCTTCCCAAGATGTGGGCTTGTCTCAAATTCATCTTCAAACGGGATAATTGGGGCGGAACGGTCCATCCCGCGGTGGTCACGCATCCGCGCCGGCGGACGAAAAAATGATCGGTTCAGGCTTAACAGGGAAATAATTCCCTGTATTGTTTTGTCCGAGTTGACCGGAACCGAGTCTACGTGCTAGAACTAAGTAGGTTCCGGAAGGAATCGAGTGATCTAAGGAGGATATGATGCTAAGACCACTGTATTCGCGCGTGAAAGATGGCGCGCTTCAGGGCAGCCGGATGACCGACCTCCGCCAATGTCTGGAGGATATGCTGACACAGGCGCGGGAAATGATCAGTCCGCAGGAATGGGCGCGGCTGGGAAGCGGAGAAATCAGCGAGATATCGTTTCCGCTGGAGATGCGGCCGTGGCGGGAATGGGAATTCATAGACGCGATGGAGGCGCTTCTGGAGGAAAAGGCGCAGGAAGGCGGAGGGCCTGTGTTCAGCATCAAGCATGTCTATGATCACCGTCTCTATATCCGGCTGACCCGAAGAGGTATCCCGGATTTCGAGGATGGTGACCGCCGTGTTGCCAGAAGATACCGGCTTTGGCGCCATGATGGACAAAATCGGGTAAAAATCGTAGATTATGCGATCGGGTGTTCATGCTCCCAAACTGCAATATAATTGAGAGTACTAGGGAAATGAAGTGCTATCGGCACTTCTTTATTTCTGGCGCGTCCAGCTCGACATGGGGCTCTTGCGCAAAAATAAAACCTTGTTATAATTACGAATGTATTTTTGGCTCAGGGGCGCATAGCTCAGTTGGCTAGAGCACTACACTGATAATGTAGAGGTCCATGGTTCGAATCCATGTGCGC
>CAZLMO010000167.1:0-3993 GCA_964560915.1 uncultured Oscillospiraceae bacterium
ACGAAGGGCTACGCCTGCGATATCAACGAGGGACCGCTCGAAAACGCCCGCGCCGAGATCGAAGCCCGAAACCTTTCGGATCGGATCGAACTTCTTCTCTCCGACGGGCTGGAAAAGCTGCCGGGCCGTGGCATTGACGAAGTGATTATCTGCGGGATGGGCGGCGAGACCATCGCCGGAATCATCGAAAAGGGCGAATGGCTCCGGCGGGAGACGGTGCACCTGATCCTACAGGCGATGACGAGGCCGGAACACCTGCGCAAATGGCTCTGCGAACACGGCTTCCGGATTGACGAAGAGAAGGCGGCCGAGGCGGAAGGGCATGTCTACAGCGTCATGAGCGTCTACTATACGGGGGACGAATGGACGCCGGATCTGCTCTATTGCTATACCGGGGAGCTTTTGCAGGATCCCTCGAAGCCCGCCGCGAAGTATCTCAGCCGGCAGGTCTCGATTCAGCACGCCATCGCGAGAGGCCTCGAACGCTCTCCGGCCGGCGCGCAGAATGCGGTTTTGCATGATTCGCTTGCGGACATGATTGAAGAACAGATAAAGGAAAATAAAGATGTGTAAAGTTATTGACTTTTACAGATACATGGATACGATCGCGCCCTTTTCCGAGCAGGAAGCATGGGATAATTCCGGCTTTCTGGTCGGCGATGGGGAAGCGAGGGTGACAAAAGTTCTCGTCGCGCTGGACGCGACGGAGGAGGTGCTCAGCGAGGCCGCCGAGCAGGGCGCGGGGCTTGTGATTACGCACCACCCGGTCATCTTCAGTCCGCTCAAAAGCCTGCATCCCTCCGACATGGCGTATGTAGCGGCACGGAAAGGCATTGCGGTCATCTCTTCGCACACGGCGCTCGACATCGCCGACGGCGGCGTGAACGACTGCCTGGTTGCGGCGCTCGGCCTGCGGAATATCCGCGAGTGCGACGACGAAACGGGCCTGCTCCGCATGGGGGAACTGCCCAAACAAATGGAATTGCCGGATTTTCTCGCCTACGTCTCCGAAAAGCTCGGCAGCGGCGGCATCAAATACACGCCGGCGAAAAGACCGATCAAAACCATCGCGGTCTGCGGCGGGAGCGGCGCGGAATTCTATCCGGACGCCATGGCCTCCGGCGCGGACGCCTATGTGACGGCGAACGTCAAGCATAACTGGTGGATCGAAATCCGCCGCGCGGGATTCTGCGTGCTGGACGCCGGCCACCACTGCACGGAAAACACGGTGATCGCGCCATTGGCGGATCACCTGGCAAAGCGGTTTCCGGAAGTGGAAGTTCTCGTTTCCGGGCGCTGCAAGGACCCGGCGCTCTACTGGACAAAATAAAGTTGGGAGGCGTGTGTTACGGCCTTAGACGGCATCACGCTGAATTTATTAAAAAGAGAAATCGAAGAGAGGGCGCTCGGCGCGCGGATCGACAAGATTCATCAGCCGTCGAAGGAAGAGTTGGTTCTCGCGCTCCGCTGGAACGGCGGAAGCGGGAAGCTGATGCTCTCGGCGGCCGCATCCGCGCCGCGGATTCACTTCACGGAGAAAGGCTTCGACAACCCGAAGTCTGCGCCGATGTTCTGTATGCTCATGCGCAAACACCTGAGCGGCGCGAAGCTTGCCGGGATCGAGCAGTTCGGCTTTGAACGCATCCTGCACCTCTCTTTTTCCACCTATAACGATCTCGGCGACCCCGTGACCCTGAAGCTTGCGGTGGAGATCATGGGGCGGCACAGCAACATCATCCTGATCGGGGAGGACGGCCGCATCATCGACTCCATCAAGCGCGTCACGGAGGAGATGTCGAGCGTGCGGCAGGTTCTGCCCGGCATGTGCTACGAATTTCCGCCGACGCAGGATAAACTGAGCCCCCTGGATTTGAATTTTGCGGAGCTGGAGCGCCGTCTGGCAAACGGGCCCGCCCGCCCGCTCGCCAAAGCGCTGCTCGAGCATCTGGACGGCGTCTCGCCGATCGTTTGCCGGGAGCTCTCCTTCCGGGCCGCCGGCGATCTGGACCCCGTCTGCACCGAGCTTTCCGAAGCGCAGAAGGAGCGCCTCCGCGAAACGATTTCCTCCGTGAGCGATGCCCTGAAGGCCGAAACGGCCGCGCCTTATATGGTCTGCGACCCGGAGGGCCGACCGGTGGATTTCACGTTCCTGGATGTCCGGCAGTACGGAAACGGCGTGGAGACGAAGCCCTGCGCCTCTTTCAGCGAGCTGCTCGACCGGTACTATGCCGACCGCACCGGCGCCGACCGTATGAAGCAGCGCTCCGGCGACCTGTTTCGCTTCATCACGAATCTGCGGGACCGCCTCACAAGAAAGCTCGAAGTTCAGCGGCAGGAGCTTGCAAAATCCGCGGAGCGGGAGAGTTTGCGCGTCTGCGGCGAGCTGATCCATTCCAATCTCTATGCGCTCCAAAGGGGCATGACCTCCGTGACGGTGGAAAATTACTACGACGAAAACCGCCCGCTGACCATCAAACTGGATCCGCGCTTCACGCCCGTGCAGAACGCCCAGCGGTATTACAACGAATACCGCAAGGCGGACAGCGCGGAGAAGATCCTGAAAGAGCTGATTGAGAAAGGCGAGAACGAGCTTGCCTATGCGGATTCTGTATCCGATCTGCTCTCCCGCGCACGGACGGAGGACGAGTTGCTCGCGATCCGGGAGGAGCTGCTGGAGCAGGGATACCTCAAAAATCACGGCATCCGGGACCGAAAGCCCCCGAAACTGCCGCCGATGGAATACCTCTCCTCCGACGGATTCCGGATCCTCTGCGGGAGGAACAACCTCCAGAACGACCGCCTGACGCTCAAAGACAGCCGCAAAACGGATCTCTGGCTCCATACGCAGAAGATCCCCGGCTCCCATACGATCATCGCCGCAGAGGACCGCGAGATCCCGGAGCGTACAATCCTCGAGGCGGCCCTCGTCGCGGCCTATAACTCCAAGGCGCGGGATTCCTCGCAGGTGCCGGTGGATTATACGGAAATCCGAAATGTGAAGAAACCGGGCGGCGCCGCGCCGGGCAAGGTGATCTACGACCGCTACAAAACCGTGTATGTGAAGCCCTCGCAGTTTGAGGAGCTCTTTGGAACCAAATAACACTCCGGCGGCCCGCGGTATGAAAACGCGGACCGTCTTTTATATGTGGATTTCCGCCGTGCCGATCATACCGGCGAAGAAAGACCGGGTGAAATCGCGCCGGGCCGCCGCCGATTTTCCGAAGGCTGCACGAGCGACCTCACCACGGGATTCGGTCAATGTTTCTTAAATGAAAAAACATACGGGCGGAGCAGGTAAACGGGCCGGATTTCCGCGGATGGAGTATCGATTTTTTTGCATAAAAGTTTCTGCTTTTCACGAAAAAAGCGGAATTCTGCGGGAACGGATTGACTTTTATAAATTGTATGGTATAGTTAATTCGTTAATTTTGCATCTGTTGTAATTCCCTCAGAAAAACGGCTAAAGGGAGGTGACACTGTCGCCGACAGCCTGCGGGCAAGTGTGCGATAGAAAACGTGTTTGCCGTCTTTTCAGGGGAATTTGAAACACTGCATCACAGGAGCCTTCTAAAACCGGGCGTCACAGCAACGTTTAGAAAAAAATCCTTTTGCGGGGTCGGTTCCAAAAAATGCGGTGGGTCGACAGGTTTTTAACACCACGAGGCAAAATTCATTTTCAACCTTGCTTCGTGACCATGCCGGGCAACCGGCATGAAAAATGGGTGAGGCGAAAGCCGGATCCTGTTTTTACCTTGCGTGACTTGAAATCCGCAAAAGGGGGATGCAGAATGGATCATACTGCTATTATCAGCCTGAAAAATATCGTGGTGGAGTTCGATGGGGAAAAAGTTCTCCGCGACATCAGCCTCGATATCCACAATCATGAATTCGTCACGCTTTTGGGACCGTCGGGATGCGGAAAAACAACGACTCTGCGCATCATCGGCGGCTTTGTTGCACCCAAAAGCGGGGACGTTTTTTTTGATGGGGAAA
>CAZLMO010000168.1:0-1565 GCA_964560915.1 uncultured Oscillospiraceae bacterium
GGCCTCGGCCTGCATTACGGCGCCAAGGAACTCGGTGCGACGGTCATTCCGGTCTCGAGCGGCAACACGAACCGCCAGATCCAGATCATCCGGGATTTCGGTTCCACGATCCTGTGCTGTACGCCTTCCTACGCCCTTTACATGGGCGAGACGATGCGTGAGATGGGCGTTGCGCCGGAGGATATCCATCTCAAATCCGGGATCTTCGGCGCGGAGCCGTGGTCGGAAAACATGCGCAAGAGCATCGAGCAGCTGCTCGGGCTTGAGGCGTTCGACATCTACGGCCTCTCGGAGGTTATGGGGCCGGGGGTCTCTTTCGAATGCACGGAGCACAGCGGCCTTCATATCAACGAGGACCACTTCATTGCCGAAGTCATCGACCCGGATACCGGGGAAGTGCTTCCGGATGGTGAACGGGGCGAGTTGGTCTTCACCTGCATCACCAAGGAGGCGTTGCCGCTGATCCGCTACCGCACAAAGGATATCACGGCCCTCACACGCGGCGCCTGCGCCTGCGGGAGGACTTTTACCCGGATGGAGAAGCCGATGGGCCGCACGGACGATATGCTGATTATCCGCGGCGTCAACGTCTTCCCGAGCCAGATCGAGAGCGTGCTGCTCGAAAGCAGCGGTGTCAGCCCGAATTACGAAATCTATGTCGACCGGATCAACAACCTCGACACGCTTGAGGTGCATGTGGAATTTTTGCCGGATATGATCGTCGACATGGTCAAGGATATTCAGAAGAAGGAAAAGGAGCTCCGGGCCGCGATCGAATCCACGCTCGGCGTCTCCACAAAAGTGGTGCTGGTTCCGCCGAAATCCATCGAGCGCAGCACCGGCAAGGCAAAACGGGTCATCGACAAACGGGTCATCTGAGAAGAAAGGGGCGGCAGAATCATGATCAAACAGGTTTCGGTCTTTGTGGAAAACAAACCGGGTCATCTCGTTGAAATTGCCTCCGCTCTGGCGGAAGCGGGCATCGATATCCGCGCGCTCTCCCTTGCGGATACCACGAATTACGGCATCCTCCGCCTGATCGTCGCGGAGCCGGATACCGCCTACCGCGTACTGCGGGACAAAGGACTCACCGTCTCGCTGACAGATGTGCTCGCGGTCGGCGTCGACGACCGGCCCGGCGGCATGGTGCAGGTACTCACCGTACTCGCGCAGAAGCAGATCAGCGTGGAGTATATGTATGCGTTCATCGGCGGCACAGAGGACGGCGCCAAGGTCATCCTTCGCCTCGGCGACAACGAGGCCGGCGCCGCCGTGCTGCAGGAGGCCGGCGTCCGCATCCTCAAACCGGAGGAGCTGTATCGGCTCTGAAAGGCGGGGAAAAACGTCTCCATACAGGCACGCTTTTTCCCGGTGACGGGAGCCGGAGCGGCTCCCGGAGGCCGAAGAGGAAAACCGTTATGGAATGCGTCTGTATGGGGAAGGCCGTTTTGGGCGTGATGCCTGACGGCATGAAGCCTTTTTTCGGGTCTTTCATCTTATGGCTGCCGGAAGCCGGCCCGATTCGGGATCGGCATATCCGGGATTCCTTTTTATCAACCAATAAA
>CAZLMO010000168.1:1665-3972 GCA_964560915.1 uncultured Oscillospiraceae bacterium
AGCCGGCCCGATTCGGGATCGGCATATCCGGGATTCCTTTTTATCAACCAATAAAGCGGGTGGGAACCATCGGCCGAATGCGGCGCATGGTTTCCGCCCGTTTTCACGTTTTTGCCTCAGAGCGCGGCCGCACAGCGGTGCCTGAAGGCGACGCTCCCTTTGCCATCACAGCCGCGAAAATAAAACGTGTTTTTCGATTGCCGATTTTGCAGGAAATCCTTCCCCTTAAAAAACTTTTTCCCTCAAAGTCGGGGACGCGTTATTCCATGCTAAAATTTTTTGATTATTTTTATAGAAATTTTATCTAAGGCCTCTTGACTATACGAAGAAAAAATTCTAAAATAGAATCAGTAAACAGTCAAAAACTTCAAGATTTTAGACATCAAATACCACATATCCAGAAAAAAATCTTCACTAGACAGAAAGGAAAGAAAATATTCCTGATATACCAAAATGGTCGCAGCGAATATTTTCACCGGAGGGCGGACAACCAAGATGGAATTACTGGAAAGGGTTAAAATTCTTGCGGCAGAAAAGGGCGTTTCTCTTGCAAAAATGGAACGGGAATGCGGCTTTTCAAAGAATTCTGTAATGAAATGGGATAAGAGCATCCCGTCCGGGGAGAAGCTGCTCCGGGCGGCGCGGTATTTTGGGATTTCGACAGATTATCTGCTCGGCAACAGCAAATGCCGGGTGACGGCCGGTGAGGAGCTTCCGGATGTGTATTTCCATTTTTTCAAAGGGGCGAAGGAACTGAATTTAACCGAGGGCGATATGGAGCTTTTGCTTGACATCGCGAGCCGCTTCAAAAGGGAGAACGCCCGTTAAACTTCAAGGGCAGGGCCGGGCGGTATCGCTTTGTGGATAAGCGGAGGATTCTTATCATCGGCGGCCCGGAGGGGCTTTATGAGCCTGCCCCGGCATCGTGTTTTCCCTACTTTTGTTTTTTTGGTTTAAATTTTGGATTTTCATTTCTGAATAATCATTTTTGCTTTTAGTCCATCAAGGCATAAAAAGAACAGGGCAGGCGAAAATTCCGCCGGTCCTGCTCTTTTTTTGTAAATCAATTTTCCGATTTCGTTTCCGGGTCTGCCGGCGGTTCCTCTGCGGAGGCTTTTGTGTCTGTGCCGGCAGGAGAAATGATGTCTCTGGAATCGGGCCCCGAGGTATTTTCTTCCGGCCCGGGCGCAGAAAGGATTACTTCCGCATCGGCCG
This sequence comes from uncultured Oscillospiraceae bacterium, assembly GCA_964560915.1. Taxonomy (GTDB): domain Bacteria; phylum Bacillota; class Clostridia; order Oscillospirales; family Ruminococcaceae; genus UMGS1668. The sequence continues at coordinate 2,881 of CAZLMO010000168.1, forward strand.
TGGCCTCTTCGGCGCCGCTTTCGGGCGTATTTCCATCCGGCTTGACCGGGGGGACGCCCGCTCCGGAATCGGCCGCGGCGCCCGGTTTCGGGCTCTCCGGGAGCTCTCTGCCTTCCATAATCGCCTTAAACACTTCGCCGCTGATTTTTTCCCGCTCCATCAGCAGGTTCGCGGTGACTTCGAGCTTATCCCGATGCTCCTCGAGGATGACTTTTGCCTGATCGTAGGCGTTGTCGATGAAGCTGCGGATCTCCGCGTCGATGTCGGAGGCGACCTCGTCGGAATAGTGGCGGCCCTGAGAGAAGTCGCGGCCGAGGAAGATCTCGGTTTCATCGGAGCCGTAGACCATCGGACCGAGCTTTTCGCTGAAGCCGTAGCGCATGACCATATTCCGCGCGAGGGTGGTAGCACGCTCGATGTCGTTGGAGGCGCCTGTGGAGATATCGCCGAAGACGATCTGCTCCGCGACGCGGCCGCCGAGCAGGGTGCAGAGTTCTTCCTCCATGAAACGACGGGTGATATAGTTGCGGTCCTCGGAAGGCAGGCTCATGGTATAGCCGCCCGCGTAGCCGCGCGGTACGATCGAAATCTCATGGACGGCATCCTGCGTCTTGCTGAAGAAGGTGACGACCGCGTGGCCGGCCTCGTGGTAAGCGGTGAGGCGCTTGTCCTTTTCGCTGACCTTGTGGGAGCGTTTTTCCGGCCCGGCGACCACCTTGATGGTGGCGTCCTCGATTTCCGCCATAGTGATGGCTTTTTTCTGGCGGCGGGCGGCGAGCAGGGCGGCCTCGTTCACCAGATTTTCAAGATCGGCCCCGGTGAAGCCCACCGTGGATTTTGCGATGACGGCGAGGTTCACGTCCGGCCCGATCGGCTTGTTGCGGGTGTGAATTTTAAGAATGGCTTCCCGCCCGATAACGTCCGGGAGACCCACGGTGACCTGGCGGTCGAAACGGCCCGGGCGAAGCAGCGCCGGGTCAAGGATATCCACGCGGTTGGTCGCCGCGATGACGATAATTCCGGCGTTGGAACCGAAACCGTCCATCTCGACGAGCAGCTGGTTGAGCGTCTGCTCGCGCTCGTCGTGGCCGC
>CAZLMO010000169.1:0-3971 GCA_964560915.1 uncultured Oscillospiraceae bacterium
CAGCGCCGAATATCTTAAGAAGGAGGATCCGGAGCTCGCCGGAATGATGGATCGGGAGCTTAACCGCCAGCGCGGCAACATCGAGCTGATCGCCTCGGAGAATTTTGTCTCGCCCGCCGTGCTCGCGGCCATGGGATCCGTGCTCACAAACAAATACGCGGAGGGGTATCCCGGCCACCGGCATTACGGTGGATGCGAATTCGTCGACGAGGTGGAGGAGCTTGCCCGGCAGAGAGCCTGTAAACTCTTTGGCGCCGAGCACGCCAACGTCCAGCCGCATTCCGGCGCGCAGGCCAACCTTGGCGCTTACTTTGCTTTGGCGGAATACGGGGATACCATCCTTGGCATGGATCTTGACCAGGGCGGACATCTGACCCACGGGAGCCCGGCCAATTTTTCCGGAAAGATGTACCATTTTGTCTTCTACGGCGTGGATGGGGAGACCGGCCGCATCGACTACGAAAAAGTCTATCAGGTTGCGATGGAGCATAAGCCGAAGGTCATCGTCGCCGGAGCCTCCGCCTATCCGCGGGCCATCGATTTTGCAAAATTCCGCGAGATCGCCGACGCCTGCGGCGCCTACCTGATGGTGGATATGGCCCATATCGCCGGGCTTGTGGCAACGGGGCTGCACATGTCGCCGGTGCCGTACGCGGATGTCGTCACGACCACCACGCACAAGACCCTTCGGGGCCCGCGCGGCGGTATGATTTTATGCAAGGAAGAGCTGGCCAAGAAAATCGACCATGCCATCTTCCCGGGGTGCCAAGGCGGCCCGCTCGAGCACATCATCGCGGCCAAGGCGGTCTGCTTCAAAGAGGCGTTGGAGCCGTCGTTTGCGGAATATCAGAAACGTATTGTCGTCAATGCCGCCGCTTTCTCGGATGCTTTGCTGGAAAAAGGCTTCCGTCTTGTTTCGGGCGGAACGGACAACCATCTGATCCTGATGGATCTCCGGGGAATGGGGCTCACCGGCAAGGAGTTGGAGACGCGCCTCGATTCCGTCCACATCACCGCCAACAAGAATATGATCCCCGGCGACCCGCTCTCCGCATTCAAGACAAGCGGCCTGCGGCTGGGCACGCCCGCCGTGACCACGCGGGGCATGGGCCCGGAGGAGATGAAGGACATCGCGGACTGCATCGCGAAGGCCACGTTCGATTATGAAAACAGCGCCGACGCCGTCAACGAAGCGGTCGCGGAGCTCTGCGCCCGGTTCCCGCTCTATCGGTGATTTTGCTTCGGGATTTTCCGAGAAACGCGCGGCCTTAAGGCCCGCCGCGGCTCCCGGATAAGCTCCGTCTCTTCATCTTGCAATGGAATTTTATTGAAAATCCTCTCCGGATCGTTTCCGGAGAATGCGCGAGGGGCGCTGGGGGAATATGCCCTCGGAAAATTGCTTGGTCGAAATCTTTTCATTCAAGGCTTTTCTTTGATAGGAAATCTCTGCCGAATTTCTTCCGGAAGGAGGTGCGCATATGCCGCTCGCGGACAGACTGCGGCCGACGGACCTGTCTGAGGTCTGCGGTCAGAGCCATATTCTGGGCGAGGGGAAGCTCCTGCGCCGCATCGCGGATTCGGGGGAGATCCCGAACCTGATCTTTTTCGGCCCTTCCGGCACGGGCAAGACCACCGTGGCGCGGATTTTGGCGCAGCGTGCGGGAAAGACGCTCTGCAAGCTCAACGGCACCTCCGCCTCCACCGCGGATATTAAGGAAGTCATTGCCCAGACGGAGGGCATCGGGGGAGCCGCCGGCGTGCTGCTCTATCTCGATGAGATCCAGTACCTGACGAAGAAGCAGCAGCAGACGCTGCTCGAATTTATCGAGGACGGCCGCGTCACGCTGATTGCCTCCACGACGGAGAACCCGTATTTTTACGTTTATAATGCCATTCTCAGCAGGAGCACGGTCTTTGAATTCAAGCCGCTGGAGCCGGAGGATGTGGAGCGCTCGCTCCGCAGCGCGGTCGAGAGGCTCGAGAAAGAGGACGGCGCGCCCATCGAAGTTGAGGACGGCGTGCTTGCGCATATCGCGCGGAACTGCTCCGGCGACGCACGAAAGGCCATCAACGCGCTGGAGATCTGCTGGCTGGCCGCCCGGACAGACGAAAACGGCGCGCGCCATATCGGCATGGAGGACGCGAAGACCGCCGCGCAGCGCAGCGCAAACCGCTACGACCGAGACGGAGACGACCATTACCAGCTTCTTTCGGCCTTCCACAAGTCGGTCCGCGGCTCGGATGAGAACGCGGCGCTGCACTACCTTGCGCGCTTCATCGACGCCGGCGACATTCTGCCGGTTTGCCGCAGGCTTCTGGCCATCACATGCGAGGATATCGGGCTTGCCTATCCGCAGGCGATCCCGATTGTAAAGGCCTGCGTGGATACGGCGCTCGAGCTTGGGCTCCCGGAGGCGCAGCTCCCGCTCGCCGATGCCGTCATTCTGCTGTGCACCGCGCCGAAGTCGAATTCCGGCATGCTTGCCATAGTGGCGGCACTCGCGGATGTGCAGGCGGGGCTCACCGGGGATGTGCCGGAGCAGCTCGTCAATCTCCACGTCAAAACCGGGGACGGCCATACCCCTTCAAAATACAAGTATGCACATAATTATAAAAATCATTATGTGAAACAACAGTACCTGCCGGATGCGCTGAAGGGCAAGGTCTATTATCATTTCGGCGATAACAAGGCCGAGCAGGCGGCGAAGGCCTGGCGGGACAAAATCGTCGCCGAGGCGGAGGAATAACGGCTCAGGGGGAAGAATCATGGAATATCGGATCGAAAAAGCAAAACCCGAGGACGCCGGACAGATGCTCGCCTTTTTAAAAGCGGCGGGCGGGGAATCCGACAATCTTTCCTTCGGCGCGGAGGGCCTGCCTCTCACCGAGGAAGAGGAAGCCGCCTTCATCCGCAGTATGGCGGAATCCGAGAAATCCCTGATGCTCGCGGCAAAAACAGACGGACGCATCATCGGGAGCTGCAGCATCGATGCGTTCCCGAGGCGCTTTTCCCACCGCGGTGAACTGGGCATCATCATCTCAAAGGGGTGCTGGCACCAAGGGGTTGGGACGGCGCTGATGAGGGAGGCCATCCGCTTTGCAAAGGAGGACGCGCACCTCGAAGTGCTCTCACTGGAAGTACGCGCCGATAACCAAAACGCGATCGCTCTCTACGAAAAATTCGGTTTCCGGCGGATCGGCACGTTCCCCAAGTTTTTTAAGGTCGGGGACCGCTATTTTGACGCCGAGCTGATGAACCTGGATCTCTGAATCGTTTTTTTGTCCGATTTCCCACACGGAGCCGATCGGATATCCGGAGAGGCCGTACCTGATCCTTTTCGGCGTCAGAGGCATTTCATGATGAGGCTTTTTTTACAAAAAAAGCAGCCTCCGGGAGGAGGCCGCTTTTCATATGTGGCTTGTTTCAGATGGAATTCAGCGTTTGGAGCAGATTTTCTCTGGTCTGGTAGCCGACAAGGCGGGCCGCTTCTTCCCCGTTATTAAAGAAGATGATGGTCGGCACCGCGGAGACATTGTAATCCATGGCAATATCGCTGCATTCGTCAATATCGACCTTGCCGACAAAAGCCTGGCTTCCCAGTTCATCTGCCAAGTCCTCAATGATCGGATCAAGCATTTTGCAGGGGCCGCACCAGGAGGCGTGAAAATCGGCAATGGCTTTCCCGCTTCCGTTCAGGATGTTGCTGCCGAAATCCTCCTCATTCATGTTTACCGCAGACATAGATGAACCTCCTTTTTTTAAGAATATTGTACCCAATTTCTGATTATAATACCATAAGCGCATTTTGTCGAGCGTACGCAAAAAATACCATGCGAAATGAAATTCGGTCCTTGACATTTTGCCCATAATAAGTATAATAAAAAAGCACGAGAAATTGCCCGATTGTGTAATGGTAGCACGACAGACTCTGACTCTGTTTGTCGGGGTTCAAATCCTCGTCGGGCAACCA
>CAZLMO010000170.1:0-1417 GCA_964560915.1 uncultured Oscillospiraceae bacterium
CGGCACCCACCTGCTTATGCAGGTTCTTATCAGCCGTATCCGGCTTGGCGGGGTACTTATTTTTTAACTTGGAGTGATAGTGTTGCGACAAGTGCTCAATTTCCAACCGCTCGATATTTTACCCTATCAGCAGGGTTTTATATATTTAAAAAAAGATTATCTTGATAACGGCAATGTCAAAGTATCTTTTCATTATTTTGATCAAAGCATTCATATATCTGAGCCTATTGTAAAAAACATTTATCTGCAGGCAAAGTTTGGCAATGCCTATAAACTTATTATCGAGCAGATTGGTGATTTTATTACATGCGATACTTCATTTTTCCCGAATGGTGCTGTCGCGGTTCTTTTTAAAACCGGTGAACTTCACATATTTACCGCAAGCGGCAGTAGCGTACTTAAATGTGATTTGCTTTATCAGGAGCATTCTGTTCAATGCCCGGCAGTGGATGAAAAGAACATTTGGTGTGTGGTACCGGAAAACAATTGTGTTATCAATTACTCCCCGGCCGAGCAAAGTGTACTGCTCAGAATCGGAGGCGGCAAATCCAACGCATTTGACAACCCGGTCAGTTTAACCAAAGTAATGAACAATCTTTATATCTGCAACAGAAGTTCACATAAAATCAGAACAATTAGACTGGATGATTATTCCGTTAAAGATTACCGTGAATTTGACGAACCCGTGAATAAATATTGCCAGATATATGATAAAGAGTATGCCGTGCTGGATTCCGGCGTGTATATGATTTAGTTGCCATTTTTTATAAAACTGCCTTTGCATAAACATGCTAAAGGCAGTTTTGTTATATTCAGAAATAGATAATGGGTAACATGAATCTTGTTTGAGATGCTGTTAATTCAATGGATAAACACCATGTTCCCACCACAGTTTGTTCATCAGTTCATAACGTTCCAACGGCAAGCCGGTATAAGCGCAGTTTGAAGTTGAAAAAATATAGCCAAATCCTTCCATTCCGTCGTGCAGTGAGCGCATCACATCCGCAATGCACTCTTCTTGCGTACCGGTTTGCAGAAGTCCGCAATTCACATTCCCAATCAATGCTACTTTATCACTGTACAGTCTTCGCATTTCCTTCAAAGACACTCCACCCTGTGGGTCAAGCGAATGCAACGCGTCAGGCCTGCAGTCAACCATCTGTTTAGCAATCGGCATAATATTGCCGTCTGTATGCTTTATAGAATAAAAACCCATATCTCTGTATGCCTTGATAACACCAGCAAGATAAGGCACAATATAGGTATCAAACATTGCCGGGCTGAAAAACGGATTTACATTAAAGCAATAATCCGAACAAAGCGCGAAGCCATCAAGAAGACCCGGAAGCTTTTGTATTTTTTCTGCAAAAGCAATGCTATTATTCATCCTCAGCGCGGCTTCAAACTTCACCGCATC
>CAZLMO010000170.1:1427-1712 GCA_964560915.1 uncultured Oscillospiraceae bacterium
AAGTTTAACGGCGTCTTCTTCTTCATATAGCATCTCCGTAAACTCTTCCATATAGTTGCCATCAGGCATGCTGAACGTGGGATCTCCGTGCATCATAATAAAATACTCGTCACCAGATAACTCGCGGATAGTTTCTAAGAGCCAAACGGTATTATCAAAATCACCCGGATTCGGATGAACAAAAATGGCGCTGTGATGGTATTTTTTTGCGATGTCGATATAGCAGTTTGCCATATCAGCCATCTGCGTCTTTTTTTCGCTGATGCTCATTTGATTCCACTGGCT
>CAZLMO010000170.1:1722-3926 GCA_964560915.1 uncultured Oscillospiraceae bacterium
AACCTTGCGAATCGATTCCATGGTCAAATAAAAAACCAGTTCAAAGGTTGGCACGTGACCTGTAATCGGCTCTCGTTTCAGCGCTTTAATAAATCGTTCTCTTTCTGTCATTATTATGCTCCTCGCAACATCATTAAATTATTTTCATACTACTATAAATACAGGCAAGAGCTAAGCTCTTGCCTGAAGATATGCTCCTAATCAGTTAAGCGGAGCAAAGTTCCAACGCGGCGTCTGCTGCCGATGCAGCATCAACTTCATAACGGTCCGCCCCGATAGATTCGCAGAAGTTGTTGGTAATCGGTGCTCCGCCAACCATAATCTTAATCTTATCCCGGATACCTTTTTGAGTAGAAAGCTCAACTACCGCTTTCATTTCGTTCATCGTTGTCGTGAGCAAGGCTGAACAGCAAATAATATCCGCATTATGTTCCATAGCGGCGGCAACAAATTTTTCCGCTGAAATATCCACTCCTAAATCAATAACCGTCAGACCTCTGCCCTCCATCATCAATTTAACAAGGTTTTTACCGATATCGTGAAGATCCCCTTTTACGGTGCCTATAACCACTTTACCTTTGTTGACAATATCGGCCGCAGTCATATGCGGTTTCAAAACGGCAACACCCGCATTCATTGCGCGTGCGGCAATCAGCACCTCAGGTACGAATACTTCGTTATTTTTAAACTTTTCGCCGATTATAGCCATACCAGATAATAAGCCTTCTTCGAGAATTGTTTTCGGGCTTAATCCTTCGTCGATAGCTTGCTGGACGAGTTCTTCAACTTTAGGTTTTCGACCTTGCTGAAGCGCGCTGCTGATTTCCTCATAAATACTCATTTTTGTTACCTCCGTCAATTTTATATTAATTTCAAAATAACGACTATTTCATACCGAATAACTTTTCTTTTAAATCAAGATAATATAAATAATCTTCTTCCGGCACATTCGGGGGGCAGCGGTGGTCACAAAATGGAATGTAGCCTCCCCTTTCCACAAGTGGAATCAGTGTTTTCATATAGGCATCTATAGCATCTCTGCCGGCGCCTAATGCCATTTTATCAACCCCGCCCATTATACGCAATTCCTTGCCATATTCGTTAAACAATTCAGTCGGATGTGCACAGCCATTGACTTCGAACGGGAAAAGACAGTTAATTCCGCCTTCCATCAAATATGGCATTATCGGACGCACATCACCATCGCAGTCGGTATACCATAAATCGATTCCGAAGGTATCAAGCTTTTTACGGATTCTTTTATATCTCGGCATTACAACATTTTTAAAGAAATCCACGCTGACGATCGGACCGTTTTTAAAGCAGATATCCTCCCAGCCGCTGGCAAGATCAAAATCAAAGTGAGGAAGAACTTGATCTAAAAAGTTTTCAACCAGCAAACAGCATTGTTCCACCATATCCTCAACCATATCCGGATAGTCAAAGCAGGCAAATGCCAACCCTTCAAAGGTAAGCATATCGCGGATTTTACCGATCATAGAACCGCAGTTGACACATAGCGGATAATCACGATCAGGTGTTATATTTTCCTTTAGAAGATCAATATCAATGATTCTTTCCGGATCGTCAATACGAAGCCTTTCTTCTTTAACCCGTTTCCAATCTTCCGGTGTAATAACACTGGACCCGACATAGTGCGGTATGCTGCTGCCGCCTTTTTTTTCGATTGCAAGGAGTCCGTCGCCGTTGCGGACGGTTCTTGTTGTTTCGGTTTCTTCGATTACTTCGTTAGAGAAGTGTGGATGAAGCCAAATATTGCCGCCGATGGTTTCAATACGGTCAAAATTGAAAAACATATCAGCCTGCCAGTTTGATTTGATGCCATTTTCTTTAAACATCTTCCACTGATGAAAATTTTCATCCCAATAACCGAACTCCATATTAAAGCATCGGTCAACCGGCAAATAGTGCATTTGATTGTTGAAACGCTCTCGGTCGGTCATGGAGCCTTTCCATTTTTCACGAATCGCCTTAACAGCCATATAGACACTCCCTATATATTCATGCGCACATTATAGCATTGGGTATGTAAATATACAATAGAATATTTTAACGCTTTTTATAACAATATTTTGCATAATATTTTTCAAAGCCAATAATCTTAGTATTTAGAAATATATTTATCTTTTACCCTTATTATTTTATTGTCAACGCAAACAAAATAATACAAAAACTGACACCGT
>CAZLMO010000171.1:0-3911 GCA_964560915.1 uncultured Oscillospiraceae bacterium
CATCGGGTACCGGTTCCTGCAGAACCGGATGTGGGATTACATTGCCGCCCGGATCCCATACAGCAGCCGGCGGCTGGAGGACTACGAATACATGGGGCTCGACACACTGCTGATGCAGGAGCACATCAGAGCCGCCGTCCAGAAATTCAAAAAGCAGGAAAAGAAAAATGGATAAATGCCACCTTCTCCCGCTGGGTGACCGGATCGTCGTCCAGCTGGACCCGGCGGAGGAGCAGGCCGCAGGCGGCCTCTACATAAGCAAGGCCGCGCAAGAGACGCCGCAGACCGGAACCATCGAGCGCCTGGGCAAAGTGAAATCGGACATGCTCCACTAGGGAAACAGAGTGATATTCAAGAAGTATGCCTGCACGGACGTCACGATGGGCGGAATCAAATATTCCATCATCTCAACGGGTGACGTCCTCGGGATTCTGATTGAGGAGGCCGAGCAATATGAATGATCAGCCGAAAAAGGAAACCATCTACCTCGCTGGAAAGATCACCGGAGACCCTGACTATCGCCGGAAGTTCTGCGCAGGCGAGACCCAAACACAAGCACAGATTGCTTCGTCGTGTTATGGTGATAGCATGGAGTAAGCAGGAGGACGAGCACGCCTGAGCATTGGCGATGCTCGTTTTTTTGTGCTCATCCCAGAAAAATAGGTACTACCTATGCCTCTGAGCACGCGGGGCAAGGACAGCGCGATATTTTTTCATCTGAAACTCAAATTTTTTCGGGCGTTTCGATACCTCGAGACGTTAAAAACAAAAAAATGTTGGACAAGCCCGGAATTCGCCTTTTTCGGAACTGTAATTCTTAAGCAACGCTAGAATCTCAGCTTATAGCTCTTTCGGGACTTGTCTACAAAGAACAGTCCTGACATCTTCCAGCGCCAGCAGCTTTACCTTCGTCGAGGTCTTTCCTTTCTCCGGCATCCAACAATCGGCTGCCACAATTGGGACAGTGAACTTCATTTTTTATAGACCGCTATAAATCTAAAAGACGAACAGCTCTATCTGTACATCAACCCTGGCATCCTCACCAGATCACGGCCGTCATTAGGCATTTTGAGATCTCCCTGAGCACCGCCGGATAAACCGCCTTTTTCCCAAATCGGCAACGTATCTGCTCGACGCACTCATCGAGCCGATCAAGCCTATCCAGCCTATGCATATCCGTAAAAAGATCAGTCTGTTCCGGCTCATCTTTCGGGCGGAGATCGATCGCACGAACCGTAATCTCCCGAACCGGAAATAGGCGTCTCGAGGCGGAGCGTTGTGGCCTGGGAAACAGCCGGCGCCATTCCCCGCGGGTGGCGCATGAACTAGCTTGCGGAGATCCTGCAGGTCTCGGCCGACTATCTGCGCAGCGACGAAATCACCGATCCTCTGTACGGATTGGAGAAGAAAGAATATATAGACGAAGCTCGCTCCCGCTTCGGTCAAAAAGGGGCTAAAGAGTTGAATTATCTCCTTGAACTGAATACCGCTCTTTTTGCCGGCGGCGAGATCAGTGAGGAAGCGAAAGACGCCTATTTTGAAGCTGTCACGAAAGCCTATTTCGCCTGCAAGGAAGCGGCAAGAAAGTCTTCCGGAAAGAAAACCTGATTGCTGGACTTCCCCTTCTGACATACAAAAAGCTGTTTACCCTTAACCGGGGAGGTATTGGAATTGTCTATGGATTTTATCAGCCGGGAAGTCCAGCGGCTTAAAAGAAAATATGACATCTCCGATCCGTTTAGGCTGTGCGATGCCATGGGAATTTTCGTCTTCTTCGATCCCATGGGAACCTTCGACGGCGCCTGCAAGGGCTTTTTTCTGACCCAGAGCGGCCAGCGGTCGATTACGATCAATAGTGACCTTCCGGAACCGCTGCAGCGCATCATCGTTACACACGAGCTGGGGCATGCTGTTTTGCACGCGAAGGCTGCCGGGGTCAAGGCTTTTCATGACTTCACCCTTTTTGACGCCACGTCCCGCATGGAATACGAAGCAAACATCTTCGCTGCCGAGTTCCTTATGGATGACGAGGACGTGCTCGAAAAGCTGAACGACGATATTTCTTTCTTTGGCGCCGCGGCCGAACTACGTGTTCCCGCGGAGCTGCTCGATTTCAAGTTCCGGGTAATGAAGCGTAAGGGGTACAAATTAATTGACCCTCCGCTGATGTGCTGCGGCGATTTCTTGAAAGATATGGAGGTGGATGTTGACGATGGAGACGAAACCTGCTAAGGTCTACGTGACCGTCCGCGCCGCCTTTGATGAAGACGGCTGCCTCATCCCGACAGAGATTACCTGGGAGGACGGCCGGAAATATGCGATCGACAAGGTGACTGATATCTGCCAGGCTTCCGCCATGAAAGCCGGCGGCCAAGGCGATCGCTATACCATATGGGTCAACCGCCGGCAAAGCTATCTTTTCTTTGAGAGGAACGCGTCTCTGGCCGGGAATAACATCGGCCGCTGGTTTGTAGAGCGGCATATGGCATAATCAAATAGAAATTAATAAAAGCGGGTCCACCTACAACGACGATGTTGCAAGTGGATCCTTTTTTGATGCTCATGTTATTTTTCTGCGTCCGTTTGGTAAATGACACGTATTTAGCTTTGTCGAGGGGATAGGTTCTTCCTCTGTTCAATAATGCCAAGGGGAATGATTGGTTAAAGTCATGACAAAAATGGTACAGCGCCTATGTGATATTGTATATAACGCTTGTGAACACAAGTTTTTTGCTATATAATGTAAAAATAGTAGTATAATTGAGGTAATTTGTGCAGTGATACTGATTGTATATGTAGATGACAGTCTTATCACAGCAGATTATAACCAGTTAATAAGTCAAAGAAAAAAGAGGTAAGATTATGGCAAACGGTAACAGTACTGCAGATATCGGATTCGAGCAGCAAATTTGGGCGGCGGCAGATATCTTGCGTGGGAATATGGATGCTTCGGAATATAAACACGTTGTGCTCGGCCTAATCTTTCTGAAGTACATATCAGACAAATTTGAAGAACGTTACCAGCAACTTCTTGCGGACGACGATGATGTCGAGGACAAGGACGCATACGCGGAGGTAAACGTTTTTTTTGTTCCACCTTCCGCTCGCTGGAGCGTCATTGCTGAAGCGGCCCATAAAGAGGAAATTGGTACAGTCATTGATGACGCCATGCGTGCTATCGAAAGAGAAAACAAACGGCTAAAGGATGTGCTGCCGAAAAACTATGCCCGAGACGAGCTGGACAAACGCCGCCTTGGAAGCGTGGTCGATTTATTCACCAATATTCAAATGATTGAGCACGGTACGGATAAGGATATTTTAGGCCGAACTTATGAATATTGTCTCGCCAAATTCGCTGAGCAAGAAGGCAAACGCGCGGGAGAATTCTATACACCGTCCTGTGTGGTTCGGACCCTTGTCGAAGTCTTGGAACCATTTAAGGGGCGCGTATACGACCCCTGCTGTGGTTCAGGCGGAATGTTCGTACAATCGGCGAACTTCGTAAATCATCATGCGGGCAATATCAATAACTTATCCATATTTGGGCAGGATGCGAACCCTACTACCCGCAAAATGGCATTGATGAATCTTGCTATTCGTGGAATTGAAGCAGATCTTGGGGCATATAACGCCGATACTTTTTACGATGATCTACATCCCACATTAAGAGCCGATTTTATACTTGCTAATCCGCCATTTAATCTTTCGGATTGGAATGACGGATCACAAAACGACGATCCTCGATGGAAATATGGTTTGCCGCCATCGGGCAACGCTAATTTCGCATGGCTCCAGCACATGATTTACCACCTAGCCCCGAACGGCAAAATCGGTATGGTACTTGCAAATGGTTCGCTATCTTCCCAGAACGGCGGCGAGGGCGATATCCGGCGCAAAATCGTGGAAGACGA
>CAZLMO010000172.1:0-3898 GCA_964560915.1 uncultured Oscillospiraceae bacterium
ACTCGCTACCTCCACCTTGGCAAGGTGGCGCTCTGCCAAATGAGCTAAACCCGCATCGCAGTTGCAATTATACCTACGATAAGGAATTTTGTCAACACTGAAATTGGATTTTTTGTGCGTGCGTTTCTTTTCTTTTTTCATGGGGGTGCTTGCAATCGAACAAGCATGGATGTATAATGGCAATGGTAATTTCTGTCCGGAGGGGGCGCAAGCGTGAAAGGCGATCTTCACAGCCACAGCTTTTATTCCGATGGTTCCGCGTCCGTCGATCAGGTCGTGCGGTTCGCAATGGCGGAGGGGCTTGACTTTGTTTCTCTTACCGATCATGATACGATGGCCGGCGTCGAGCGCGCCGTCAATCTCGGCAAACGTCTCGGCATCCGCGTGATTCCCGGCCTCGAGGTATCCACTGTCGATGAAAAAACCGGCCGGAACGTCCATCTGATCTGCTATATGCCGAAGCGTTTGGATAAACTTGAAAAATTCGTCCAGAAGACGCTGGATTCCCGCAACGAGGCCGCCCGCCCGCTGGTGGAGGAGATCGGAAAGGTCTTCCCCATCACTTGGAAGGATGTCGTGGAGGCGGCCGGTCCGGCTACCTGCATTTTCCGCCAGCATATCATGCGCGCGCTGATGGAGCGGGGCTATTCTTATGAAATCTTCGGCGATTTTTATCAGGAGGTCTTCAGCCGCATTCCATACTGCGTCCAGTTCCCGGATGTTCGGGAGGCCGTCGAGGTGATCCGCGCTTCGGGAGGGATTGCCGCTTTGGCGCATCCCGGCGCGTATGATTCCCTAGGGCTTGCGGAGGAGCTTGCCCGCGAGGGTAAGATTCAGGCCATCGAGCTTTCCCATCCGCGCAACACGGATGAAGATAAAAAGGAAATCGCCCGTATCGCCATGGAGTATGGCCTCGTGCCCATCGGCGGAAGCGATTACCACGGATTCTACACCAGCCATCCGCATCCGTTGGGTACCTGTACCACCCCGGGCGAGTCGCTGGAGGCCCTGCTTAAAATCAGGGAGCAATTAAACAAGTAATTCTGCATCCCGGGGCCTTTGTTCCGGGATGCTTTGTTTCATTTCGGAACCCGCGTGCGGCGGGGTTTTGCAAAAAAGGAGGAACCGGCATGTACGGCAACGACGACAGTGATATGAAGATCGCGGGCGATTTGGCACCGGAGATTGATGAAAGCGAAGCCGCCGCCCGGCTCTATCGTCACGAAAAGGAAAACGGAAACCTCGCAAAAGCTCAGGAGATCGGCAGCGCGCTTGCTTCCGTTTTGCTCAAGCCGGAGGGCTTTACTTGCTTCCGGAACTGGGAGGAGGACTTCGCCGCCAGAAGCCGCTGCATCCTGTTTGCATTCGTTGCGGATCAGGCCGTCGACACCTTTTTGCCGAATCATCTGATTCGCCAGTTTGCCGAAAGCCGGTTTTACGACGAGCTGCGGAGCAATGCGCCGGATCTTTATGAATCCATCTCCCGGTCGGCGGCATATTCCATGTACCTGCTGTGCAAGCGCAGCGGGGATGGCCGAAGGATCGGCATCGGAGGGGTTTACGCAAAAATTCTTCGGTATCCGGAGGATGCCGCTTTGGAGCAGGAGGGAGAGCTGCTCTACGAGAGCTTCTATAACATCTGCATCGGGCAGCTCCGCTGCATGGAATTTGCGGTTTGAGCACGAAAAAGCAAAGACATCGAAATAAAAAAGAGCCGCTAGGCACTTTTTTCAACAGCTTTCAGTTTGCGTTTTTTAAAAAGAAAAAACCGGATTTGAGCACGAACGGAAAAAACTTCGCAAATTTAGAAGGCATGAACAAAAAAACAAAGAATGCACTTTACCTCATGAAAATGTCAACGGCTATTTTCACAAAATAATTTGTTTTTCATGCTCAAAATTTTCGTTTTTCTCTTTACAATCCAAATGAGCAAAGGTATAATGGGATCATGTTATGGTGTGGGCATAGCCTGTTTTTGCCCATTTTTCACACCGATGGAAGGAGAAAAGACATGGCTGATCTTGATGAGATGACGATCCCACGTTCCATACAGGAGTATGTTCCGGGGAAACAGGTCACGCTGGCTCACCGCATTTCGCGTCCGGATCGCATGATTTATAAAAAGCTCGGGCTGACCGAGGAGTTTACCGAGGCCATCGGGATCCTTACCATCACTCCGGCCGAGAGCGCCATCATTGCCGCCGATATCTGCACGAAGGCCGCCAGGATCAAACTGGGCTTCGTCGACAGGTTTTCCGGGGCCGTTGTTTTTGTTGGAGAAATCGGAGCCGTCGATGCCGCGCTTTCCGCTGTCATTGATCGTTTCGCAGAGATGCATTATGATACCGTGAAGCTTACGAGGACCTGACGATGGGGGAAGATGTGACCGTCAGCCCACGCAGGATTATTCTGATGGGCCGTTCCGGCTGCGGAAAAACCACTCTCCTTCAGGCAATTCATAATGAAACCCTTGAGTATCATAAAACGCAGGAGGTCATCGCCACCGCGGATTCGATCGACACACCCGGTGAGTATATCGACCGGCCGTTTTTCTGGAGAGGCGCCGTCACCGCCGCATGTGATGCGGATGTCGTCTGTTTCTGCCAGGACTGCGTGGATAGTCTTTGCCGCCTGCCGCAGATGTTTTCCCTGACTTTCGCAAAACCGGTCATTGGGATTATCACAAAAGCGGACAGCCCGGAGGGAAATATCGAAATGGCGGAAAATTATCTGCGGAACGCCGGCGCGAGGCACATCGTCGTGACCAGCGCCGTGACCCGGCAGGGTATCGACGAACTGCTTCAACTGGTCAAGACCATGGATCTCTGTGATTATTAAAATTCGGCGGGCAATTTGAAAATATTGCACGGGCAATTTTATATAGGAAGAAAAGAGATACAGGAGGATTTTGAATCATGGGTAAGGATAAGATCATCAGCGTGGGTATTGATATTGGAACCTCGACCACTCAGGTCATTTTCAGCCGTTTTACGATTGAGAATACTTCCGGGGAATATATGGTTCCGCGTATCAGCATTACGGATAAGGAGATCGTTTATCAAAGCCCGATTTATACGACCCCTCTGCTCAATGAAAAAACCATCGACGAAGATGCCGTTCACAAAATCGTCGTTGATGAATATCAGAAATCCGGATTCGTTCCGGACGACGTCAAAACCGGCGCCGTCATCATCACCGGAGAGACCGCAAGAAAAGAGAACGCGAGGGGCGTTTTGAACTTTATGTCCGGTATGGCCGGCGATTTCGTTGTTGCAACCGCGGGCAACGACCTGGAAGGCGTGATTGCAGGAAGGGGCGCCGGCACCGCCTCCGCTTCTTTGAAAGAACACGTTGTCACCGCAAACTGCGACATCGGCGGCGGCACCTCCAACCTTGCCGTATTTAAAGAAAACCATGCCGTCAGCACCGGCTGTTTCGACATCGGCGGGCGACTGGTCAAACTTGACGGCAACAATGTCGTGACCTATATTTCCGATCACCTTGGAAAGCTTTGCGCCAAACACCACATCGACATTCAGGTCGGCAAAAAGATTGATTATAAAGAATGTTACAAAGCTTGCATTCTGATGGCTCAGGTTCTGGCCACCACGCTCGGCTTTGCGAAATATGACGAGGACGACCTCAGCATCATGGTCACCGACCATCCCCTGACCACCACGGAGAAAATCGAATTTGTGACCTTCTCCGGCGGCGTCGGCAACTGCATCTACCACGACCAGTCCGCGAAGGGCGATTTTGCTTTCAACGATATCGGAATCGTGCTTGCGAAGGCAATCAACGAGGTCTTTGCCCCGTTTAAAGACCGGATCCGCGAGCCTGTGGAAACCATCCGCGCCACCGTCATCGGCGCCGGCATGTATTCCACCGAGCTTTCCGG
>CAZLMO010000173.1:0-3889 GCA_964560915.1 uncultured Oscillospiraceae bacterium
GCCAGCGCCCGCTACGAAGAGATCCACCTTTCCGTCGGTGTCCTCCCAAATCTCAGGGCCCGTGGTGGCGCGGTGGATCGCGGGGTTCGCAGGGTTGACAAACTGGCCCGGGATGAAGCTGTTGGGGATCTCCCTCGCGAGTTCGTCGGCTTTGGCGATCGCCCCTTTCATTCCTTTGGCGCCCTCCGTCAGAACGATCTCCGCGCCATACGCCTTCATCAGGCTTCTACGCTCCACCGACATAGTCTCCGGCATCGTAATGATGATCCGGTAGCCTCTCGCTGCCGCCACCGAGGCCAGCCCGATGCCGGTATTGCCGCTGGTCGGCTCGATGATGACGGAGTCTTTCTTCAGCAGGCCCTTCGCCTCGGCGTCGTCGATCATCGCCTTGGCGATCCTGTCTTTAACGCTGCCGGTGGGATTAAAATATTCCAGCTTTGCAAAGATTTTAGCGCCGAGTTCGTTTTTCTTCTCATAATTGGTGAGCTCCAGCAGCGGGGTTTTTCCGATCAGTTGGTCGATGGATGTATAGATTTTTGACATGGTGTTTCTCTCCTTATTTCATAATTATTTTACGGATTCAAATCCGCGCTTAAGATCGGCGGGAACCTAAAAGTTGTATCTGTCGGCATGCGCGGCCCCAAAAAAGGTACCGCCATGCGTTTTTTTATATCTCCGATGCCGGATTTCCTATCATCCTCAGATGTTTTTGCCCTATGCAAATTCAAACCTTCCCACCGCCTGGGCGGAACCGAGGAAGACGTAGGAGGTGGCCGCGTAAACCAGAACCGCCCTCGCGTCGGTGACCGGATCCGCTTCTTCCTGCCCCACATGAAGCTGCAGGGTTTCAAATTTTTACGAATGATCTGACATAAAGACTTCTTTCCTTTCGATGCATCTGTTTTCGTATTTAGATCAACATCGATGCATTCGCCCGAAACGGAAGTTTGCCCTGAAAAGAATCCCAAACAAAGCCCTCATTCAATTTGCCTACCATTCTTGTAGTTTGATAGGATATTATCATATTTATTTCGTAAAGTCAACAGGAAAACGGGAAATTGTTTTTTTGTTTTTATCCTGCAGGGCGTGCTGTGCGTACCCTCCCTCGTTTAAAGCGAAGGCCTGCTTTTTATAAAAAGATAACCAAATCTTTGATTTTAGCCCCGGAAACCTACGTTTTTTCTTGCAATGACGAAAAAAATATGATAGAATTTTTTGTAAAACATTTTTACCGAAGGGGCGAATGAGCGATGTCCGGACATTCCAAATGGAACAACATCAAACGCAAAAAGGAAGGAACCGATGCCGTAAAAGGCAAGGTTTTCACGAAAATCGGACGTGAAATAACTGTTGCCGTTCATGAAGGCGGCCCGGACCCTGTGAATAACAGCAAACTGGCTACCCTGATTGAGAAGGCAAAAGCCAACAACATCCCGAACGACAACATCGATCGTACCATAAAAAAAGCCGCCGGCATCGGCAGCAAAGAGACTTTTGAAACCATTCTTTATGAAGGCTACGGTCCCTGCGGCATCGCGGTCATTATCGAGGCGCTGACCGACAACCGCAACCGCACCGCCGGCGATATCCGCCACTGTTTTGACAAATGGGGCGGCAACCTCGGAACCACCGGCTGCGTCTCCTTTATGTTTGACCGCAGAGGCGTCGTCATCATTGAGGACGAGGATCTTGACGAGGACAAACTGATGGAGGACGTGATGGAAGCCGGCGGCGAGGATTATAAATATGAGGACGGCATCGCCGAGATTTATACCGACCCGAACGACGTCATCAACGTCGCCTCCGCTTTGCGGAAGATGGGCTATACTTATAGCTCCGCCGAACCGGAATACATTCCGCAGAACCTCAACGCCATCGACGACGAGCATCAGGCCAGCAAGATGATCCGCCTGCTCGAATACCTCGACGACGACGACGATGTTCAGAACGTCTGGCACAACTGGGATCAGCCGGATGAGGAAGAAGAGGAATAATCTCTTCATACCAAAAGACGCCTGTGCCGAACGGCACAGGCGTCTTTTTTATGTTGACATTTAAAACCCACCCGGGCACGAGTTTCTTCCAAAAGCTCCGGCTAGACCCCCCTCCGGAGCGTGCGGCTTCGCAGGCTCCGGAACCGGCCTCTTCAGAGCCCCGCGAAGCAGGCCTCAATAGCGGCGCGGTCGGCGGTGCAGCTCCCCTGCACGAGTTCCGGTTTCCCGCCGCCCCTGCCGTTACAGGCCGCATTGAGGTCCTTGGCCGGTGAGCGGACATCCTCTGTTTTGGAGGCGAGGGCATATTTCCAACTCTGTCCTTCGCCGGAAAAGACCGCCGCGACGGTGAAACGCTCCGCGAGCACGAGGCAGTAGCGGAGGATCTCATCCGGCGTCAGGCCGTGCTCAAACGCACAAACCCGCGCGCCGGAGCCGAGTTTTTCCGCCTTTAGCTCAAAAAGCTCTCTCCGAAGGCCGGATTCAAGAGTTTTGCGGTCGGTAATATCCTGCTCGAGGCGCGAAACAGCCGTATCCATCTCCTCCGGTTTGACGGATAGCCGGGCCGTGACCCGGTTGACGTCGCGCACCTTTCTTTGGCAATCCAACAGGGCGCGCTTTCCGCAGAGAAGCGTAAGGCGGGTGCCACCCTTGTAATTTATAAACGAGGTGACTTTGATAAGACCGATCTCGCCGGTGCGCCGCACATGCGTTCCGCAGCAGGCGCAGATGTCGTAGCCCGGGACCGTAACGATGCGGATCTTCCCCTCCAGCGCTTTCTTGCTTCGATAGGGGATCGTCTTCAGTTCCTCCGGGGATGGGTATTTGATCTCCAGCGGGATGTCCTCCCAGACCGCCTGGTTGGCGAGCGCCTCGATCCGGAGAAGATCCTCCTCCGTCATCGAGACGTCGAAGTCGATCGTTGTGGTGTCGAGGCCGAGATGGAAGCCGACGTTTGCCGCGCCGTAATATTTATGGGCGAGGCCGGAAAGAATATGCTCGCCGCTGTGCTGCTGCATGAAGTCGAACCTTCGTTCCCGGTCGATTTCGCAGCGGACATCATCGCCCGGCTCAAAAGGCCGTCCGACGGTGTGCCAGACCACGCCCTCACGCTCATGCGCGTCGGAGACGGGGGCCTCCTCCATCGTGCCGTTGTCGGCATACTGGCCGCCGCCCTCCGGGAAAAAGGCCGTCCGGTTCAGGGCAACCAGCCAGCTCCCCTTCTCTTCGCGGCAGGCGAGCACTTTCGCCATAAAGGTTTGGATATATGCGTCATAGTCATAAAGTCGGATCGTCGGTTCCAAAGATACGCCCCCTTTAAAAAATCAGTATATCACGGCCAGCACGAAAGCACAACCGCGGAAGGCCGCCCCGGCAAAAGCGAGCGGAAACCCGCGCCGGAGCGTTCCTCTGCCGCCCCCGCGCCGGATGGCAGGCAGCATCAAAACCCGATTGCACAAGCGGCACATCCATGGTATAATTACGGTAAATTAAAGGAAGGCGGCGGATGCGTTGGCAAAGGTTGTGCTCGTCACCGGCGGGAGCCGCGGCATCGGAGCCGCCGTCTGCCGGAAATTTGCGGCGGAGGGGTATGCCGTCGCGGTAAATTACCAAACCAGCCGCGAAAAAGCCGAAGCTGTCGCCGCAGAATGCGGCGGGATTGCCGTTCAGTCCGATGTCTCGGACCGGGCGGCGGTGGATGCGATGTTCGATATTGTGGAAGCGGCGCTCGGAAATGTGTCCGTTCTCGTCAACAATGCCGGCATCCAGCAGATCGGCCTGTTTCAGGACTGCACGCCGGAGGATTGGGAGCGAATGTTCGCCGTCAATGTCCGAGGCCTGTACCACTGCTGCGAGCGGGCGCTGCCTGCGATGCTGCGGGAACAGAGCGGCGCCAT
>CAZLMO010000174.1:0-3887 GCA_964560915.1 uncultured Oscillospiraceae bacterium
ATAATTGAAAGAAAAATTATAAACCAGATTGCGGGTTTCAGAACGCAAGACGGTGCAGGTGTTAATCTGGTTCGGGTTCTGGGAAATAAAACCGTGCAAGATTATGATCCGATTTTGATGCTTGATTCCTTTGACAGCGAGAATCCTGATGATTACACAGCAGGATTTCCCATGCATCCTCATAGGGGCATTGAAACAATTAGTTATTTAAGTCGTGGCCAAATGACCCACCGGGATAGCTTAGGGAATGAAGATACCATTCGTGACGGGGAAGTACAATGGATGACTGCCGGTTCCGGAATTTTGCATGAAGAGAAACTTCCGGCATCAGATAAATTACTGGGAGTTCAGTTGTGGCTTAATCTGCCGGCAAAAGATAAAATGGTTCCCCCCACTTATCACAGTATTAAAAAATCTGAAATTGAAGATATTGAATTGGAAAATGGGAAACTGAGACTTCTTGTGGGTGAATTTGAAGGTAGAAAGGGTTATGAAAGTAAATATCTTCCCTTGGATTACTACGATATTCAACTTAACCCAAATGGATCTGTTTCCATAAAGACAAAAAGAGAACGCTCCATTATGTTGTTTACTCTTTTTGGAGATGCTTATATTGGGGGTGTTTTAGTAAATGAAAAAAGAGCAGTAAAACTTTCATCCGGAGATTATGTTGAGATAAAGGCAACAAATGAAAAATCTCAGGTGCTGTTTATCAGTTCACTAGAATTAAACGAACCGGTGGTTTGGGGTGGCCCTATCGTGATGAATACAAAAGAAGAATTAATGAAAGCTTTTGATGATCTTAAAACAGGCAATTTTTTGCAGAATAAAATTGCTTACTGATAGAAATTTATTTATCATAGGGTACTCTTGTATTGTTTTTGAAGGCTAATTCAATATATTTTATTTACGATAAAATTCACTTTTACTACTTAGCTTTCCTACATTTTTCCTATTTTTGCATTTTCTAAAATAATAGATTTATGGCAACAAAATATGTATTCGTTTTAGGCGGAGTTGTTTCAGGATTAGGAAAAGGAATTACCGCAGCTTCTCTTGGCAGATTATTGAAATCAAGGGGGGTAAAAGTGACTATGCAAAAACTAGACCCCTATTTAAATATGGATCCGGGCACGATGAATCCCTATCAGCACGGCGAGGTCTTTGTTACCGAGGATGGAGGTGAAACAGATTTGGATATCGGTCATTATGAGCGATTTATAGATGAAAATTTGAATATTCATTGCAACGTAACATCAGGGAAGGTTTATTATCAGGTTATTGATAATGAAAGAAATGGGGTATATGCAGGAAATACTGTGCAAATGATACCTCATATCACCAATATGATCAAGGAAAAAATATTACTTAATGCACAGTCAAATGGTGCTGATGTTGCTATTGTGGAAGTAGGGGGAACTGTTGGGGATTATGAAAGTTTGCCTTTTCTTGAAGCTATCAGGCAATTCTCAAATGAAGTTGGATATAATAATTGTATGTATGTTCATGTGGCACTTATTCCTTGTATTACTCCGAGTCATGAACTGAAGACCAAACCTGCTCAACACAGCGTGAAAGAATTGCTTAGCATCGGAATTCAGCCTGATATTCTGGTTTGTCGTTCCGATAGGCCATTGGGTAAGGAAATTAAAGAAAAATTATCACTGTTTTGCAATGTAAAACTGGAGAATATTATTGAAAATATTGACATGCCCTCTCTCTATGAAATTCCGTTGGCTTTGGAAGAAGAGGGGTTTGCCGAACAGGTTCTGAAAAGGCTCAAAATTCAATGTAAGGAAAAAGATTTGTCCGATTGGCAGGAGATGGTTGACAAAAGCAAAAAAATCAACTCAACCACTCATATCGCCCTTGTTGGAAAATATATCGAATTGCAGGATGCTTACCTGAGTGTTGTAGAAGCTCTGAAACATGCCTCCATTTATTATTTGACTGATTTAAAAATACATTGGATTGATTCTGAGGATATTACAGAGAAAAATTCAGGGGCAATGCTAAAAAACATGGATGGAATTATCATTCCGGGCGGTTTTGGAACCCGCGGAATTGAAGGCAAAATTAATGCAACTCGTTTTGCCCGCGAAAATAATATTCCATTCCTGGGTCTTTGTCTTGGAATGCAGGTTGCTATTATTGAATTTGCACGAAATATTGCCAATCTTAAAGGTGCGAATAGTAAGGAAATTGACCCTAATACACCTTATCCTGTTATTGACTTTTTGCCCGGACAGAATGAATATAGCATGCTGGGCGGAACTTTGAGACTGGGAAAATATCCTTGTAAGTTATTGCCCGATAGCAAAGCTCAAAAAGTTTACAATTGTTTGGAAGTATATGAACGCCACCGCCATCGCTATGAAGTGAATAATGATTATCGTAAAATTTTGACCGATAATGGGATGGTCGTTTGTGGAACTTCTCCGAATGAGGGAATTGTTGAAATGATCGAATTAAATAACCATCCTTGGTTTGTTGCCTGTCAGTTCCATCCTGAATTCAAATCAAGACCTAATCGCCCTCATCCGCTATTTTTAGGCTTTATTAAAGCAGCTATAAAACAACAATAATCCTTATTGGTCGTTTGTTGCTACTTTTACTCGTTAATTGTAGAATATGAAAAAGTTAACTTTACAAAAAGGAAAAGAAAAGTCATTGTTGCGTTTTCACCCATGGGTGTTTTCAGGGGCAGTATCTCGGCAAGATGATACCCTTTTTGATGGAGATATAGTGGAAGTCTATGACTTTTTCGGTAATTATTTGGCAACAGGTCATTATAACGATAGCTCAATTTGTGTCCGAATATTCAGTTTTGAAAGAATTGAACCCTCTTATGAATTTTGGAAAAATAAGGTGGTTAAGGCAGTTAACTTTAGAAAATCGTTAAATCTTTTCCATAACTCAGACACCAATATGTTCCGACTTATAAATGGGGAAGGGGATGGTTTACCGGGCCTTATTGTTGATTGGTTTGATGGAAACGTGGTGATTCAGTTTCATTCCTATGGAATGTATTTATTGCTGGATACTTTTATGAAGATTTTACTTGAACTTTTCCCGAATCAGATTAAGTCAATTTTTAATAAAAGTGCTTCAACATTGAGCGAAATAAAAGAAAATGCGGCTATTGATAATCTTTTATATGGCAATATTGGGGATGTTTTAGTGAAGGAAAATGGCATTCCTTTCTACATTGATATTATAAAAGGACAAAAAACGGGTTTTTTTATTGATCAGAGAGATAACCGGCAATTAGTAAAAACTTTTTCTTCGGGTAAAAAAGTGCTGAACCTCTTTTCCTATACCGGAGGTTTCTCTGCTTATGCTCTTGCAGGGAATGCAGATATTGTCCACTCAGTGGATATTTCCAAAAAAGCCATTGAGTATGCCGATCGCAATATTGCGTTATTAAACATGAATCCCTCAATTCATCAATCTTTTGCTGAAAATGTTTTTGATTTTCTTGATAAAATGCCCTCCGATTTTTATGATTTGATTGTTGTTGATCCCCCTGCCTTTGCCAAACATCACAAAGTGAAAGAACAGGGCGTCAAAGGATACCGCAATTTGAACAGGAAAGCAATGGAGAAAATTAAGTCAGGTGGTTTCATTTTTACTTTTTCCTGCTCTCAGGCTATTTCTCAAGAGGAT
This sequence comes from uncultured Oscillospiraceae bacterium, assembly GCA_964560915.1. Classification (GTDB taxonomy): domain Bacteria; phylum Bacillota; class Clostridia; order Oscillospirales; family Ruminococcaceae; genus UMGS1668. Next base: position 3,667 of record CAZLMO010000174.1, read on the forward strand.
TTCCAGACTATTATTTTCTCTTCTGCCGCAATGGAAAATAAAAATGTCAGAATTGTAAAGCATTTACATCATGCTCTTGACCATCCTGTCAGCATCTTTCATCCCGAAGGAAGTTATTTGAAAGGATTACTGCTCCATATTTCATAACAAAATAAATATAAAATGAGTTTTTCAAATCCACTCTTCCTTTTTGGATTATTTGCAATACTGATACCTGTTTT
>CAZLMO010000175.1:0-429 GCA_964560915.1 uncultured Oscillospiraceae bacterium
AGCGAATAACTGCTCGGCAGCCCCGATTCCGATAGCGTGTAGTTGATCAGACTGCCGTTTTTGTACTTGGGAAGAGGACCAAACGTATGCGCCCAGTTCTCAGAGGCTTTGAGCGTATAATTGTAGGTTGAGCCACCGCCTGCAAGCGTAATGCTCAGGGTGGTCGGGCGAATGCCATCCTGGTTATTGTTGTCGTCCCAAATCTTGGTAACCTTCACTGAAACAGGTATGCAGCTGTAATACAGCTTGATCACCTGGCTGCCGCTGCTTCCAACGGTCAGCACCTGGGGCTCAGTACGGTTTTCATACTCATGGTCGGGGTGTCCTGTCAGATTTGGAGTGATGTCAACCCCCTTGACCGAAGCGCCCTTCCTCAGCATGATATTGCTTTGCGTCAGGGCATCATCAAGTACGTAAACACCCTCATCC
>CAZLMO010000175.1:439-750 GCA_964560915.1 uncultured Oscillospiraceae bacterium
TCTCGGTCTCAAACCAGTGCTCTATGGTGTATGGCAGCATCTGGTATGGATAATACCTGAATATGATCACGTTGTTAGCCGGATCAGCGGTCATGAGCTTGGACTGCGCAATGAGATCGGGGTAATAATCCACCCCGCTGATGCTGACGTTCGTCTTCGCGAAGCGCACGATTCGCTCGGCAGATGTTACCTCATCCACTTCGTTAGCGCCAGGGAATATCTCCACCCAATCAGCCCCAACTTGGTAAAGGTGGAGTACCTGATAGCCAACCGGGGCATATGGCGTGTAGTAGAAGGTGATGATATTAGCA
>CAZLMO010000175.1:760-3843 GCA_964560915.1 uncultured Oscillospiraceae bacterium
TAGCGGCCGAATCGATAAACAATTCGCCAAGCTGCCCCGACGCGGTTGTCGGCCTCTTGTCCATGATAGGCACAGGGAGCTCCGTTATCGGGGTACCAAGCGGCCCCCAATCCAGACCATCTACCACCTTAGGCGCGCGAAGCTCTGTATGCGGTTCCGCGCTCGTCAGGTACCTGACGGTATAGGATACCTTCAGCCGCTCCCAGCCCGCGTAGATGGTTTTGTTGTCAACCAAGGGAGTATTCAATGAGAATGGTATGGTTGCCTGCTCATCCTCGAACCAGCCTGTAAAACGGTACCCTTCGCGCACAGGAATAGCAACGCTCGGGTCAACCAGATCGGCTGGCTTGCCGCCCTGTTTCATCGTATAGTCTGAATTGGATGAACCGGTAAAGTTCGGGCTGGATGTCAGTGTAATCTGCTTCTCCTGCCACTTTGCAAAGACTGTCAGGTTCTTGTTGGGCATCCTGTCGGACGCCCAATTTACAGCATTGTTGAGGCCGGTATCATAATACCAGCCGGCAAAGGTGTAGGTGACGCCATTGACAACCTTCGTTGTAGCCGCTGTCCAGTTTGGTTGGAGAGAAGACAACTTCTTTTCAAAGGGGACATTGGTAACATCCGCGATCGTGCCACCACCGTTGGTCGTATAAGTTAATGTATACGTATTGCGGCTATAACCGAAGGCATAGTTATCTCCCGACCCACCAAACCCTGAAGAGCCTAATTTGCCAAAGCCCTCGATCGATTTTTGACCTAAACTATCTTCAAGTCGGAAACTATCCTGGCTTGTGTAATGAAGCCAGTATGTCACCCCACCAACTGTTTTAGTAGTACCAGCACCCGTTCGATAATTGGGGGAGAAAGGTGACTCACCAGGAATGGCCGCCATCCAATACATCACGGAAGCATCATCAGTACTTTCCCAGTTAGCTATATAGGTAAAGGTATTGCCGGAGTTTGGTAAAAGATCCGGATTCACCGTCCAGCGGTGCGTAACAAAGTCAGCTATCCCCGATTTACTTTGCCAGTTACTAAATCTCGTTGTTACGCTCCACGAGCTATAGCTATTATTCCGGCTTTCGAATGTCGCATTAAGTGAACTTGGCCAGATACCTGACACATTCTGCTCATACTTCACCTTTATGCTATAATCATCATCCTCATAGTAACTACCATTAAGCTTGAATCTCCTATTAGTGCTGTCTAGATCAAAACTAAGAGTAAATTCTCTCCTTGTCAGGTAAACATTCAACACACTTGTCCCATCGCCTTTTAGAGCAACATCTGGGGCAGCCTGGAACAGAGTTACAATCATTGAACCATCTTCACCATTTACCTGATTGGCCGTCAGGGCGCCTGTATCCTTCACCTTTGTCGTTCCGCTGATAACCGTCTCCCCGTTCACAACAGAGCCGGTAAGTCCGGTTAAACCAGTCGTCTGCCTTACAAATACATAATCAGCAGCATTCCCCGGTGTCGGCGTTCCGCCGAAATCCCTTCTCTCCAGCCAATAAACAATCTTATATGCCACCGGAGCTGGCGTCCATACAGCGTAAAGCGTTGTCTCCTTGGCAGCGGGCATAGGATAGGATGCTCCGGCGGCAATATCAGCAGTCGTTGTATTTAAGCTATTTGTTGTCCATCCGGTAAAAGTGTATCCCTGCCTGGCGGGTGTTCCCAAGGTACCAAGATTTATCGAAGCGCCGAAATAATCATTCCTCGGGCTGATCGGATCCCCGCCGCGCATATCAAACACCAAGGTATTCAGGTTGCGATGGTAGAACACCCTAACAATGTTCTGTGCTATATCAGCCTGCAATACTTTAGTTTCAGCGTTTGCAAAGCTGTAGCCCACAGGCAAAGTGCTCCCCGTTACAGGGTTGGCGCTGACGCTGACCCCGATGACGCCCTCTTTCGTTTCATCAGGCACGGCTGTCAGCAGCTGTGTATATCCATCCCTTGCCGCATTTTGAAACCAATGCTGTACGGTATACGTCGTATCGGATGACACATAGCGCACCGTGATGGTTTGATCATCTGTTAACAAAGCCGGGTTGATCACCACAGATTCCTGATCAGGATACAGATCAGGAATCTGAGGAGAGAGGATGGTATCAACATCTGTCTCCCCTTGATAGTAGGACCGTACCACGGCCTCTGCAACCATTTGATCATCTGTATCAAGATACTCAATGGTTACCGTATAATCCGGCACGGCGATATATTGAGCCGTGAGGCTCATATCCCCGATTACAGTGATGGCGGATCCCTTGGGATGCAAATTATCCGCCCCGTCCTTCCAGCCGCTGAACCGGTACCCCTCGTCACTGTGTACGGGGTCCTCCGGAAGGACAGCATTCGTACCCTCCTTCACATATTGGGTAACAATGAGTGCGCTATTATGATTATAGAAATTTACTTCATAATAGGTATCCCCTCCCAACACCTCGGACAAATATACAAAGCCATCAGCTATTGCAGTTGAAATAAGCGCAGTTGGCATAATCTGCACGATCATCAGCACTGACAGTATGAGAGCAAATGCTTTTTTTGGTGTGTGTTTCATGAGTACCCTCCTCAACGTCGATTGGACGCAACAGTTGCCGTTAACCAAGGTATGTGTTTAGCCCGAAACGCGCCAGAGGCATTTCCTCTGGCGCTCTCGCCTGATTCTTCAGGCTATTCTTCATTAATCGATACCTGCAAACGCCATGCGTAGCTGATATTTTGATCGTTCGCGATATAACTATACTCACTTCCGGTAGCGCCGTCAACATTATTCCACGCGCCGCCATCTGAGTACTGCCACTGATAGGCAACTTGTACGCCTTCAAAACCGGTCAGTACGCTTCTCATGATGATCACATCGCCATTCTCCACCACTTTTCCCAGCGTTGTTGAGATACTCACGCTGCGCACAGGAACTTCAATCAGCTGATCTTCCGTCACAGCGGGTTCTTCTGTCGCGGCAGGCTCTTCTGTCACAGCGGGCTCCTCTGTCGCGGCGGGCTCTTCCGTCACAACGGGCTCTTCCGTCGCGGCGGGCTCTTCCGTCGCGGCGGGCTCCTCGGTCGCGGCGG
>CAZLMO010000176.1:0-3834 GCA_964560915.1 uncultured Oscillospiraceae bacterium
CTCGGAATGATGGGAGGCGGCCGGTAATGCCTTTGGATAACAGGATCAAAAAAGTCATGGTGATCGGCTCCGGCCCCATCGTCATCGGGCAGGCGGCCGAATTCGACTACGCGGATGAGCGGGCCTTCACGGTCCAGTTCCATCCGGAGGCCGCTTCCGGCCCGCGCGACACCGCCTTTCTCTTTGACAAATTTCTCGGAATGATGGGAGGCGGCCGGTAATGCCTTTGGATAACAGGATCAAAAAAGTCATGGTGATCGGCTCCGGCCCCATCGTCATCGGGCAGGCGGCCGAATTCGACTACGCGGATGAGCGGGCCTTCACGGTCCAGTTCCATCCGGAGGCCGCTTCCGGCCCGCGCGACACCGCCTTTCTCTTTGACAAATTTCTCGGAATGATGGGAGGCGGCCGGTAATGCCTTTGGATAACAGGATCAAAAAAGTTATGGTGATCGGCTCCGGCCCCATCGTCATCGGGCAGGCGGCCGAATTCGACTATGCGGGCGCGCAGGCGTGCCGCGTGCTGAAGGAAGCGGGCGTGAACGTCGTGCTGGTCAATTCCAATCCGGCCACGATCATGACGGACAAGGCCCTCGCGGATGAAATTTACCTGGAGCCGCTGACCGCCGAGACGGTGCAGAGGATCATCGAAAAGGAAAAACCGGACAGCCTCCTTGCGGGCCTCGGCGGGCAAACGGGGCTCACCATCGCCATGCAGCTCAACAAATCCGGGTTTCTTAAAGCGCACGGCGTCCGACTGATCGGCACAAACGCCGACGCCATCGACAAGGCGGAGGACCGGAAACTTTTTAAGGAGACCATGACGGCCATCGGGGAGCCGACTATTCCCTCGGATATCGCAAACGACATCGACACGGCGCTCCGGATTGCGGAGAGGATCGGCTTCCCGGTCATCGTCCGGCCGGCGTTTACGCTCGGCGGGTCGGGCGGCGGCGTGGCCTTTTCCGCGGAGGAGCTGAAAATCATCGCCAAAACGGGGCTCGATGCCTCGCCGATTTCGCAGATTTTGGTGGAGCGTTACATCTACGGCTGGAAGGAGATCGAATTCGAGACCATGCGCGACGCCGCGGGCAACGTGATCGCCGTATGCAGCATGGAAAATTTCGATCCGGTGGGCGTACATACCGGCGATAGCATCGTCGTCGCGCCCGCCCTGACGCTCTCCGACAAGGAATACCAGATGCTGCGGAGCGCGTCGCTCCATATCATCACCGCGCTCGGCATCGTCGGCGGCTGCAACTGCCAGTTCGCGCTCAACCCGGACAGCTTTGCGTATTCGGTCATTGAAGTGAATCCCAGGGTATCCCGCTCCTCGGCGCTGGCCTCGAAGGCCACGGGGTATCCGATCGCGAAGATCACGACGAAAATCGCGCTGGGCTACACGCTCGACGAAATCAGAAACGACATCACCGGGAAGACCTGCGCCTGTTTTGAGCCGACGCTGGACTATGTGGTGGTGAAGCTGCCGAAGTGGCCGTTTGACAAATTCCCGGGCGCTTCCAGAAAGCTCGGCACGCAGATGAAGGCCACCGGCGAGGTTATGTCCATCGCGCCGAACTTTGAAATGGCCGTCATGAAGGCCGTGCGGGGCGCCGAAATCTCCCTGGATACGCTGAACGCGAAGCCGATATCTGCCGCTCCCATCCGGGAGCGGCTGCGGGAGATGGACGACCGGCGGCTCTTTACCGTATTTGAGGCGCTCAAAAGCGGCGTCTCCGTCGATGAAATTTTTGAGATCACGCGGATCGACCGCTGGTTCCTCCACAAGCTCAAAAAGCTCGCCGAGTACGAGCTCTCCATCGCAAATGGGATGGATGAGGAGGCTTTCCTCCGGGGGAAAAAATTCGGGTACACGAACGAGGCGCTGATGCGGCTTTCCGGGGCAAAATCCCTTCCGGAGCGCGACGCCGCCTATAAAATGGTCGACACCTGCGGCGCGGAATTCGACGCCGAGACGCCTTATTTCTATTCAACCTATGAAAAATTCTGCGAGGCCCGCTCCTTCCGGCGCTCCGGGAAGCCGACCGTCGTCGTGCTCGGCTCCGGGCCGATCCGGATCGGGCAGGGCATCGAATTCGACTATTCCTCCGTTCACTGTGTGTGGACGCTCAAAGAGCTGTGTTACGACGTCGTCATCATCAACAATAACCCCGAAACGGTTTCCACCGACTACGACACCGCGGACCGGCTGTATTTTGAGCCGCTCTGCGCCGAGGACGTCATGAACGTCATCCGGGTGGAGAAGCCCGTCGGCGTCGTGGTCGCCTTCGGCGGACAGACGGCGATCAAGCTCACCAAATTTCTGGATCAGAGCGGCATCCCGATCTTCGGCACCTCGGCGGAAGGGATCGACATCGCCGAGGACAGGGAACGGTTTGACAAGCTTCTGGAGCGCTTCGGCATCAAACGCCCGAAAGGCATGGGCGTCCTCACCATGGAAGAGGCGCTCTCCGCGGCGGAGACACTCGGCTATCCGGTGCTGTTGAGGCCCTCCTATGTGATCGGCGGACAGAACATGAAAATCGTCCACAATGCGGATGACGTGCGCCGGTATATGCGGTGCATCCTCTCCGCCGGCATCGAAAATCCGGTGCTCGTCGATAAATACATGATGGGCACGGAGCTTGAGGTGGACGTGATCTCCGACGGAAAGGATGTGCTCATCCCGGGCGTCATGGAGCACATTGAGCGCGCGGGCGTCCACAGCGGAGATTCCATCGCTGTCTATCCGCCATACAGCATCAACGATAAGATGATGAAGACCGTGGTCGACTGCTCCACAAAGCTGGCGCTCTCGCTCGGCACGAAGGGCCTTGTCAATATTCAGTACCTCATCTATCAAAATGAGCTGTATGTGATCGAGGTGAATCCGAGGGCCTCCCGGACGGTGCCCTATATCAGCAAGGTGACCGGCGTGCCGATGGTGGATCTGGCCTCCCGGGTGATGACCGGGGCAAGCCTTTCTTCCTTCGGCTTCGGAACGGGGCTTTATAAAACGCCGCCGTATTTCGCGGTCAAGGTGCCGGTTTTCTCCTTTGAAAAACTGACCGATGTAAATTCCTACCTTGGCCCGGAGATGAAATCCACCGGCGAGGTGCTCGGCATCGGAAAGACCATGAACGAGGCGCTCTTCAAGGGGCTGACTTCGGCCGGCCTCATGCTTAAGCCGGCGGCGCGCGGCGAGGTGGGCATCCTGATCAGCGTGGATACGCACGACCAGCTCGAAATCGTGACGCTGGCAAAGAAGCTGGACGATCTGGGCTTTCGGATATACGCCACGGAGGAGACGGCGGATTCCATCTCAAAGCTCGGCATCGACGTGGAATCCTTAAAGAGCATCCGCGAGAGCGACAACACCTTCCGCCTGCTTGAGAGCGGAAAGATCAGCTATATCGTCTACACCGGCGCGCTCATGGATTCCACGGTGGAGGATTATATCGCGCTCCACCGCAGGGCGCTTCAGCTCTCCATTCCGTGCCTGACCTCCCTCGACACGGCAAACGCCCTCGCAGATATCCTCGCCAGCCGCTACAACCAGCAGAACACCGAGCTTGTGGATATCAACCACCTGCGCGAAAAACGGCGGACGCTCCGATTCTCCAAAATGGAGGCCACCGGCGACGACTATATTTTCATCGAAAACTTCGATCATGCCATCACCTGCCCGGAATCCCTGTGTATCAGCCTCTGCAACCGGCACAAGGGAATCGGCGGATTCGGGATCGTGCTGCTGGAACATTCGGAGATCGCCGACGCCGGGATGCGGATTTTCAACCGCGACGGCAGCGAGGGCAAAATGGCCGGCAACTGCATC
>CAZLMO010000177.1:0-3729 GCA_964560915.1 uncultured Oscillospiraceae bacterium
GTGCTGCACAGCGGGCTTTCGCTGGGCGAGCGGCTGGACGAATGGCAGCGCATCCGCGCGGGGACCGCGCGGTTGGTACTCGGCACGCGCTCCGCGGTGTTCGCGCCGGTGCGGGATCTCGGGCTGGTGATTTTGGACGAGGAGCAGGAACAGAGCTATAAATCCGACCGCGCGCCGCGCTTCCATGCGAGGGATGCGGCGGCCTTCCGGTGCGCAAGGCTCGGCATCCCGCTGTTGCTGGCCTCCGCGACGCCCTCCATTGAGACGTTTTATAAAGCCCGGGAGGGAAAGATCCGGCTTTTTGAGATGGAAAAGCGCTACGGCGGCGCGAAACTGCCGGATACGGTGATCGTCGACATGAGGGAAGAGGACCACGAAGGCAATACCGGCGTGCTCAGCGAGGGGCTTGCCCGGGAGATCAAATGGAATCTTGAGCATGGGCAGCAGTCGATCCTGCAACACCATTAAAACTTGCCCGCGCTGCGACATTCCGCTCATCTACCATAAGGCGAACGGCCGCCTGATGTGCCACTATTGCGGCTGGTCGGAGCCGGTGAGCATCCGGTGCGACTCCTGCGGCAGCGAATACGTGATGTATTCCGGCTGCGGCACACAAAAAGTCGAGGATGAGCTGCGCCGGGATTTCCCCGAGGCCCACATCCTCCGGATGGACCTCGACACGACGATGGCGCGGTATTCGCACGACCGGTATTTTTCCGATTTTGCGGAGGGCAAATACGATATCATGGTCGGCACCCAAATGGTCGCGAAGGGGCTGGATTTTCCCAACGTAACGCTGGTCGGAGTTCTCGCGGCGGATATGAGCCTCTACGGCGGAGATTACCGCAGCTACGAGCGCACCTTCGGCCTGCTGACGCAGGTGATCGGCCGCTGCGGCCGGGCGGGGCTCTCCGGCCGAGCCTACATCCAGACCTATTCCCCGGAGCACAGCGTGCTCATCCGGGCCTCCGCGCAGGATTACCGTGCGTTTTATGAGGACGAAATCCTCAACCGCAAGGTGATGCTGTATCCGCCCTATTGTGCGATGGGCTCCGTCCTCTTTTCCGGCGAGAAGGAGACGGAGGTCAGAGAGGCGGCGCAGGCGTTTACCACGGGGTTCGGCGAGCGGCTCAAGGCGGAGGATCTCCCGGTAAGGCTGCTTGGCCCGACGCCCTCCCGAATGCCGAGGGTGGCCGGAAAATGGCGCTGGAAGCTGATTATGAAATACCGGCCGGACGGTGCGTTTTTCCGCGTCACGGCGGAAGCGCTCCGGGCTTTTTTGAAAGAATCCCGTTATGGGAAAGTGGAAGTATCCGTCGATTCCACCGATATCGGCTGAAATCGGGGTAAAAATAAACCAAGTTACGAAAGGTAGAAACGATTATGGCTCTCAGAACAATTGTGCTGGACGGCGACCCGATCCTAAGGAAAGTCTGCCGCCCGGTTGAAAAATTTGATGATCGCCTGGCCCAGCTTCTGGACGACATGGCCGAGACGATGCACGAAGCGGAGGGCGCCGGGCTTGCCGCGCCGCAGGTCGGCATCATGCGCCGCGCGGTCGTGGTGGATGTCGGCGACGAGTACGGCGTCATCGAGCTCATCAACCCGGAAATCATTGCCACAGAGGGGGAACAGGAAGGCCATGAGGGCTGCCTCTCTTTTCCGGGGCAGTGGGGCATCGTTGTCAGGCCGATGAAGGTCACCGTCCGGGCGCAAAGCCGCCGCGGCGAATGGTTTGAAATTTCCGGCGAGGCACTCAAGGCCCGCGCCTTTTGCCATGAGATCGACCACCTCAACGGGGTCTGCTTCGTGGATATCGCCAAGAGGATGCTCGAGCCCGGCGAAGAGGAGTAAGATTTCGGGGGCGGTTCCGCCGGCCCGCGGAGAAGAAACGGTTATATTTCCGGAAAAACGAGGGATGGTACTTTTCCTGCCGTGAGGAAAGAAAACAGCCCAATCTTTCAATAAAAATGAAGCTCCATTTGCCCTCAGAGACGGAAAACGATCCTTCGGAGGAAAAAACGTTCCACTTAAAAAAACGGTCTCCGGCTTTCATAGCGGGGAGGCGGCTTTTTCTCCGGAAAAAGGGGAAGAACACGTTCATATGGCAACGAAAGGGGATTTGCGCTTGAAAGATCTGCGCATGGTATTTATGGGTACGCCGGACTTCGCCGCCGCGATTCTGCAAAGGCTGATCGACACCGGCAGAAATGTGGTCGGCGTCATCTCCCAGCCGGACAAGCCGGTCGGCCGGAAACAGGTGATCCTGCCCACTCCGGTCAAAGCGCTCGCGCTTGCCCACGGGATTCCGGTCTGGCAGCCGGTCAAGCTCCGCGACGGCACCGCGCTCGCATTGCTTAAAGAACTTGCCCCGGATCTGATCGTCGTGGCCGCCTACGGGAGGATTTTACCGGCGGATCTGCTGCAGGTGCCGCCGCTTGGCTGCGTCAACATCCATGGCTCCCTGCTGCCGAAATACCGCGGCGCGGCGCCGATTCAGTGGAGCGTTCTCAACGGGGAGGAGAAGACCGGCGTCACCGCGATGTATATGGCGGAGGGCATGGATACCGGCGACATGATCCTGAAGCTCGAGACGCCCATCGGCCCGGAGGAGACTTCGGGGGAACTGTTTGAGCGATTGGCCGGCCTCGGCGCCGACGCCATTGAGCGGACGCTTGCCCTCTTCGATCAGGACGCCGTTCCACGCACGCCGCAGGACGATGCCGGGGCGACCGCCGCCCCGATGCTGACAAAAGAAATGAGCGTCATCGATTTTACAAAGACGGCGCGGGAGCTGCATAATCTGGCCCGGGGCCTCGATCCGTGGCCGGTTGCACGCACCTCGCTCGGCGGGGAGAGCATGAAAGTATATAGGATGGCCGCCGCGGAGGACTTTTCCGGAGAAGCGGGCGTCCTGCTCGACGACAAACGGTTCATCGTCGGCTGCGGGGACGGCGCGGTGGAATTGCAGGAAGTCTGCCCGGAGGGCGGAAAACGGATGAGCGGCACCGATTTCATGCGCGGCCGCCATCCCGAAAAAGGCGTACACCTTGGATAAGGAGGAAGAATTATGCCGGGTTTCGGCTATTATTACTATGGCTTTGATTTCTATTATCTGATTCTGATCGTCCCGGCCCTGCTGCTCGGATTATGGGCATCCTATCAGGTGAATCATAATTTTAAAAAGTACAGCAGCGTGATGTCGAGCCGGGGCTATACCGGCGCGGACGCCGCGGGGCTGATCCTCAGGCAGAACGACGTGAGCGACGTCGGTATCAGCCGGGTGCGCGGCAACCTGACCGACCACTACGACCCGAAAAGCAGGGAACTCTGTCTTTCCGAAAGTGTTTACGACAGCACCTCCGTCGCGGCCATCGGCGTTGCGGCGCATGAGGCCGGCCATGCCATCCAACATGCCGTCGGCTATTTTCCGATTAAAGTGCGTGAGGTCATCGTCCCGGTCACGCAGATCAGTTCCTTTCTTTACATGCCGCTGATCCTGCTCGGCCTGCTGCTCTCCTTCGAGCCCCTGATCTCCGCGGGCATTTTGCTCTTTGCCATGATTACTCTTTTTCAGGTGGTCACGCTGCCGGTGGAATATAACGCCTCCCGCCGCGCGCTCAAAATTCTCGAAGAAAACGATATTCTTTACGGCGAGGAACTGGTCGGGGCGAGAAACGTGCTCCGGGCGGCGGCGCTGACCTATGTGGCGGCCATGATGACCTCCAT
>CAZLMO010000178.1:0-1916 GCA_964560915.1 uncultured Oscillospiraceae bacterium
GGCCGACAAGACGCGGGTACAGATCCTCTCTGCCCTTAAGGACGCGCCGCTCTACGCGCAGGACGTGGTATCGCTGACCGGGCTTTCCGCCGCCACCATCTCGCACCATATGAGCGAGCTTGCCAGTGTCGGTTTTATCGGGCTCGAAAAGCAGGGAACGCGCATCCTCTACCGTCTGCTCCCCAAAAAAGTCGAGCGGCTTGCCGAATTGCTTAAAACGCTGATCCCGTAAAGACAATCCATTTTTCAGCCTCTCATATTTGCTGTTTCAGCATCTTTCCCTCGGGAAGCTCCCCTGCCGGGGAGTTTTTTTACCCCTGACAGCAGAGCGCTGCGCCTTCAGAGAGCAACAAAAAAGCTGTGACCTTTTGTCCCACAGCTTTCGTCGTCATCTGTTTCCCAAGGCACTAAACTGATCCATGCGTCGGCAGTGTCTGCAGCCATACCCTTCCCGGGCCGGCAAGCGTGCACAGAAGCCGTCCTTCTCCACCGGCCATGATTTTTTTCATGTCCGGGATGATCTCCGTCTGGAACGATACGCGCTCCTCCAGCGCCGCGATGTTGGCAATGTGTGCTTTGATTGTTTCGTTTGGGCGCAGTACGCGTTCAATCAGGCTGCCGCCGATCGCAATGAGCGCAATCCCTTCTCCGGACAGCTTTTGAAAGACGAAGCTGGTTTTGGTCTGATCCCCGCCCATTTGCATGGTAACGTGTTCGGACAGGCGCACCGAATCCTGTGCCGCGAGGAATGCGTTTTTCTGCACGATGACCGAACCGGCGGCCATGTCAACGCACCATATCTCCCCCGGAAACCGGCTGGCGATGCATATCTCGCGCCATCCGCTGGCCGACGTGTACGATGTAAGGGGCAGCTCGCCGCTATTTCCGTTCGTTTTCATGGTCATGCCGGCGCTCATCCATACCATGACCTGAGATTGCGTAAAGATGCTCTGCGCCTCGTCCAGCATGATGGATACGGAAGGAAAGTTTCCCTCGTTAATTTTATATCGGAACGGCGGACGGGCAGTTTTTGGTTCTGAATCGTCCGTCTCAGTACGAGGCTTTGTCTCGTTCTCTTTCGTATTGCGTTTAATTGCGGCGGCATCTTCTGCCGTCGATTGAGCAACCGCCAACCCAGCCTGCTTTTTAGCGGCCTCCCCGGCAGACCATTCCGCGGTTTTTCTTGCTGCGGCTTCCTCCGCTCTTCTTTGGGTGGCAGCTTCCTCAATGCTTCTTTGCGCTGCGGTTCTCTCGGCTGTGGCTCTCCTGTCCGAGACTTCACTGGTCTGGGCAGCCTCAGCTTCACCCGCAGCTGCTTTTCTTGCAGCTGCTTCCGCGGCGGACAGCTGCGCAAGTGCCTGCTCCACCGCGCGCTTTGCAGCCGCTTCTTCCGCAGTTTTTTGTTTGACGTCTGCCGCAGCCTTCTTTGCTTCCGCTGCCGCACTGGCCACTTCGGCCGCCGCCTTTTCAACGGCTTCTTTGGCAGCGTTGGCCCGCACCAATGCTTTATTCGCTTCGGCCCTTTCAAGATAGGCACTCTTGGATGCGGTTCGCTGCGCGGCTTCCTTCATCATCCTGTCGAAGTCATCAACGGCGCTTTGAATATTCGCTGCGGCGGACTTCTCCTTGTCCTCGGCTTTTCGGGCCTCCGCATCCTTCAGCGCCGCTTCCTTGATGACCTTGATGGCATCCTCCCGGACAGCTTTCTCTTTGGCGAGCGTTTCTTTGGCGGCGGCTTCCTTCAATGCGACTTCCCTGAGCGCCCTTTCGACTGCTTCGCTCGCGGCTTTGGCCTCGTCTTGCCTCTTTTTGGCTTCTTCTGCTGCTTCTCTGACAGCCGCGTTGTCCGAGTCTTTTACAATACCGTCGAGCGTGGTATGCTTCTTTACAGTTCCTGCTCCGATTTCTCCATTTGC
>CAZLMO010000178.1:1926-2269 GCA_964560915.1 uncultured Oscillospiraceae bacterium
GACCTTCCGCTGATAGGCGCGAGCGTTTTACTCTGGCCTGCTTCCTCCTGAGGCGGTATATCAGCCGGCGGCGTATCGGCATTGATTCCGAGGCGCAGTCTTGGCGCGCGAGGCAACACACCGCCGCAACCCGGGCAAGTGTGCTCGCTTCCATTGGATTCGTATCCGCATGCCGGACAGTTCATGGCGCCTCCTCCTGATCGCTCAGGATGCTTTCATCTTTCAGTTAAACGGCAGTAGCCTGCCTTCATCTGTTACGTAAACTGACAAACATATCAGAAGAAAAACGTTTGTCCCTCGGAGTACATTGCTCCCACTTTGGCATCTTTGATCGTCGAAGCAA
>CAZLMO010000178.1:2314-3261 GCA_964560915.1 uncultured Oscillospiraceae bacterium
TCCAAAACAAATATCTTTTTTTATTTGGACTGTATTATATCACCTGACTTCGGTTTTTCCAAACAGAGAATTGCAAAAGAAAACGGGCCCTGTTCTGGTCGGCCAACATACAGCCAATCAGAACAGCACCCGCCTTTGCCCAATCGATATGCCTCACTGTACACACTGGCACCTTTCCGGATGTGCGCCGATGCGGTGCGGTGAGTTTCCGTGGTTATTCTGTACCGTGCGCAACCCGTTACTTCGTTGAGCGGTACGTCGTCATATATACGTCGTAACTGTTGAATTCACGTTCCCGGCCTTTCCACCCGTCCACGGCATATGCGCCTTCCCGTGAACAGTCGAAGAATGTATCCTTCACCCGCTTCGACAGGTACAGCGCCGGGATGAACGCAACTTCCACCGCCGCCTGCGCAATCAGGTATACCGTGCTGTCCGGCAGGGCCATAATGCTCAGGGTCAGGCCGAGCGCCGCTGTCACTGCATACATAGTGCGAAAGCCCCTGCACCGCAGGCAGAACAGTTCTGCGCAGCAGCCCAACGCTAAAACGTAGAGTATCGCCAGTATTGTACTGCCTGTCAGCAGCATCGGCAGGCAAGCGATGCCCGCCGCCAGCCGTATCGGGATGACCATCAGCCAGCCAAGCCTTCGATAGGCTGTCACCTTTGTATCTCGATTCATTTCGATTTTTCCTTTCTTTTTTTCGGTAGAGGGGTGAACTTTTCGAGCTCAGCCGCAATCTCCTTGCTGAACTCGCTGTCATCGATGTTTAAAATGTAATGCTCCTTCGCGCCGTTATAGGGAAAGCCCAACTGGGCATCCTGCATCATGTCAGCAATGCTTTCGTGCTTCTTTATAAATACCGTGTTGTCGCACACCAAAAGCACAGGCTTGTCATTGACATAGACCATATATTCGCCGAACATCTTTTTGTAGCGAATAAAGC
>CAZLMO010000178.1:3271-3726 GCA_964560915.1 uncultured Oscillospiraceae bacterium
GTATGCCTGTTTCGCCGTCTGTCCGCAAAAGTGCGGCAAGGCGACCGTCGTTTCTATATCTCCATAATTCCGCGAACCCTCTGTCCTGCGGAGCGTCCATTCGCCGGCTTGCGGCGAGACCATTGTGTTTTCCATTGTCTTCTCCTTTCCCTGTGATAAAAATCTTTTTCAGGGTGCAAAAAATACACCTCCGGAAAAAACGTTCTCCGGAATTTTTTTGCTCCATTGATCGCTTAAACTAAGACCTTCTCCTGTTGATCATGGGTAATTCCTCCCATAATTGATTTAATGCTCCGCCTCATACAGCGGTTTAATATACCGCCGGTTGCGGATGATGAAGAACCATACGATGCCAAGTCCGGCGCCGCCGAAGATCAGCGGCACGTACCGGTATGGCAACACCTCGCCCAATGCGCCCGCGACGAGGCCCATCAGCATCTGCCCCAGCGACACCA
>CAZLMO010000179.1:0-1494 GCA_964560915.1 uncultured Oscillospiraceae bacterium
ATGTACTGCATCAGAAAGGTGACGGAGGATGTGACATGGATCGGGGCCGACGACCGCCGCCTTGCCATGTTTGAGGGCGTCTACTCGGTGCCGGGGGGCGTCTCCTATAATTCCTATCTGCTTCTGGATGAAAAGACCGTCCTGTTCGACACGGTCGATAAGGCCGTCGGCAGGGTATTTTTTGAGAATCTTGCCCATGTGCTGGCCGGGCGCCCGCTGGATTATGTAATCGTGCAGCATATGGAGCCGGATCATTCCGCGACGCTTGCGGATCTGCTGCTGCGCCACCCGGAGACGAGGGTCGTCTGCAGCGAAAAATCGGCCATGATGATCGGCCAATTCTTTGAGGAGGACTATTCCGGCAGGATTCAGGTCGTAAAAGAGGGCGAAACCCTCTCCGCCGGGAAGCATGCGCTCACCTTCTATTCCGCGCCGATGGTCCACTGGCCGGAAGTTATGGTCACCTACGACCACGCGGATAAAATTTTGTTTTCCGCCGACGCATTCGGCACATTCGGCGCGCTGAACGGCGCGCTCTTCGCCGACGAGATGGATTTCTTTGGGGATTACCTCGACGAGGCCCGCCGCTATTATGCCAACATCATCGGAAAATACGGCATCCCGGTGCAGCAGCTGCTCAAAAAGGCCGCGGGGCTCGATATCTCCATGGTCTGCCCGCTTCATGGCCCGGTTTGGAGAAAAAATTTCGCCGCCTATCTCAAAAAATATCGAAAGTGGAGCACCTATGAGCCGGAGGAAAACGGCGTGATGATCGCCTACGCCTCCATTTATGGGGATACGGAAAATGCCGCCAACATCCTTGCCTGCCGGCTCAGCGAGAAGGGCGTGCGAACCGTGATGTTCGACGTCTCCGTGACGCCGGCCTCCGAGGTTATCGCCGCGGCGTTCAAATGGAGCCATCTGATCTTTGCCGCGCCGACGTATAACATGGGCGTCTTCGTTACGATGGATGCGCTGCTGCGGGATCTTGCCGCCCATGCCATCCAGAACCGCACGGTCGCTTTCCTCGAAAACGGCAGCTGGGCGCCCGCCGCCGGCAAGCTGATGCGGGAGATCCTCGGCGGGCTCAGGGGCGTAACCATCTTAGAGGAGACGCTGACGCTGAAATCCTCGCTCAGGGAGGACCAATTGGCAGGGCTTTTCGACCTTGCGGATGCGGTTGCCGCCTCCCTGCGGGCAAAGGAATCCGGAATTTCTCAGGCGGAAGCCTGAAATAATAAAAGGAGGGTCAAAGATGAAATACGTTTGCTCCTATTGCGGGTACGTCTATGACGAGGAAGCCGGAGACCCGAAAAACGGGGTCGCCCCGGGAACCAAGTGGGAGGATTTGCCGGAGGATTGGGTCTGCCCGATCTGCGGCGCCCCCAAAGAGGCCTTCATCGCGCAGTGACAAAAAGCCGTTCCGGTGCAAGCGTACCGGAACGACTTTTTTGCATGAGCATGCGAACGAGCACGGGAGGGCCTGAAAGGCGC
>CAZLMO010000179.1:1594-3724 GCA_964560915.1 uncultured Oscillospiraceae bacterium
ACGGAAACGGATTGGCATGCCGCAGAGTGGGTGACAAAAAAGGCATTCTGGAATCTGCATGTTCCGGGCTGTGACGAGCACCTGCTGGTACACAAGCTCCGGCAGGACGCCTCCTATATACCGGAGCTTACCCGCATAGCGGAGATCGGCGGAAGGATCGTCGGTGCAATTTATTATGCGGTCGGCCGGGTACAGGACGGAGACAGACAGACAGAGGTGCTGACGTTCGGGCCGCTCTGCGTAGATCCGGAGTTTCAGCGGATGGGCATCGGCGGAGCGCTGCTGGATACGACGCTGGGACTGGCGGCACAGCTTGGCTGGAAGGCCGTCATCATTTACGGAGAGCCCGAATATTATCCGCGTCACGGTTTCTGCACCTGCGACCGTTTCGGCATTACCACGCCGGAGGGGGAAAACTTCCCTGCCTTTATGGGAAAAGAACTGATTCCCAACGGACTTGACGGCGTTCATGGGCAGTTTTACGATCCGCCGGTCTATTTCGATCTGCCGCAGGAGGAGCTGGAGGAATTCGATAAAGGATTTCCTTATCTGGAAAAACTGCGCCTCCCGGGGCAGTGGGTATAATTATCGGAAAAATAAAAGGCCTCCCACGCGTGTTCGGCGGGAAGGCCTTTTATTTTTTAGTTTTTCGCGTATTTTCCGAGGCCCTGCCATTTCATCCAGTACCACATGACGAAACCGTGCGGCAGGAGCTTGCAGGCGAAGCGCATCCATTTTGCGCTGTCGGGGAAGGAGGAGATCTCCCGGCCCTTTTCCGCGTCGGCGAGAGCGTGCCGGGCGACCTGCGCCGGCGTGACCAGCTCGTTATATTTTGTGATCGTCTCCGCCTCGACCCGGTGGGCGAGGTCGAGAAACTCGGTTTTTACCCAGCCGGGGCAGACGCAGGTGACGGAGATACCTCTCGGCGCGAGCTCCCGGCGCAGGGCGCGGGTGTGGTTCAGCACAAATACCTTCGACGAGGCATAGATATTCATATACGGCACCGGCTGGAACGCGGATTGGGAGCAGGTGTTGAGGATCCGGGAACCGGCCTTCATATAGGGCAGGGTAGCGAACGTCATCAGGACGAGGCCGCAGCAGTTCGTCTCGATCATGCCGGCGGAGTCCTCGGCGCCGATCGCTTCAAATGCGCCGAAACGCCCGTAGCCCGCGTTGTTGATAAGAACGCGCACATCCGGTTTCTCCGCCTCCAGCAGCTTTTGATACTCCGCAATGGATTCCCGGCTTGCGACGTCGGTGCGGACGGCATGGATCGGGAAGGAAAATTCCTCCGCAAGGGCTTCGAGCTTTTCCTCCCGGCGGGCGAGCGCCCAGATTTCATCGACCGCCCCCTCTTTCGCGAGCAGGCGGACATATTCTTTCCCGATGCCGGAGGAAGCACCGGTCACGACGGCAATTTTCATTAGAAGTTCCTTTCTTCGGGGATTCCGATACGGAATCCGGTTCTTTTTGCGGGTGCTCCGCCGCGGCCCGCCCCGGTATTTTGAAGCGGCGGCCCGGGATATCGCGTCGCCGGGGCGAAAGGGGATTCTCCGCGCCGCATGAAAACCTGTTCATTGAAAAATGTCATCCGGATTTCCGGCGCGGCAATTTTCCGCTTTGTCGGGCAGGCGGCTTTTCCCCCGCAAAACGGTGGTTTTGAACGAAATATGCAATCATTATAAGGCTCTCGGCCTGAAAAATCTATAAATTTTGGCTTTTTAGAAAAAAGTTAGCAGATCTTCTTGCAGGATTTCCTGCACTGCAATATAATAAATTCATATTTTTTCTTCATGGAGGTGCCGATATGGAAGAAATCCTGCGTTCTGAAAGAATTGCATCCGTCCGCTCGGATATCCGGGGGCCTGTGTATCAGGAGGCGCTCAAAATGATGGCCTCCGGGATTGAGGTTCTGCGCCTCAACACCGGGAACCCCCCGACCTTCGGCTTCGGCATGCCGGAGAGCATCCGCCGCGCTCTGCTGGAAAATTTGGATCAGACGGTCGGCTACTGCGACCTCAAGGGCATGCCCGCGGCGCGGCAGGCCGTCTGCGCATACGAGACGAAGAAGGGCCTGCCGAATCTTTCCCCGGATCACATTTTTATCGGGAACGGCGTCAGCGAGCTTGC
>CAZLMO010000180.1:0-3651 GCA_964560915.1 uncultured Oscillospiraceae bacterium
TATTCCAGTTGTTCCAATCGGCCCGACTGGATGGCGCGGAGATTCCCCGCAATTTTTTCTCTCGGCCAATCCCACCAGCGCAGCTCCAGCAAGGCGGAGACGGTCTCCTCCGAAAATCGCTTCCGAATGGGCCTGGCGGGTACTCCGCCTACGATCGTGTAAGGCGGCACATCCTTAGTCACCACAGCGCGGGCTCCGATGATCGCGCCGTCGCCGATGGTCACGCCGGCCAGAATCACCGCCTCGTAGCCGATCCAGACGTCGCTGCCGATAACGATATCGCCCTTGTTATCCCACGCGGCCGCCACATCCTTTATATCCAAGCCCCATTCCTCAAAGAAAATCGGGAAGGGATAGGTGGACAGAGACGACATCGTGTGATTTGCGCTGTTAAAGAGAAATTTTACGCCGCAGGCGAGGGAACAGAACTTCCCGATCACCAGTTGATCGTGGTTGATGGGGTAGTGGTATAGCACGTTGTTCTTTTCAAACTGTGTGGGGTCATTTACAAAATCGTTGTACATCGTATAGTCGCCGACCATAATGTTCGGGCCGGTGATGACGTTTTTTAAGTAAACGGTTTGTCGATCTCCCGTGCGGGGGTAAATTTTTGTTATCTCCGGAATCGTCATGCTGCATTCTCCTTAAATTTTATTTTTCAAACGATTCCGGTCAGGGCAATGCAGCGCTTCACCGCATACCACCTCTTTATAGCTATTTATCCGTAAAATGACGGTCACAGCGCGCCGCGGCGGCAACCACGATCAACGCCGCGCCGGAGGCAATCATAATCCATTGCAAAGGAATCCTATCCGCCAGCGGGCCGAACACCGCCATGCCGATTGGCAGGAAGCCGGCGTACATGGAGCCCATCAGGCCGAACACGCGCCCCTGCATGGCCGCGTCCGTTTTCTCCTGAATGAGGGTGGTTGTCGCCGTCTGCACCGTTGTCAGCGCCACCCCGTAGAGCAGCATCAGGGCGAGATACAGCATAAAGCTTTGCGAAAGGCCCATGCCGACGGCCAGAACGCCGAAGGCCGTGAGCCCCCACAGCAGCGTGGTTACCCGGCTGTGAAAACCGCCCCAGGCACTCATCAGCAGCCCGCCGACCGTCATGCCGGCAAACCCAACGAGCTCCACCGCAGTGAGATACCAATAGGTATCCCCATAGACGCGGCTGACCAGAAGCTGGGCAAGAAAGCCCGCAGGGACGCACAAAAAGATGAACAGCCCGTACACGATTAAAAGCCGGCCAATGAGTTTTTGCGAGAAGGCGTATCGGATGCCGATCTTCATATCCGCAAACACAGAGGTCTTTTCCTTCGGCACGTTCGGCTTCGGGATCAGCACGCAGGAGAGAAGCCCAATCCCCACGGCAGCCGTCAGAACATCCACGAAAAGCGTCGCGCGCAGCGTACCGACGGACAAAATCGCCCCAGCCGCGGCAGGGGCGGCAAATTGGACAACGGACTGCATGGTGGCGTTGATGCCGTTAAAGCGCATAAGCTGCTCCTCCGGCACCAACTGCGGGATGACGGCGTTGACCGCCGGCGTTTGGATGCCCGCGCCCAGAGAGCGGAGCACCGACACGGCGAGAATCGCGCTCAGCAGAGCGGGTTCGGGCGTGATGCGGGGCATAACCAGCATCAGCAGCAGCGTGACGGCGGCAATGGCCGCATCCGCGCCGATGATAAGGGCCTTTCGGCTGTGCCGATCCGCCCAGACGCCGCCCATAAAAGAGATCAGGAACTGCGGCAGATAGGAACAGACCGTGAAGGCGGCGACCCACGCGCCGCTTGAAGTCTGCAGCGTGACATACCAGACAATCGCCATCTGGACGAGAGTGGAGCCGAAGAGGGTGATACACTGGCTGACGAGAAAGAGGATGGTCCTCTTTCTCCAGCCGGGCTGTGAGACGCTTGGTTCCTCGCTCATCGGCACACCCTTTGCTTCACCGCGCGCAGTTCAATATAGCCGCGCTCGCCGCGGGGGGCCAGCTGAATCCGCGGATTCTCATTATCCCATTCGTAGCCGATGACCGTTGGGTCATAGCGATCCATGGCGTGCTGGACCGCGGTAATGGCCTCGCAGTAGTCCTCCTCCCGGAACGGCTCTCCCTGAAACATCAGGTACTCGGCTTCGGGCAAAGAGATCACGTCGAAGTCATCCGGTACCGGGCCTGTGTAGTCGATGGCCACTTCCACGCCCTGCACATAGGTGGAGGTCCCGGGCTTTTTATACTTTTCCGGCAGCCACAGGGAAACAGGCTCACCACAAAGGGAGTTCATACTGAGTAAAAGCCCCCAAATGTCGCAGCCGACCTCCTCGCAGTAAAGGAAATAATCCTCCGCTTTCACACCGCGCTTGATCAGTACCTTGCGCTCCGGTTTGCGGAGCACCTGAATAAATATGCTCTGTACGTTTTCCATGTCGATCCCATCCTTTCTGAGTTCTCTGAATTTGACGCCGTATGGGATGAAAAGCGTGATGGGAACGGGCGCTTTCGCGTACTCGCCCGGATTGCAGCCGAATTCCCGGTAAAATGCCCGCTGGTAACCATCCACGCTGCCGAAGCCCAGATCGAGCGCCGCGTCGATCACGCGGCAGTCCTCGTTTTTGAGCCGCATGGCCGATCTTGACAGCCGCAGACGGCGGATGTACTCGGCGGGCGTCAGCCCGGTGCAGGCCTTAAACAGGCGGTAGGAGTACCACGGGGAAAAGAGGGATATACGGGACAGATCCCCCATCGTGATCTCCTGCTCGAGATTTGCCGCAATATAGTCCTGCATCCGCTGTACGGCCAGGGTTTGTTCTTTCACGCTTTTCACCTCCCGACGCATCCATTTTACAAAATTTCAGGGTGAGATTTCTCGACCTTTCTTGCCGTGTTTATTCTTTCCCCTTCCGGAGGCAGTCCCCGCCCATCAGCGCGGTCATCTCCTCGATGCGTTCCAGCGGGAAAGGAGGATCGCATAAGGGCTTCATAGCGATGCTCATGAGCTTCATGGGGTTGTCATCCGCCGCCACGCGGTTTGAGGAGAGCGCCCCGCAGCGGCGGCAGCGATGGATGATCGCCCACTCGCCATCCTTGCGTACCCAGGCGGCCACGGGATCCATGATGCCGCCGCAGTCGCAGGCGCGGTCGCCGGGCTCAACATCCACATGAAGGCTCGACAGGCAGTTGGGGCAGTGGTTCCGGTGCTCGCTCCCGGCCCCGGTAGGGACGACAAGCCGCCCACAGACCTTGCAGGTGAAGCTGTCGGTGCAGGCGTGAGTTTTATAATAATCTTTTTCATATTGTTTCCGCTTGTTTTCGCGGTTCATATTTTTGATCCTCCTAAAAGTAAATGAGTTTTCCTTTTGGGAGGAATGCGAAGATTACCTGTCGCAAACCTCCCGGTTTGCCACAGTCTCCAGTGATTTTATGTTTTTCAAAAAAACGTTCCTTTCTGTTATTCTTTTGTTTTCTCCCAGGTCTCCCGGCTCATATAGGTAAAATGCTCGGTGCGCACATCGCCCATCAGTTTACAGGGTTTATCGGCCTCGGTATGGTGATAGATGAAACCGCATTTTTCCTGCACGCGTCGGGATTTTTCGTTGCCGTCATAGTAGCCGCACCAGACCTTTTGCATGCCGATGTCCTCGAAGGCA
>CAZLMO010000181.1:0-3631 GCA_964560915.1 uncultured Oscillospiraceae bacterium
GCGGGCGACCTCAGCGGAGAAACCGATGCGTTTCAGGATTACGCGGAATCTGCCGCCGCTGCCGCCGAGCTTCATTTCTCCAACGCCGTGACGAAAACCTATTCCGACGACGAGCTGGTTTCCGGAAAGGCGCTTTTTATCGCCGGAACCACCTCCTTCGCCGATAACCTGAGCACGGAATCCGACGCCGCCGACCGGCTGCTGCTGATTCCATTCAAAGTTCTCTATGTCGCCGGTACAGGAAAGACCACCACCTCCGGCAGTGCCGCGGCCTCCGGCAGCACCGCAGCCTCCGGCAGCGCCGCAACTTCCGGCAAATCTACCACGTCCGGAAGCACCACGACCTCCGGAAAATCCACCACCTCCGGCAGCACGACGACCGGAACCTCCGAAACCCCAAAAACCGCCGAGGAACTGAACCGCTGCATCACCGTGGATGTCCTTTCCTGGTTTGCGGTCAATCCGAATGCAGATGCCGCACAGGTTACCGAGGCGGAAAATTTTCTGAAATGGCTCTATACAAATAATGCCGGCCTTGGTTATCTGACCGGAACATTTGGCACCGACTGGGCGACCCTAACCGGTACCGGCACAACCGGCGGCACCGGCACAACCAGCGGAAGCACAGCAGCCTCCGGAACCAGCACGACTGCGAGCAAAGCCACCTCAGGCGGAGCGAGCACGGCCGGAACCGGAAGCGCAGCCGGAACCAGCAAGGCCGCCACCACCACAACAAGCAAGGCCGCTGCAACAAGCGGGGCCGCCGTTTCGGGCGGAGGTGCCGCCAACAGTGCAGCCGCGAGCAAAGCCGCTACGAGCGGATCCACCGGCACGAGTAAAGCCGCCACGAGCGGAAGCACTGCGAGTGGAGCCGCCAACAGCGCCGCAACCTCGGGAAGCAGCACCGACAATGAAACGGTCAGGCAGCTTCCGGATTCCCTCCGGAAGAGCCTCGCCGCCTATCTGAAAGCCGGGGACTGGGTGGCCTCCTATTACCGGTATGCCTCCGAAGGCTGGCGCACCAACTTTGAGAGCGCGGCCACCAGCTATGCGCAGGGCAAAACCTTTACGGAGGAGACCCGCACCGGATTTGTGACCGGCATTTTCTCCGACTGGGGCGGCAAGGATACGAGCACCCCGCAGGATCAGTCTTCAGACAAATTTATTCAGGGAAGCGGGCAGACTGCGAGCAAGGCGGAAGCCTCCTCAAAGGCATAAAAACGGAAGGGCTCTTATCAGGGGAAAAGAGCCGTGCCCGCAAACAAAAAACGCATCGGATAAACATTCGGTGCGTTTTTCCCGTTGAAAATCATTTTTTGAACCGTGCGGCACGGTTGCCGAGCCGTCGCTATAGGACAGAAAGTCCGGTGAGCGTTTTTGCCGATTAAAAAATCATTGCTGCTGCCTCCGCCAAAATCATCTATGCCGAGCAGCCTCTGCCGTGATACCCAAAGCGCGGGCAAGCGGGACGGCTTTCTCAAGCGCGATGTTTTTTAGACGAATTGCGCCGCTTTCAGCGCAGGATATCCTTCTTTGCCGTTTGACTCGCACTTTTCTCCGGGCCGCTGCATTAGGCCGATACGGAGGCGGAAATCGCAAGATCCCGGATTCATTCGTACGTCCTTACGACCGAGACAACTTTTCCGAGGATCGTGACCTCATCAACAAGGATCGGTTCGTAGGCGTCGTTCTCCGGCTGAAGGCGGAAATGCCCGTTCTCCTTGTAGTAGCGTTTGACGGTGGCGTCGTCGCCGATCAGCGCGACCACAATTTCGCCATTGACCGCATCGGGCGTCTGGCGCACGACCACGATATCTCCGTTTAGGATGCCGCATTTCATCATACTGTCGCCGCGAACCCGGAGCGCAAAGAGACCGGCCGTGCTGCCGTTCCACGGGATGTATTCCTCGACCTGCTCCTCCGCAAGGATCGGCGAGCCGGCGGCCACGCGGCCAAGCACCGGAATCGTCCCGGCAGGAGCGGTGTCGTTGAGCGTAATGGCCCGGTTTTGATTCTCGCCCATTGTGATCCGGCCTTCGGCCTGCAGCTCCCGCAGATAGCGGTGGACCGTGGAAGTGGAACGGATGCCGAGCTCGGAACAGATCTCACGGACCGTCGGCGGATAACCAAACTCGTTGAGGTGTTCGGAGATATAGGCATAGATTTCATCGGATTTCTGCGTCATGATAAAGGCTCCTTTCAAAAAAGGTTCCGGTTTTTCAAAAATAGTATAGCACATCTTTTTTGCAAACGCAAACGTATGTTCGAAACTTTCAAAAAATTATTCATGGAGATTCTTCCGACGCGCAAAATCCGATTCCGGGGGCCGGTTTCCACAATACGGAAGCACCGCCCCATTCCCCAAAAGAAGAAATCGGACACGGAATCCTGCTTTCCCACGCAGGCTGAAAGGGCCGGCATGGCTTTTCAGCCTCCCCGGAATGGACTGCGGCCATCCTTTCGGCATACGGAACAGGAGGCGCATTATTCATAAAATATCCGATATTTCCGGGGGAATGTTAACCGTTACTTAACAAAGTCTCTTCCCCCCGTGCTATAATATACCTGTACCCAAAGAGAGCCGCAAGCTTTTTGGTGTACACCCTCCTCAAAACAACCCTCAAACTAAAATCACTCAAAAAGAAAGGCACCGGAGTATTTCCGGTGCCTTTCTTTTTATCGATTTTTTTCAAAGACGAACGATTCAGCCGGTGAACTCCATGCCGAGTCGTGAGAGCAGGCCCTCCGACCCGTAAAGCGGGGTCGTCAGCCGGCGAATTCCATGCCGAGCCGTAGAGCCTGCATGTTTTTTTCGATCAGGTCGGCTTTTTTGGCCGGAATGATCTTCCGGAAGCAGGTCTCGAGACTTTCGGGCGTGGTGAACCCGGTTTTTTTAAGCAAAACGCCCAGCAGGATGATGTTGGCGAGGCCCTGCAGGCCATTCTCCTGCGCCGTCTGCGTCGCGGGAAGAAAAACGGCGGTGATATCGGTGCGCTCACAGACGCGATCGACGAGCGTGCTGTCGATAACCGCGACACCGCCAGGCACGACGGAGCCGATAAATTTGTCATAGGACGGGTTATTCATGGCGACGAGACAATCCGGATTGAGGACCAGCGGAGAGCCGATCGGCTCATCGGAGAGGCAGACCGAGCAGTTGGCCGTGCCGCCGCGCATCTCCGGGCCGTAACTCGGCAGCCACGAGACCTCGCGGCCCTCCATCATGCCGGAATAGGCGACCGCCTTGCCGGTGAAGAGGATGCCCTGCCCGCCGAAGCCGGCGAACAGCATATTATAAGAAACGGCCATCTCACTCCGCCTCCCTGTCGATGTCTTTATAGACGCCCAGCGGGAAGTATGGAATCATGTCGGTATCGACCCACTTCATGGCCTCCTCCGGCGTCATGCCCCAGTTGGTTGGGCAGGTGGAGAGAACCTCCACGATGGAAAAACCCTTGTGATTGATCTGATTCTGGAAAGCCTTTTTGATGGCGGCTTTCGCGCGGCGGATGTTCGGCACATTGTTGACGGCGACGCGCTCGGCGTAGGCGGTGCCGGTCAGCGTAGCGAGCATCTCGCAGATGCGGATCGGCCAGCCCGCGGTCTGCGGGTCGCGGCCGTAGGGCGTCGT
>CAZLMO010000182.1:0-3579 GCA_964560915.1 uncultured Oscillospiraceae bacterium
TTGAGGATAACGTGATCCGTATCAACAGCCAGAGCGGCAAAGGCGGCATCGGCTATCTGATCTCTCAGAATTACGGCTACCACATCCCTCCGAAGATGATGCCCGACGTCGGCAGGACGGTGAAATCCGCCTCCGACCAACGCGGCAAGGAACTGATGCCGGAGGAAGTTTTTGAAATTTTTCGGAAAGAATATATCAATTACTTTGATCCGCTGGATATCACGGCGGCGGATTTCACGAACCTTCCGGAGAAGCGAATCTCCGCCCGCATCGTCGTCGCAAAGGACGGCGAGCGGCGGGAGCTCTCCGCGGCCGGGAACGGGCATCTGAACGCCGTGGCGAACGCGCTCAAGGAGAATCTCGGCTATCGGTTCCATCTGACCAGTTACTCCGAGCATGCCCTCGAAGATGAAAAGGGCACCAGCTCTTTGGCGGCGGCCTATGTCGGCATCAGCAACGGCACCCGCGAGACGATCTGGGGGATCGGCATCCACGGAGACATCATGGCCGCCTCGATCAACGCCCTGGTCTCCGCCATCAACCGCATGGAAAGGGATACAAAATGACAAACGCCGAGAAGGCCGCGAAAGCGACCGCGCTGCTTAAAGAAGCGTACCCGGACGCGGTCTGCTCCCTCGATTACATAAAGCCGCACGAGCTCCTGATCGCGACGCGCCTCTCCGCGCAGTGCACGGATGCGCGCGTCAACCTGATTACGCCGGTTCTGTTCGGAAAATACCCGACCGTGGAGGCGCTCGCCGACGCGGAGGAATCCGATATCGGCGAGATCATCTACTCCTGCGGCTTTTATAAGACAAAATCGCACGACATCAAAGAGATGTGCCGAATCCTGCGCGACGAATACGGCGGGATCGTGCCGGATACCATAGAGGAACTGATCAAACTGCCGGGCGTGGGCAGAAAGACCGCGAACCTCGTCGCCGGCGACGTCTACGGAAAGCCCGCGGTGGTCTGCGACACGCACTGCATCCGCATCACAAACCTGCTTGGTCTGACAACGACCAAAGATCCCGCCAAATGCGAGACCGAACTGCGTGCCGTGCTCGACCCCGCGGAATCCAACATGTTTTGCCACCGTCTCGTGCTCCACGGCCGGGCGGTCTGCATCGCAAGAAGACCGCAGTGCGAATCCTGCGTGCTCAAAGAGATATGCGCCTATTATCAAAACCTCAAAAGGCCGGGAGGGGAGAGCGCATGAGGCAGCTTGAAATCTTCGGTACGACCCTCCGGGACGGCGCGCAAGGGAAAAACGTCAGCAGTGCGAGCGTGGCGTGCTCAAAGAGATATGCACTTATTATCAAAACCTTAAAAGGCCGGGAGGGGAAAGCACATGAGGCCGCTTGAAATTTTCGATACAACCCTCCGGGACGGCGCGCAGGGGGAGAACGTCAGCTTTTCCGTCGCGGATAAGCTCAATATCCTAAAAGCGCTCGCCGCGATCGGCATCCCATATGTCGAGGCGGGGAACCCGGGCAGTAACCCGCGCGACGCGGAGTTTTTTCACAGCATCCGGGGGAAGAAGTTTGGGACGAATGTCGTGGCTTTCGGCTCCACCAGAAGGCGCGGCAGCCGGCCCGAAGAGGACGGAAACTGCCTCGCTCTGCTCGGGGCGGAGACGGAATACGTCTGTATCTTTGGCAAGAGCTGGCTTCTCCATGTGATGGACGTGCTCCACGCGACGCCGGAGGAAAATCTCGGCATGATCCGGGATACGATCGCCTTTTTTGTCAAAAGAGGAAAACACGTCTTCTACGACGCGGAGCATTTCTTCGACGGCTATCTGGATAACCCCGATTATGCCCTGGCAACGCTCGGGGCCGCGGAGGAGGCCGGCGCGGAGCGCCTGATTCTCTGCGACACCAACGGCGGCACCTTCCCGGAAACGATTTTCGAAATTGCAAAAAGCGTATCGGAAAAAAACGCCGTGCCGCTCGGCATTCACTGCCACAACGACACCGGCTGCGCGGTCGCGGCGTCGATTGCCGCGGTGGAGGCGGGCGCCGTACAGGTGCAGGGCACCTTCCTCGGGATCGGCGAACGCTGCGGGAACGCGAATCTCTCCACGCTGATCGGCGATCTTCAGCTCAAAAAGGGCTACGCCTGCATCCCGGAGGAAAAGATGCAGAATCTGACCGCCACCGCGCGGTATCTCGCCGATATCAGCAACATCCGGCTCAGCAACACGATGCCTTATGTCGGGCAGTCCGCATTCAGCCACAAGGGCGGCATGCACATCGACGGCGTGATGAAAAACAGCCGCAGCTTCGAGCACATCCCGCCCGAAGAGGTCGGCAACAACCGGAACATTCTGGTTTCCGACGTCGCCGGCAGGAGCGCGCTCGCGGAAAAACTTGCGAAAATCGATGGGGGACTTGCCCGCGACAGCGAAAAGCTCGCCGATTTTGCACAGAATATCAAACAGCTGGAATACGAGGGCTTCCAGTTCGAATCCGCATCCGCCAGCATGGAGATCCGCGCGCTCAAATATTTCGGCGGCTACCGGCCCTTCTTCACGCTCTGCCACTTTAAGACGATCGGCGAACAGCCCGCGCCCGACACCGATCGCTCCGCCGCGGCCGTCGTGAAGATAAAAGTCGGAGATCGCTATGAGATCACGGCGGAGGAGGGCGACGGCCCGGTTCACGCCCTCGACAAAGCCCTCAAAAAGGCGCTTTCGGTCTTTTACCCGGAGGTCGGGGGGATCAATCTCGTCGATTACAAGGTGCGGGTTATCGACAGCGGAAAGGGCGCCGCGGCCATGGTCCGGGTGCTGATCGAGAGCACGGACGGGGAAGCCGTCTGGACGACGGTGGGCGCCTCGACAGACATCATCGACGCCTCGTGGCAGGCGCTGGTCGACGCCATTGAATACAAGCTGCTCAAGGAAAGCGGCATTTTACAGTGATAATCTTGAAAAAATGCCGAAAAACCGGTATAATGGAATTTAGGAAACGGAGGATAAAAAAATGGCTTTTGAAGTGACAAAGGATATGCTGATCGGCGACGTGATCGCCAAAGATAAAGGCGCGGCGGAGGTCTTTTTCGCCATGGGCATGTTTTGTTTCGACTGCCCGGCGGCAAGGGGCGAGACCATCGAGGAGGCCAGCATGGTGCACGGCATCGAATGCGGCGAGCTGGTTAAAAACCTCAACGAATATTTCAGCAAAAAGGCATAACAGGAAACGCAGCCGCGGGGAGTTTCTTCACGGCTGCTAGTTTTATAATTTAACAACCACTTTGTCGATTGCCATGCGCTTAAAACATAAGACATTTGGCGCTTTTCGGGAAGCGGGCCGGTATGATCACTTTTTCGTAACCGGCGCAAATGATATGTTCAACAGGTCCCTTTGATTCATAACGGAAAAACGGAGCGAAAAACGATGGATAAACTGGATGCAAGGCTCAGAGCGGCGGCTCATTTTGTGAGAAAAGACACGGTTGCCGCCGATATCGGCACGGATCACGCCTATCTTATCTGCCACCTGGTCGAAAAAAAAATTTGTACGAAGGGCTACGCCTGCGATATCAACGAGGGACCGCTCGAAAACGCCCGCGCCG
>CAZLMO010000183.1:0-3568 GCA_964560915.1 uncultured Oscillospiraceae bacterium
CAAATGCTAACCTTTGCGCATTGCTCATTGGTTCACCGTATGCCAGGCCGTTTGCTTTCTTATATGCCGCATATTTTTGCGACATTTCAGGTTCTGTAATATCCACCTGAAACCCCAATTCATTCGCCTTTTTCATGAACCAATTCGAGCCTTGCATATCAGTTAATCTCCGCCACAAACATATTCCGGTCATCCACATATTTATCCGCAAACACCTTCCGGCAGTCTCCGCCGTACTTATTGACATGCTCGTCCAGGTTCTTGTTGACCGCCTCAAAGCATATCCCCCTGTTTACACACCAGACCTGCGCGGCAATCAGTTCCTTGCCAACCCGGCAGGTCCATAAAATAAACCGGTCGCCGGCCTTAATCCGCTCTTTCACCCAGTCCACTACAGGTGTGATTTCCGCCCCGATGCGCGGATACTCGTCCCGGCAAAGTGTTCCATCAAAATCAATCGCAATGATCATATTTTCGCTCCGATCGCCTTCACCGCCGCCCCCAGCGCTCCCGCCAGTTTTGAAGCGCTTTCCGGATCCGACGCTTTCAGCCCGTCGATAATCCCCAGCATCTTATTGGCCGCGCCCTGCAGTTCCTCAAAGTAAAAGCTGAACTTCAACACTTCCGGATTTGCTGAAAGTTTCAGCTTCTTTTCCATCTCCGCCGCCCGCTCTAAGGCGTCTGCTTTGGCCTTATCCGCAATCAGCAGTTCCGCCTTGAGTGTCTTTTGACCTTCCTCAATGCCTTGCTTCTTCGCCTGCTCCCGCGCCTCGATAATTGCCTTATCCTGTTCGGCCACAGCCTTTTTGCGCGCTTTCTCGACAGCCTCGTCAATCTGCTGTTTAATGGCTTTCGGGTCCGCCTGCTGCACCGCGACCGGTGTCGGCTTGGCTTTCAGCTCCTTCAGCTCGCTTTGCAGCACTTCCGCCGTTTCTTTCCAGTCCTCGTTCTGCTGGGCGAGTTCTTCAACCTCACCACGGACAACCGCCAGCTCCTTTTCCGCGTCCGCCGCTTTTTTAACATACTCCTGCAGCTGCTTGGTGGTCATTTCCCCGGCGTCGCCGCTTTCAAGCAATTCCCCGCGGTCCTGTTCATTCAGCTGCGCTAGCAGTTTGATTTTACTGATACCCAGCGAGGCCGTCCGTTTCAGTGTTTCCTCTCCGAGTTTTTCGTAGCCGGACACATACGCATACGCCTGGCTCTTCCCGATGCCGAAATACGACTCCGCATAATCCTCGAAGTTCTCGCACCCGAGCTCCGTATACAGATTTTCATCCCGCATCCGTTTGAGTCCCCGGCAGAACGCCACCAGCGCCTCCGCCGACAGTTCCCCGTTTGCTTTAATCTCCGCGTGCAGCTCCATTGCTGTCTTTTGTCTGATCGTTAAACTGTTTTCCATGATTATCGTCCTTTCTGTTATGCCGACTTTTTAGCCGGCTTCTCGTAATTCTTCTGCCATCTTTTCAAAAGCGCCTCGATTTCCTTCGTTTTTCCCGCGTTTCCGTAACCTCTGCACTGCACGATGATGCCCGATTGATTCACTTCCATTGTGTAATAAGGTTTTTTCGGTTCTTTTTCTTTACGGATAAATAAGATAACGGTCTCTCCCCGGGCTGCCCGCTCTGCGTATCCACCTACACAGTGATGAAGTGCCTGACCCTCTGCCCTGATATCCTCTAAATCTTCCGGCGCCGTGATTATCAATCCGCCGCTTTTGTAGTAATAACGCTCCCGTAATTCTGCAAAAAGTTGTTTGCTGCTTTTATTGAGTTTGGCCCGCTCTCTGCGCTTCTTTTTATCGTCCAATTCCTTTATTCGCTCATACAGCCGGTCGTGTGCTTCCTTCAGGTTTTTCGGGTATAAAATAAACTCGTTTTTCATGTCGTACTTTAACCGTTTGCACCATCCGATGTAATCCTTCCACTCTGTAAAACCGTTCCCCCGGCCGGCCGTGAATCCGTTTATCCGCTGTTCTTCCAAGTATCTCTTTATCTTATGCATGGTGGTGATGCCCATATTATTCAATCCAACTGCTTCACCGAAATAATGGCACCCGAAAAAATCAAAATACTCTTTAAACTCCGCTTGCTTCATACGCACGCCGCGTTCTTCTAAAAATTGCAGACTTTCCAACATTTCATATGTGCCATCTATCCCGGCAAGTATTTTCAGGTTTTCTTTGCCGATATTCAAAACACTCCGGATATCCTGCTTATTGAAGTTAATCGTATGCAGAAAGTGTTCACCGCGTGAACATGCCTCTGCAAGATTGTATAGTTTCAGCTTCACCAGGTATTCAAGCCCTTTAAATTGAGAGTATCTCCTTAAGTATCCGCGAATATGAACCGGCGCACCTTTGTATCTTGTCGCGTATTCGTAAAGCGCGCAATACTTGAACTCTGTAGGCGCTAAAACTTCTCTGATAGTTGAACCGTATACCGATGCCGATGCTTGCGCTAAAATCAAATAGGTTTCCTCGCACCATCTTGTTTTACCTGTGCTTTTGAACGTTTCATACCCGTAATCTTTAAGACCGTTAGGCCCGTAAATTTCCCGTACTCTTTCATAATCCCAAATCGTTTGCTTAACCGCTCCGGTCAACTCGTCAACTTCAAACGTTTTCCCCATCTTGAAATATCGTACCGTAAACTCTTCCGGGCTGATCCGCTGCAGGATGGCCGCTTGACCGAAGTCTTTGATTGTCTTATAAATCCCCGTCGCCTTGTATGTGATTTCTTCACCGCAATTCGGGCATTTTCCTTTTGAATTGCTTTTAGCATCCATTGTCTTGATATAGCTTTCGCAATATGTGCAAAACCCCGCCAGCGGTTTCCTTGTCTTTTTATATCTGTAAAATATATATCGGCTTTCCGGCATCGCAACGTTTTTTAAAAATGATTCCCAATCTGCCGGCAGCGCAGGGATTCTCTCCATCTGCTTATCTATCCTGTCCGTGATAACTTTATGCCGGTCACTCAGTCTTCTTTGTACAATATTGCGCTGGTAATCTTCCAGGGCTGCAAGCGCCGTGCCCTTGTTGCCGGCAATAGCCCTAATGGCCTTTTCTGTCCCGGGTCCTGAGAGTATGACTCTCGTTTTCCATCCGTTGTATCGGTAGTCCGGATAATAACAGTAATGTATAATGCTCTCCAACTGCCCGGTTTTCCATTTTCCCGTACCGTCTGTCATTTGAGTGATATATCCGTCTTTATCCGCGAAGAGTCGGAACTCCGGCGCCGTGTTGCCAGTCCGCAACCATTCTCTATTGTAAAAATTTAAGCAAAGCATTTTTTCGGCTTTGATAAATTCCCCGTAAGCGATGTATTGCACCGGTGTTTCAACGCAGCCCCGCGCCGCTTCGATTGCTTTTCCATCCGCCTGTGATACCGGTATTTTCCGCAGCTCTCTCTTGTTTTTCATGGCCAATCCTCACAGCAAATCAGCCAGGTCGATGCTGACCATATTGTCCGGCATCCTCTCCGCTTCGCCGGCGCCGAAGTATTCCCGTACCCACGCCCAAACCTCGGCATCCACCACCATTGCCATACTGCCCCGGGCGCGCTCTTTT
>CAZLMO010000184.1:0-3511 GCA_964560915.1 uncultured Oscillospiraceae bacterium
TTGGCCGTCGCTGTAGGCGGGTCGATAAAACAGCTACAGAATAACCGCCCCGCGGTTATTGCGGTTATTATAGCATAAATTGCCGCATTTTAACAGCTCATTCGGAAAATTCGTGTCAAATCCGCTTTTCGAGGATGTTTTTGAGGAATTGGCCGGTGTAGGAGGCCGGGCATGCCGCAATTTCCTCCGGCGTTCCGCTGACAACCACGTTCCCGCCTTCGTCCCCGCCCTCCGGGCCGAGGTCGATCACATAGTCCGCGACCTTGATGACGTCGAGGTTGTGTTCGATCAGGATGACCGTGTTGCCCACATCGACCAGCCGCTGCAGCACGTCGATCAGTTGGCGCACATCGTCGGTATGCAGGCCGGTGGTCGGCTCGTCGAGGATGTAGATGGTCCTTCCGGTCGGGCGGCGCGAGAGCTCCGACGCAAGCTTGACCCTCTGGGCCTCGCCGCCGGAGAGCGTGGTCGCGGATTGGCCG
Source organism: uncultured Oscillospiraceae bacterium (assembly GCA_964560915.1). Lineage (GTDB taxonomy): Bacteria > Bacillota > Clostridia > Oscillospirales > Ruminococcaceae > UMGS1668. The sequence continues at coordinate 483 of CAZLMO010000184.1, forward strand.
AGACGTACATAGCCGAGGCCGACGTCGTAGAGCACTTCCAGCCTCCGCCGGAGCTTCGGCAGGTTCTCAAAGAACCGCACGGCCTCCTCCACCGTCATATCCAGCACGTCGGCGATGTTTTTTCCTTTATATTTGACTTCCAGCGTCTCGCGGTTATAGCGCTTGCCCTTGCAGACTTCGCAGGGCACATAGACGTTGGGCAGGAAATTCATTTCGATCTCGATGATGCCGTTGCCCTCGCAGGCCTCGCACCGCCCGCCCCGGATGTTGAAGCTGAACCGGCCGGTGCCGTAGCCGCGCGCCTTGGAATCGGCGGTGCTGGCAAAAAGATCGCGGATGTCGGTGAACAGGCCGGTGTAGGTCGCCGGGTTGGAGCGCGGCGTGCGGCCGATCGGCGACTGGTCGATGCAGATGACTTTGTCGAGGTTTTCGATGCCCTGAATGCCGCCGCACCTGCCGGGAATGCCTTTCGCGCCGTTGAGGTCGCGCACCAGCGTCTTGAAGAGCACCTCGTTGACGAGGGAGCTCTTCCCGGAGCCGGAGACGCCCGTCACCGCCGTCATCACGCCCAGCGGGAACGTGACGTCGATGTGCTTGAGATTGTTTTCATACGCGCCGAGGACTTTGAGAAATTTGCCGCTGCCCTGACGCCGCATCTCTGGGATTTCGATTTTCTTTTTTCCGGAGAGATACTGGCCGGTGATGGAAGTTTCGCAGGCCATGACCTCCTGCGGCGTGCCGGCGCAGACGATTTCGCCGCCGTGTACGCCCGCGCCCGGGCCGATATCCACGAGATAATCCGCGGCGAGCATCGTATCCGTGTCATGCTCGACGACAATCACGGTGTTGCCGAGGTCGCGCAGGCGCTGCAGGGTGGCAATCAGCTTCCCGTTGTCGCGCTGGTGCAGGCCGATACTCGGCTCGTCAAGAATGTACAAAACGCCCACCAGCGAGGAGCCGATCTGCGTGGCGAGGCGGATCCGCTGGCTCTCGCCGCCGGAGAGCGTCTGCGCCGAGCGCGCGAGCGTCAGGTATTCAAGCCCGACGCTCTGCAAAAAGCCGAGGCGGGCCTTAATCTCTTTTAAAATCTGGTGCGCGATCATCTCCTGCCGGGGCGTCAGACTCAGGTTTTCGATGAAACCGAGCGCCTGTGAGACGGACATTTTCGTGAACTCGCTGATGTTGATGCCGCCGACCGTGACCGCCAGCGAGACCTTTTTCAGCCGGTCTCCGTGACACTCCGGGCATGGGACCGCGCGCATCAGGGTGGCGATTTCCTCACGCATCCACTCGCTGTTCGTCTCGCGGAAGCGGCGTTCCAGATTGTTGGCGATGCCCTCAAATTCCGTATGGTAGACGCCGTACATCGCGTCGCTCTCGCGCTGGACGGTCATTTTTTTTCCCTTGGAGCCGTACAGCAGCGCATCGATGGCCTCTTTCGGCAGCTCTCCGATCGGCGCGTCCAGCGAAAAATGATATTCCTTCGCCAGCGCGTTATAATACATCTCCGCCATGCCGCCCTCGGCGTAATACCAGCCGGATGCATGGATAGCGCCCTCCCGGATGGAAAGGCGCTTGTTGGGCAGGATGAGATCCGGGTCGACGCGCATGAAAACGCCGAGGCCGGTGCATTTCTCGCAGGCGCCGAAGGGGCTGTTGAAGGAAAACATACGCGGCGTCAGGTCCTCGACGGAGACTCCGTGCTCCGGGCATGCATAATTCTGCGAAAACATCATATCGTCGCCGTCCACGACGCCGACGACGGCCAGCCCGTCCCCAAGCCCAAAGGCGATCTCCAGAGAATCGGTCAGGCGGGAACGGATCTCCGGCTTGACAACCAGCCGGTCGACGATGACGTCGATACTGTGCTTGAGGTTCTTGTCGAGCAAAATGTCCTCGTTGAGGTCGTAGATGCTGCCGTCAATGCGGGCGCGGACGTATCCGGCCCGCCGGGCATTATCCAGCTCCTTGATGTGCTCGCCCTTTTTCCCGCGGACGACCGGCGCCATGACCTGAATTTTCGTGCCGACCGCGAGCGCCATAACCTGGTCGACCACCTGATCGACGGTCTGCTGCTGAATTTCACGGCCGCAGACCGGGCAGTGCGGGATGCCGATGCGCGCGTAGAGCAGCCGGAGATAATCGTAGATCTCGGTGACCGTGCCGACGGTGGAACGCGGGTTCCGGCTCGTGTTCTTCTGGTCGATGGCGATGGCGGGCGAGAGCCCCTCGATGCTGTCCACATCGGGCTTGTCCATCTGGCCGAGAAACATCCTCGCATAGGAGGAGAGGCTCTCGATATACCGGCGCTGGCCGTCGGCAAAGATGGTATCGAATGCAAGAGAGCTTTTTCCCGAACCGGATAGGCCTGTAAAGACAATCAGCTTGTCACGCGGCAGTTCGAGGTCGATATTCTTTAAATTGTGCTCCCGGGCGCCTTTTATCGTAATGACGTTGCTTCCCATAAATCTACTCCGTTTTCGTAAATTCCTTTATAGTTTTCTTCTCCGCTTCTCCATCTCTTCATGGAGCTTCTTGATGCGGTCGCGCAGGTAGGCGGCGTGCTCAAATTCGAGGATCTTGGAGGCGTTGTGCATCTCAGCGGTGAGCTTCTGCACCTCCGCCTCCATCTCCTTATATGTCTGCTTTTTCTTCCCAACGGCCTCGTCGTCCTTATGAGAGGAGATCTCGATGATGTCGCGGACTTCCTTTTTGATTGTCTGCGGTGTGATGCCGTGTTCTTCGTTGTATTGCTGCTGGATTTTGCGGCGGCGCTCCGTCTCGGTGATCGCCTGCTCCATGCTCGGCGTGACGGTGTCGGCGTACATGATGACCTTGCCGCCCACGTTTCGCGCCGCGCGCCCGCTGGTCTGAATTAAGGCAGTGGCACTGCGGAGGAAACCTTCCTTATCCGCGTCGAGGATCGCAACCAGCGAGACCTCAGGGATATCCAGCCCCTCGCGCAGCAGGTTGATGCCGCAGAGCACGTCGAATTCGCCGAGGCGCAGATCCCGGATGATCTCCATGCG
>CAZLMO010000185.1:0-3429 GCA_964560915.1 uncultured Oscillospiraceae bacterium
GACGGATTGGCTGCTTCCGGTGAGTTCGTTAAAAAGCGTCGTTTTTCCGCAGTTCGGGTTTCCGATCAGCGCGATCCGGCAGGCCAAGGCCCCACTCCCTTTCCCGTTTTTCCGAGGAGAATGCTTTCGGCCTCCGATTTCCGCAGCGTCAGCTCGTATCCCCGCAGGCTGATCTCAATCGGATCCCCGAAGGGGGCTGCCTTTCGCAGGAAGACGGAAGTGCCGGGCGTGATTCCCATATCCGCGAGCCGCCTTTGGGAGAGCACATCTCCGGAGAGCGAGGCAACGACCGCGCACTCTCCGGGCCGGAGGTCCCGCAGCGTTTTTCCTTCCACAGCCGTCCCCCCCTTGTCACAGCCAACATATGCCGCCCCTTCGCGTTCCATACGGCCTTTACGGCTTTGGAGGGAAACACGGAGGGATCATCCGCTGGAAACTGTTCAAAAGAGAATATTTTATGCCGCCAGCTCAAAACTAAGGGAGGAACATCCCGGTTGACAATACTTTCCTCCGGACCTAAAATAAAATCAGAGAGAAAGGAGGCGAAATGCCATGGAGCAAAAATTTGACATCACCGGCATGAGCTGCGCGGCCTGTGCGTCGCATGTGGAAAAGGCGGCCGGGAAGGTGAACGGGGTGGAATCCGCCTCCGTCAGCCTGATGACCAATTCCATGACTGCCGTTTTCGATGAAAAGGTCTGTTCTCCGGAGGATATTGTCCGGGCGGTCGAGGCCTCCGGGTACGGCGCTTCCTCGAAGAGCACGTTTTTTTCGAGACAGAAGGCGGCCCGCGCCGGGGATAAACTGAAAAAGCGGATGATCTGGTCGCTTGTTTTTTTAGCGCCGCTTTTCTGGATCTCCATGGGCGGGATGCTGGGGCTGCCGCAGCCGGGTTTTCTGCAAATGGAGGCGCATCCGTTTTCGCTCGCCGCGGCACAGCTTATCCTGACCCTTGTGATAGTCATCCTCAACCGGGCATATTACACCAACGGCTTCGGGAGCCTTTTCCGCCTTGAGCCGAATATGGATTCGCTGATCGCCGTCGGCTCCGGGATCTCGTTTCTCTATGGAATTTACGAGACGATCCTGATCGGGTTCTCCGTTCGCGCGGGGGATATGGAGACGGCCCACCGCGTCACGATGGCGCTTTATTTTGACGGCGCCGCCATGATTCCGGCGCTGATCGACGTGGGGAAATATCTTGAAGCACGCTCCAAGGAGAGAACCTCCGACGCCGTCTCGAAACTGATCGAGCTTGCGCCGGATACCGCTTTCGTCGTCCGGGACGGCGAAGAGACGGAGATCCCGGCGGCGGAGGTCGCCGTGGGTGACGTCGTCGCGGTTCGGCCCGGGCAGAAGATTCCGGTGGACGGCACGGTTCTGGAGGGCTTCACGACGGTCGATGAATCCGCGCTGACAGGGGAGAGCATACCCGCGGAGAAGCGACCGGGAGACCGGGTGCTCTCCGCTTCGGTCAACCAGACCGGCTATATCCGCTTCCGGGCGGAGCAGGTCGGCGAGGAGACCTCCTTTGCAAAGATCATTCGGCTCGTGGAGGATGCCGTCTCCTCCAAAGCGCCGATCGCCCGCTTGGCGGATAAGGTGGCGGCGGTCTTTGTACCGGTCGTCATGGGTATCTCGCTCGTCACGTTTGCCGCGTGGATGCTTTCCGGCGCGGAATTTTCGTTTGCGCTGACCTGCGCCATCTCCGTGCTCGTGATTTCCTGCCCTTGCGCGCTTGGGCTTGCGACGCCGGTCGCAATCATGGCCGGCACCGGAAAAGGCGCGCAGAATGGGATTCTGGTCAAATCCGCCGAGGCGCTGGAGCGCGCGGGGTCGGTGGATACGGTTGTATTTGACAAAACCGGAACCCTGACGATGGGAAAACCGGAGGTTACGGCCGTCTATGCGGCGGAGAGCGGCTCGGAAAAAGAGGTGCTCCGCATTGCGGCGGCGCTCGAGCACGGAAGCGAGCATCCGCTCGCAAGGGCTGTGCTCAAAAGAGCGGAGGAACAGGGAATCTCTATCCCGGCGGCGGAGGATTTTGCCGCGGAGCCGGGCAAAGGAGTCACCGCCTCGGTGGAAGGAAAGGGCTATTTTATCGGCAGCGAGCGGCTCGCCAGAGAGGCCGGGCTGGATCTTTCCGGCTGGGAAGCACAGTCCGCGGAAGCCGCGTCGAAGGGAAGCACCCTGCTTTATCTTGCAAATGAAGAAGGGGTCGTCGGCCTGATCGCAGCGGCCGATACGGTTCGCGAGAGCTCCAAAGAGGCCGTCGCCGCGCTGCGCGCGATGGGGAGAGAGGCCGTCATGCTCACCGGGGACGGGAAAGCGGCGGCTGCTCATATTGCGGAGCAGCTCGGGATCCGCATGGTTCGCGCGGAAGTTTTGCCGGACCAGAAGGAGCAGGAGATCGCCGCGCTGCAGGCCGACGGCAGAAAAGTCGCCATGGTCGGGGACGGCGTCAACGACGCGCCCGCGCTTGCGAGGGCGGATCTCGGCGTCGCGATCGGTGCCGGCGCGGATGTCGCTTTGAGCTCGGCGGATATCGTGCTGATGCATGACGACCCGATGGACGCCGTCCGCGCAATCCGGCTTTCCGCCGCAGTGATGAGAAACATCAAAGAAAACCTGTTCTGGGCGTTCTTCTATAACTGCGCGGGCATTCCGCTGGCGGCGGGCGTCTTTTATACGGCGCTCCAATGGCAGTTGACGCCGATGTTCGCCGCGGCGGCGATGAGCTTATCCTCCGTGACGGTGGTCGGCAACGCCCTGCGCCTGACGAGGCTGCGCCTTGGGGCGGAAAAACGAACGGCGGATGTTTCTGCCCAAAATGAGAATCCTGTAAATAGGGAGATACCAAAGGAGGAAAAAGAGATGGAAATGGTTATCAAGGTGGAAGGCATGATGTGCGGTCACTGTGTGGCACATGTGGAAAAGGCACTGTTGGGCATTCCAGGTGTGGAGGAAGCCAAGGCGGACCTCGCCTCCGGAAATGTTACGGTGAAATATGCCGCTCCGGCAGAGCTTTCCGCCATGGAAGCGGCCGTCAAAGAGGCGGGCTACTCCGTCGGAAAATGAATTTCGGTTCAAACCGGATGTGAAACATGCGTGAAAAAGCATGCGCAGGGAGTTTTGGATCTTTCGGGATGCTCCGGGGCGCTTTGGGTTCTGAAAAATGCCGCATAGGCGGCGGGCTCCGCGGATGGGAAAACCGCTGCGGAGCCCGCCCCGCGGATGGCCAAAGCGGCCGTTCCGGAGCCGGGAAAAGCCGTTTTTCCCGGTAAAAATTGCGGAAGAAAAATATTGACAACGCGGATATGTGTTGGTATAATAATAAAGCTGTCAGAAAAGACGAGCCATTAGCTCAGTTGGCAGAGCACTTGACTTTTAATCAAGGTGCCCGGGGTTCGAATCCCCGATGGCTCACCA
>CAZLMO010000186.1:0-2008 GCA_964560915.1 uncultured Oscillospiraceae bacterium
AGCGATCATGTCCTGCTGTGCCAGGTTGTACACGATCTCCTTGGTCGTGGGATCCTGGATAACACCCTGATCGAGGATTTTCACGGTGATATCCTGACGAATGGCATAAACCGCCTTGGACCAGTCGCCGACGACGAGCTGGGCAATGGTCGGATCAAACGCGCCATTTTCGGGGAACACAATAGGCGTCCCGTCAAGGGTGTACTGCCCGGGGTTCTGCATATTTGCGAGGAAGACGGGTGCTCCAACCTCGTTGCGGATGCCGCGGAGCTTCGCGCGGAAGCCGGGCTTTGCGAGGGCGCCGTTTACGGCGTATCCGGCGGATTCGATCTTGTCCCAAACGCCGTCGGTCTCGAACAGCTTCGCAAAAAGGTCCTCGCCGTCAGAAACATTGTTTCCCGCCTGTCTTGCCGTGGTGATGATGTCCGCACGCCAGCCGGCGGGGCGGTTCACGCCGAAGATCGTCGCGCCGTCAACACGCATGCCGATAGCCTCGTTGACACGCGGAGTGACTTCTCCGAAGATGTCGAACTCCGCATCATCAAAAACTGCCTCGGGAATCGGAACGATGACGGCCAGCTCTTCCGCATTGAGGAATACGTTTGCCCACGCCTGTTCGCTGGTCTGTTTGAATCCGGTATCGCCGGTCACCCAGTAGGCGGTGGGAAGAAAGTCCAGCACACGGATCCGAGTCTGGTTGCTGGTCATGTTGGGAAGCTTGCGCGCCATGCTCAAAAAGAGGGAGCTCTTCGGCGCGTCCTGAAAAATGGTCTGTACGACCTGCTGGCGGATAATGGCTTCCGCCTGTTCTCTTGAAATCATCGGCATATCTTTTTATTCTCCTTTTCCGAATAAGTTTCGCAGGGCTTCGTTGGCCGCTGCGGTGCTGCTTTTGTCGGGTGGCGGGTTCTGCGGCCCGGGGGTCGGACCGGAAAAACGGGTGGCCGGCTCAAACAGGTAGTCGTTATCCTTGCGGACTGCCTCCAGAGCGGCGGCGATATCTGCCTGCTGGTTTTTGCTTTCCTTGAGCTTATCCGTGTCGAGCAGAGCCATGACGGCTTTGACATTCCGGGGTTTTGCACCAGAGACTGTGGATTCAAGCGCGCGGGCAAACTCCATATCTGCCATCTTCTGCTTATAATCCGAATCTTTCGCGACAAGATCCCCGGTAAGTTTCGTGATTTGCCCCTTGAGGTCATTTACATCCACGCCGTCAAAGGCTTTCAGCTTGACCTGCACATCGTCGAGCTGCGTTTTCAGCGAATCGGTTTTCGCTTTTTCCGCATTGATGTCCTTGCCGTTCTCGGCCATAATCTGATCGATGACCGACTGGTCGAGCCCGAGCCCCTTCAAAAATTCTGTTTTCATGTTTCTCCTTTCGCGATAGGCGTTTTAGGTGTCTGCCATCACCACGTCGACGCCGCTTTAAGGCCAGCGGCATGCCAAAACGGTATAAAAATAGCACCTGCAAATGCAGATGCTAAGATTATTGAGGCATAAAAAAACCGCCCTGCTCATGTAGCCAGGCGGCTTTACAGCTCGCTCAGAATATCCATAATGCTCTCACATAAGAGGCCGATTTGGTTCGGTTCATCGTTCTCAAAACCGTTCATCATCATATAGTCCGAAACCTTTTGATCGATCTCGAAGTATTCAGCATCCGACAGATCTTTTTGAACATCAAATGGAAACCCGATCTGATTTAGAAGTTCGAGTTGTTTGTCATTGAATTTCAGTTTCACCTTACCGGCCCCCTTTCAATTTATTACGAAGCTTCGCGCTCGTTTTCCAGACTGTGATGAGATTCCCCGTATCCGGATTGATCTGTACACGGGCAATCCCGCCGGTAAACTCCTGACTTCTTATGTTATCGGCAATTCTTATATTACCAATCCCCAGCGGATTAGTCAATGCATCCCGGACATCGGCCAACGAAATACCGCGCTGAATTGCCCTTTGGCCAAAATGATTTGATGCTCCGGATACGACAATGCCGTTGGATGTCGTC
>CAZLMO010000186.1:2018-3349 GCA_964560915.1 uncultured Oscillospiraceae bacterium
GCTTTGGAACGAGGCGGCCTTTCTGGCAGTCCATACCGCCTGAGATGCCTGGCTATGCCCGAAATCCATAACCTGCTGCCGGGCTGTGCGCTGCGTCCGCCCGGTATCCCGGATGAACTGCTTAAGCCGGGCCTCCTTTTCTTTCAAACGAAGCTGGGCGGCATGCTTGCCGGCCGTATCTCCGGTGGAATCCGCGGCCAAAACGCGCCGCTTTTCTGCCCGGACGCTGCGTTCCAGAGCCCGCTGCTGCTGAGACTGTTCATATACCCGGGCATTTTCTTTGAGGTCATAGGGTTTATAGCGCTGCTCACTGATACCCTCAAAAAACGGGTAGAAAGTGTGATGACAATTTACTCCGCATAAACCGGTTACCGTGCCATACCCGGTTACAGCGACCAGATTGGGGTATTCCGCTGTGCTGCCCTCGATGCTATATATGCGCCCCTGCCAAACGGCATGTGACGGACGGGCGCCCATGTGACTGGATACCTCGACCAGATTGCAGCCCCATTCTTTTGCCCGCTGAATCTGCATTTTGCCCGCTGTCTGTGCCGTGCTGGTCACGATAGCTCTGCGCACGGCGACGTCAACCTGATTGCGGGTATGCCGTCCCGCAGCGCTGATATAATCGACACCGGTGATACCCATGTCCGCAAGTTCGCGGACCGCTTTGCGGACCGCCGTATTATAATCCGTTACGCCGAGCGAGGTCTCCAGATAGGCTTGATTGACGATGCCCAAAAAGCTATCCTGCGCGCTCTGAAGGGCCGTCGTGTTGATCAGGTTAAAAAAGCTGCGGGTATTGTCAATAGCGCCCCCGATGATCTGCTGCAGGACGGGGGACGCCGATGCGGGAACCGGCATGGCGGCGAGCAGCCCCTCCGAGTAAGCCTCTTTGTAAATTTGCTCATCAAGCTCAATTGCCTGGTATCCGGCGTCATGCAGGATACGCGAGATCTCCCGGGATGCTTTTCCGGAATATCGCTTTATCGTTTTGAGGTTTTCTTTATTCAGTGCGCCGAGCTGCTGAAGCTTTTCCACTTGCCAGGCTGCAACGGTATCGGGCGTGATCTCATCGAGCACGGAAAAACGTTTCGCAATATTTCTAATCAGATCGTCTTCCAGGCTTTCATAAACCCCGATCAGCTCGTCGCTCATGGAGACGATCTCTTCGGGCGTCATCATGCGCCATCGCCGCTTTCAAAGAAATCGGCGTTTTCCGATTTAGGAGAACGCGCCGCAATGGCCTGCACAAGCTGCAAGGCATCCTCCTCCGACATGCCATAGACGCGCTTAAAATACTCCACCTGATCGATGATGTTGGCTTGGAA
>CAZLMO010000187.1:0-2557 GCA_964560915.1 uncultured Oscillospiraceae bacterium
ATTAAGCCGTTTTCCTCAAAAAACAACGGTTTACGATGCAAATGGAAAAGAAGTCAGCTGGACTGTCACTCACGAGTAAATCCGTACTTATTTTCCGCGGTAAGCATGCACCGCGGATCGCAAAACTTCAACCCATTTGCGGGAGGGCCGGTAGGGTTGACGGCTCTCCCGCATCCATAAAAAACCGATCGACCGGAGGCCCCATGCTGTATCTGACGCCGTTTATCACGATCTATTTTTGCCTGCTCGCTGCCGTTCTCGGCGCGTGCATGGGCAGCTTCCTCGCCTGCATGGCATGGCGCGCCCTCCACGGCGAATCCATTCTCAAGGGGCGCTCCCACTGCGACAAGTGCGGACATGTGCTCGGGGCGAAGGATCTCGTCCCGGTTTTCAGCTATCTGGCCTTAAATGGCCGGTGCCGCTACTGCGGCGCGAAGATGTCCCAAAGCTTTCTCTGGTCGGAGGTCGTCGCCGCTTTGGTGTTCGTCTCCCTGCTGCTCCGCTATGATATCTCGCTCCAGACCCTCGAATTCCTGCTGCTGGCCTCGGTGCTGATGGCCTCGGCCTTTGCAGATCTGGAGGAATATATCATCCCGGATCGGTTTATTATTGCGGGTATCGCTTTCCGCGTCATCTTTATTCTCATTTCCGGCGACGCGCTCCATGAGGCGCTGGAGTCGCTTTTGGGCGGCGCATCCGTCGCGGCGGCCCTGCTTGCGGTTTCGCTCCTGCTTGAGAAGATCCTCAAGCGCGACGCGATGGGCGGCGGCGACATCAAACTGCTTTTTCTGACCGGCCTCTATTTCGGCTGGCAGAGAAACCTGCTTCTGCTGATCCTCGCCTGCTTTGCGGGCATCCTCTTCGGCGTCGTTTCGATGCGCGCGAGAGAAAAGAACGAGGACGCGAAGCTGATCCCGTGGGGGCCTTCCATCGCCTTTGCCGCGTGGATGACCGCCCTCTTCGGACAAAACGTATTAAATTGGTATCTGAGTCTTTTTTGAGGAACGGAGTTGAGAGCCTTGTCGAACAACATCATCGCGATTGATTTTGGCGAATCCAGTCTAAAAATGGTGCAGCTGGCCGGCGGCAAAGTCAGAAAAACCGCCTATGCCGAGATGCCGGACAACATCATCCGGGACGGCATCATCCCCTCCATGGATGCCATGGCCGAGTTTGTAAAGGAGACCGCGCGCCAGAATAAAATCCCGCATGGGAACTGCGCCGTGGTTTTGCCGGATGTTTTGGCTTTTTCCAAGAACGTCACGCTCCCCGTGATGACCGAGGATCAGCTCCGCTACAACCTTCCCTTTGAGTTCCGCGACTACACCACGGAGGAGAAGGGCCGCTATTTTTACGATTACGCGGTCAAACAGGTGGTCGCGGATGAAAACGGGGAACCGAAGGAGCTGCAGCTTTTCGCCTGCGCGGCGCTCAAATCCACGATCGAGGAATATAAATCCATGCTCCGGCGCGCGGGGTTTCGGCTGAAAACCGCGATGCCCGAGGTATTTGCCTACTCGTCGCTGATGCAGGGCTATCAGGAGCGCGCGGGCGCCGTGGAGGCCGAGAGCTGCATCATCGATATCGGCTACAAGAGCACCCGGATGGTGATTATGCACGAGGGCTGGTTTTTTACCCAGAGAACCTTCCCCTTCGGCACGCAGGATATCGTTCGCGCCATTGCGGAAAACGCCCAGATCGGCGAGCATCTGGCGAAGACCTACCTCGCCTGCAATTATAACGGGGTTCTGGATACCGAGGCCTGCAAGGAAGTCGACAACCGCGCCGCGATCGAGATCATGAAAGCGGTCCATTTCTATAAATTCAACAACCGCGACACTTCTTTAAATAAGGCTTATCTCTGCGGCGGAGGCGCCGCAATCCAGCCGCTGGTGGATGCCCTTTCGGAGGCCGTCGGCATGGAGATGCACGACATCGGGGAGCTGATGCCGGAGTTTGCCACAGGAGACGGAAAGCAGTGGCTTTTTGCCAAGGCAGTCGGCATCGGCCTGAAGGCCTGAGGGGGGTAAAATTATGAAAGTGATGCTTAAACCGGCCAAATTTCCCACCAAACAAAGCGTCAACCTTGTCATGCGCGAGGATCAGACCGTCAGCCCCGTCACGTTCGTGCTGATGCTGGCGCTTATCTTTGTCGCCGCGTTCGCGGTCGCGAAATTTGCCGTCATCGACCAATATGCCCGTCTCAATGAGGCGGGGCGCGCATACAATCTGGTTTACGATCAGCGCCTCGCGATGGATAACGAGATCGCCGATTATGACAACGTGCTCAATGAATACCGCAAGTATTCCATGTCGTGGCTCGGCGAGGATGAATATGTTACCACCGACCGCCTGGATGTGCTGAGCCTGATCGAAAAGAAGATGAAATCCGTCGGCACGGTCCATTCCGCGGCCGTGACCGGGAGCAACCTGGTCGTCTCAATGGGCGGGATGAACCTCAAACAGATTTCCGATCTGATCTCCACGCTGGCCTCGGATCCCATCGTGCAGACCGTGACGGTCAACGTCGCCTCGACCACCGAGGAGAACGCCGCCG
>CAZLMO010000187.1:2567-3275 GCA_964560915.1 uncultured Oscillospiraceae bacterium
AACGTGTGGGATGCGGAGCTGGAATTTTCGCTGATCATCACGCTTCAGGCAGAAGAGGAGGCCGAGGGATGAAACGAGCGTTTACAAACCGTGAAAAAGCGCTTTTGGCCGTCTTTATCCTGCTTTTGGTGTTCGTCGGGTATTTTAAACTGATCCTCGAACCGATCAACACAAAAATCGACGAGTATCAGGCCAACGCCGCCGCCGAGCAGGACATCATGATCGCCGAGACCGGCACGCTGACCGAAAAGAAACGGATGGAAAAAGAGCTCGAGGAGATCCGCTCCTCCGCCGATTTTAAGGAGATCCCCGACTACGACAACATTCAGAATGTCATCAAGGAAATGGATGCCATCCTGCAGAGCAATTCCGCGGATTATTCCCTGTATTTTAAAGAGCTGGCCGAGACCGACGGCATCGTGCGCCGCACGATCGTCATGGATTACAAGACCGAAACCTATCAGAAGGCCCGCACGATCGTCAATGCCCTGCACGACTGCAAGTATCCCAACCAGATCTCGGATCTCTCTTATACATATTTAGAAGATGAATCCGGAAATCAGAGCCAAGCCGTCGAGGTCAATCTCACGGTCACATTCTACGAACTGAATTACTGACGGATCGGCCGGAGAAGGCGGTTTTTGCCGTCTCCGGAGATCCGGCGCGCATTTATTTTCATGGGGCCGGCGGAGAAGAACCCCCGCCGCG
>CAZLMO010000188.1:0-3260 GCA_964560915.1 uncultured Oscillospiraceae bacterium
TCCAGCGTCAATGCACCGGTAGAATCCGTAAACGCATAATACGTAATCAACAGCACGGGAACGATGGTGAACAGGATCATCCAAAGCGTATACGGCGACGAGAAGAAGGAGCGCTTCATACCGTTGGAACGCCTGATGAACACAAAGACAAGCGCGGCGAACCCGAGTATGATCACCGCAATGCCGGCGATCATCCAAAGCGAAAGGCTGTCGCTGGGCATTATACGTCGGCTCCTTCTTCTATTTCATTGCCCTGCGTTTCATCCAACGCCGAGGGCAGCATGATATGAATGTTGTAGGGGATGATCGTGAGGCCGACCTGGGAACCGGGTTCCTGCATAACGGTGGAGTGGATCTTGAACTCCAGCTCTCCGACATCGATGATCATTTCGTAATGTACGCCTTTGAACAACGCGCTTTCCACGGTTCCGCGAATCTGGCCGATCTCGATGTTTTTATCGATCGTGATATCTTCCGGCCGAATTACGACGTCGACAGGCTGGTTGCGCCCGAAACCTTTGTCCACGCAAGGGAAATTGAACCCGGCGAACTGCACGAGCTTGTCTTCGATCATCGTTCCGCGCAGAATGTTGCTCTCGCCGATGAAATCCGCAACGAATGCGTTGATCGGCTCGTCATACACATCTTTGGGCGTTCCGATCTGCAGAATTTTCCCGTTATTCATAACGACAACGGTATCGCTCATGGTCAGGGCTTCTTCCTGGTCGTGCGTAACGTACAGGAAGGTGATGCCGAGCGTTTGCTGCATTCGCTTGAGCTCCAGCTGCATATCTTTGCGCAGCTTCAGGTCCAGTGCGCCCAGCGGCTCATCCAGCAAAAGCACCTGCGGTTCGTTGATTAATGCGCGCGCGATGGCTACGCGCTGCTGTTGGCCGCCGGACAGCTGTTCCACGCGCCTTTTCCCGTAACCGCGCAAATCAACGAGGTCCAGCATTTTCTCTACGCGTTTGCGAATCTCAGGCTCCGGCACCTTGGCAATTCGCTGACCGAACGCGATATTATCCTGCACGTTGAGATGCGGGAACAGTGCGTACTTTTGAAATATCGTATTGACTTTTCTCTTATAGGGAGGGAGACCGGTAATATCTTTTCCTTCAAAAAGGACGATACCTTCGCTCGGCTGCTCAAAACCACCGATGATCCTAAGGGTGGTCGTTTTACCACAACCGCTGGGTCCAAGCAACGTAACAAACTCGTTCTCACGGATGAAGAGATTGATGTTTTGTAAAACCAGCGTATTGTCGTAAACTTTGGAAATATTCCTCAGGTCAATCAGGCGCTCTTTCTCAGCCATGTCGCGGATCTCCTTTTTTGATACACTAGAAGCTCGGGGGGTTGCTTACCCAAATCACCTTCGCCGGTCTTGTGCCGATGTTGCGCAGCGAATGCGCAGACGACGGATGAATACAAAAGCTCGAATGCGTTTTCACGATATACTCCTGCGTGCCGATACAAAGCTTTACGCGCCCGGCCAGCACGAAGCCGAACTCCTCGCCGTCGTGCGGGGGAATCTCCATAGATTCGCCGCCAACTTCCAATTCCAGCAAAATCGGCTCCATGCTGTTCTTCTGCGCGTCCGGAACCAGCCATGTGATTAACCCGCACTTGGTATCGTTATCCTCTTTGCGGAACATATCGGCTTGAGAAAACACAACTTTCTCTTTGCTGTCGTCGGTAAAAAACGCTTTGGGCGTGGTTCCCAGACTTTCCAGAATATCGATCAGCGTCGCAATGGACGGCGACGTTAAATCTCGCTCAACCTGTGAAATAAAACCCTTGCTGAGCTCGCAGCGATCTGCGAGTTCTTCCTGCGTCAAATTCTTCTGTAACCGAAGTTCTCTCAGCTTCACGCCGATTTTCATCCCACTCAGCTCCCGTTCAGAAGTTTAGTTTCACTAAACATTGAAACGTAGTATATTAAACCACAATCGTGCTTTCACTGTCAATATATCCGCCGTTTTTTCAAGAATTTAACACCTGCTTGACAGATGATACGCAATACGGTATGCTTTCTATGCGCAAAAGCGCAAGGGGTGCTGAGAAATCGGCTGAGATCGGGTTAACACCCGGGACCCTCGAACCTGATCCGGGTAATGCCGGCGTAGGAATCAAAGTAAACCTCTGATTTCCGCGTTGCATACCCGCAACGGCGGGAATTTTTATTTGGAGGGATTCATATGAACCGAACACTTCGAAGGATCACGGAAACGGCCATAATGCTTGCCATTGCAACGGTGCTGAGCTTAATTCAGTTCACGGGGCCATGGGCGCTCGGAGGCAGCATAACCATATGCAGCATGCTTCCAATCATTCTGATCGCACATCGTTACGGAACGAAGTGGGGTTTGCTCACTGCGTTTTCCTACAGTATTCTTCAGCTTCTGCTGGGGATCCGAAACGTGCAGTATGCGCCGGACGCGCTTACGGCAATCGGGATTATTCTGCTGGATTATGTGCTGGCCTTTACCGTTTTGGGCTTTGCCGCAGTATTCGACCGGTGGTTTACAAACAAACGGACGTCGATCCTCGTTGGAATCGCGGTTACGATGAGCGCACGCTTCATTTGCCATCTGCTGAGCGGCGTCATCATCTGGGAAGTCTTATGGCCCAACGCGCTTGGCTGGGCTACGTGGGTATGGTCGCTGGCCTATAACGGCTCTTATATGCTGCCGGAGATTCTCATCACATGCTTTATGGCCTATCTTCTGTATAAACCGCTTGAGAAGTACTGGACGCGTTCGGATATCGCTTAGTGCTGTAATACTTCATCAGCGACAATAAAAGCCTCGTTTCCCGCAGTCCGGGTTTATCCGGACGTTGGGAAACGAGGCTTTTATTATGGATTACGGGCGCGTTTACGGTGCCGCCGTAATATAGTTGAGTAAATCCGCCCACAAAGGATGCGTTTGATCCAGTACCAGCGTAGCGTTTTCATTCAGAGAGTGTTTCAGCGCTTGCAGGGAACGCCAGAAGCCGTAGAATTCGAGATCCGCGCTGTAGCTCTCCGCATAAATCCGCATGGATTCGGCTTGTGCTTCTGCACGAACCTTACCGGCTTCCGTCACGGCGTCGGCCTGAATCTGCCGTGCCTGCAAATCGGTGGCGGAAAGTGCTTTGTTATACTCTTCCTCGCCTTCGCTTCGCAGTTGTTGCGCTACCTTCGCGCGATCCGCCTGCATCCGTGCGTAGGTCGATTCCAGGTTTGCGGTAGGTAAAATCGTCCGGTGTACCTGGATGTC
>CAZLMO010000189.1:0-3253 GCA_964560915.1 uncultured Oscillospiraceae bacterium
AGGTGTGGAAGAAGGCAAATCCCTCTCTCGGCATCACAGTCGGCATGGATAAGGTCAAGGCGGCGTTTGAGTCGGCTCGGCAAAACCCAGCCGAGGAGAACGCTTTCCGCCAGCTTCGGCTGAATCAGTGGGTCAAGCAGGCGGTGCGCTGGATGCCGATGGAGAAATGGGATGCTTGTGCGTTCCCGGTTGACCCCAAAGAACTGGAGGGTCGTGTTTGCTATGGCGGCCTGGACCTTTCCTCCACCACTGACGTTACGGCATTCGTGCTGGTATTTCCTCCAGAGGATGAGGAGGATAAATACAGCATTCTGCCGTTCTTTTGGATACCGGAGGAGAACGTGGACATCCGCGTCAAGCGGGATCATGTGAATTATGACCTCTGGAAGAAGCAGGGATTTCTGCAGACCACCGAGGGCAACGTCGTTCATTATGGATTCATCGAGAGTTTAATCGAAGAACTCGGAACCCACTACAATATCCGGGAGATCGCCTTTGACCGCTGGGGCGCTGTGCAGATGGTACAGAACCTTGAGGGCCTTGGCTTCACCGTCGTTCCCTTCGGTCAGGGTTTTAAAGATATGTCTCCACCGACCAAGGAGCTTATGCGACTGACACTGGACAAGCAGCTTGCTCATGGCGGGCACCCGGTTCTCCGCTGGATGATGGATAATATCTATATCCGGACGGATCCTGCAGGAAACATCAAGGCCGACAAGGAAAAGAGCACAGAAAAGATCGATGGTGCCGTTGCCACCATAATGGCTCTTGACAGAGCCATTAGATGCGGAAACGACAATAGCGCTTCGGTCTATGACGGACGCGGCCTATTGGTATTATAAAAAGCAGGCCAGTTCAAAATGAACTGGCCTGCTTTAGTCGCCATGGTACCAATTGCCTAATAGTGACGCCAACACATGACGCTTACCTCGAAAACGGCACTAGTATAGGACTTACTGTTGGTACCATTATATTAACATATACCATGGCTGGTGTCAATATTCCGATAGGGGGAAATCAAAAATAAATTTTAACATTCCTGCGTTTTCTAATTTCTTCATTTCATCGCTATAGCAACTAGTTTGTAGTTGAGAGAAATAAAGATTTGCGAAAACATCTGCAATTTGAATGAATTGGTTGCAGGATGAATCAAAGTATTGAACAGTAAATGGCCCTGATACTGTACCACTCATTGTCAAGTGAGTGTTTAAATAATTTGCAAGGAAATATTTGGTCTCAGTTTTTTCATTGCGTTCATCAAGTTGTAAATTACACGGTTCATCGGGGAGAAATCCTTTGTTAAAAAAATAACCAAGAGAAAGACAAATATTGTAATTAAATACTCGTGCAGTATTCAAGCAAAATTTATCACTGAGCTGTCCGTTTTTTATCCGTATGTAATATATCTCAAAGTATGGACCCTTTGAAAAGTAATCCACGAATTTTTTCTTCATTTCTCGATCAAACTGATTGCCCTTTAATTCGTGGAATTTTCCGTTGACGAACATTTTCCCGCCTGGTCGTACAGTTTTACCTGTTTTTTGATCAACGCGATCACAATCTAATTCACGAAGCCGCTCTAAATTAGCAGAAATAAAGCGCCTATATATACGCTTTAGGTTTTCTTTATTTGTAACATGAATCATAGCCACGACAAAATACGGAACTCTCTCTGCGTCATGGTTATTGATGGACCCGGATTCGTCAATATATATGTTCATATTTTCTCCCCTTCACCGGATATTTATATTATATCTGATTTGATGAACAAAGTACAACACTAGTTGTCATATTTATATATAAAATGACAAACAAACAAAGCATCTCTCCGGAGGTGCTTTTTGCCTTTCTTATGCCCATTTTTAAGGAGCGTGATCGCAAATGGGATTATTCACAGGAGTTTTCAAGGCGCGTGATAAGCCTCAGGACAGTATGGGCGGCAGCCGATACAGTTTCTTCTTCGGCGGAACGACCGCCGGAAAGCCGGTCAATGAACAGACCGCCATGCAGATGACCGCCGTATACTCCTGCGTGAGGATATTATCCGAAACGATAGCCGGGCTTCCGCTCCATGTCTATCGCTACAACGATACGGGCGGCAGCGTTTCATACCGAAACGCGGAGAAAGACCTCTCCCACCCGCTATATAAGCTGCTCCATGACGAGCCGAACCCTGAGATGACTTCATTCGCGTTCCGTGAAACGCTGATGAGTCATCTTTTATTATGGGGTAACGCCTATGCGCAGATCATCCGCAACGCCCGTGGCGAGGTCGTGGCGCTTTATCCGCTTATGCCAAATAAAATGACGGTCGATCGGGACAGCAAGGGTCGGCTCTATTACCTCTATCAACGGAGCACCGAGGACGTGTCCACGCTGGGTGGTGACGGTCAGGTTTATCTTGACCCCTCCGATGTGCTGCACATTCCCGGCCTTGGCTTTGATGGGTTGGTCGGTTACTCGCCGATCGCTATGGCAAAGAACGCTGTCGGCCTTGCCATCGCCACCGAGGAATACGGTGCGAAGTTTTTCGCAAACGGCGCCGCTCCGGGCGGTGTGCTGGAGCATCCCGGCACGATCAAAGACCCGCAGAAGGTCAAGGAGAGTTGGAATGCCGCCTACCAAGGCTCGGCAAATGCCCACCGGGTGGCAGTCCTCGAGGAAGGCATGAAGTATCAGGCCATCGGCATCTCACCGGAACAGGCGCAGTTCCTGGAAACGCGGAAGTTTCAGATCGATGAGATTGCTCGCATTTTCCGCATCCCGCCACATATGCTGGCCGATCTCGAAAAGAGCAGCTTTTCCAACATCGAGCAGCAGTCGCTGGAGTTTGTAAAATACACGCTGGATCCTTGGGTGGTACGCTGGGAACAGTCCATGTGCCGCGCTCTGCTTTCGGACAGTGAAAAGCCGAAGGTGTTCATCAAGTTTAATGTGGACGGGCTGCTTCGCGGCGACTACGCCTCCCGCATGATCGGCTACGCTACGGCGCGACAGAACGGTTGGATGAGCGCCAACGATATCCGGGAGCTTGAAAATCTCGACCGCATCCCGCCCGAACTCGGCGGTGATCTGTACCTCATAAACGGAGCCATGACCAAGCTTCAGGACGCTGGCGCGTTCGCAAATACGAAAGAAACGGAGGAAATCAACAAATGAAGAAATTCTGGAACTGGATAAAGGATGAAGAATCCGGCGTCCGAACACTTTACCTCGACGGTACGATCGCCGAGGAAAGCTGGTTTGATGATGA
>CAZLMO010000190.1:0-3252 GCA_964560915.1 uncultured Oscillospiraceae bacterium
CCGCAATGGTGGGAACGATGACAATGGCGATATCAGCTAGATGACCGGCCATTTTTGCTGTATCGATCACCTTGCCGCCGCCGATGCCGAGGATCCCGTCACATTTAAGCTGCTTTGCCCTCAATGCAACACGTTCGCCTTCCTTCACGGTGGATTCTCCGCCGTGGCGTTCAAAATTGATCTCGGCGTCCGCCATACCTTTTTCCAACTGTTGATGCAATAATGCAAATACCACATCGTCTGTCAACAACAAGAATCGTTTCCCGATAAAAGATATGTGCTTGTAGATGTCTTCGATCAGCCCTCTTCCCTGGATATACTTACCGGGCGCGGCCAGTGTCTTCGTCAATTCCTCCACTCCTCTCCATTCAAGTTCACTAGGAATTAATGCAAAACGCATGCCAACTTTCACAATTGATGTTTGGCTTGAATATTGCATAAATAACGAATTACAGTTAACAACTATAGTATATACACAAATAAGGAGAAAACTATGCCGATCCTTCCAACTGAAGCCTATAACATGCAACTTCCGGCTTTTCACAAAGTTCGCCAGTTGTTTCCTGATGAGAAAATAGCCAACATCAGGCAAGCCTTACATTCTGAACTATCCTCACCGGCCATAGACAAGTCTTCCTTTCAAGGAGCCAAGACTGCTGTTTTAGTCGGAAGCCGGGGAATCACTGATATCAACATCATTGTAGGGGATTTGATCCAACATTTAAAAGCATGGGGCGCGATCCCTTTTATTGTCCCTTGCATGGGCAGCCACGGAAGTGCTGATGCAAGAATGCAGCAAAAAATCCTCGAAGGGCTCGGGATCACAGAGGAATCCATGGGCGCCCGCATCCTGTCCGGCATGGATACTACCATCATTGGCAAGACGATGAAAGGAGTCCCCGTACATGCCGATGACCACGTGCTGAAGGCTGATCTGGCGATTTCCGTGAACCGTATCAAAAAACATACGGATTTTGATGGCGAGTTGGAGAGCGGGCTCGTAAAAATGCTCACCGTGGGATTGGGAAAACACAACGGCTGCTTTGCCTATCACAGGGAAGGGCTCGGCACGTTTCCTCAACTTCTTCCGGAAGCTGCTTCCCTGGTCTTGCAGCGCATCCACGTCCCTTTTGGGCTTGCAATCGTTGAAAACGCTCATGAACACACGCATACGCTTCGGGCGCTGCCCGGAGCGCAGATCATTCATCAGGAACGTACGTTGCTTGAATTGAGCAAGTCATTGATGCCTTATTTGCGTTTTCGGAAGCTGGACGTTCTGATCGTGGGGAAAATGGGAAAAGATTTGAGCGGAGCGGGCATGGACCCCAGTGTCACCGGACGAACAACGTACGGACGCAGTTCCTTCTACAAAGGACCTGAGATCACCCGCCTTATCGTCCACGAACTGTCCCAAGAGTCCCATGGAAATGCGATTGGAGTAGGTTTCGCAGACTTCATCACAAAGAAATTGTACGACAGCATCGATCTGGAAAGCACCTACGCCAACGTGATCGCCTGTACCAATCTGTCGACCGGCAATATCCCGCTGATCATGCCGGATGAAAAAACCGCGCTGATCGCGGCACTGCAATCCATCGTTCGCATCAACCCAGAAAAGGCTAAAATTGTAAGGATTCCAGACACATTGCATCTAACTGAAATCAGCGTATCCGATCATCTGCTGCGTGAGTGCGCCGACCCGAGCGTATTTGAGATCCTGAAATAAGTGAAAAGAAGTGCGATGCGAAAACGCATAATCCCGGTTTTCGCATCGCACTTTTTTGATATAAGCATACTATTTATTCAAATATTCCTTTGCAAGGGTAAAAGCACCCGCAGCGGAAAGCGGAATATCTTCTCCGCCGATCCTTAGGACCGGTCCGAAGGATCCGTCCCGCTCCAGAAGGTCCCCAAGAGCCTTGCCCGTTGCGGAGTCTCCGCACACGACTATTCTATGATCTTTCTCAAGCCTCAAAGCGGAAGAGTGCTTCAATGCGGTTATATCTTGGTTCAGAATGGCGCCCAAAAGGAAATTTGCGATCTGTGCCGGTTTCTTATCGGTAAACTGATTCAGGATCCTTGCGGAAAATGCGGCTCTGCTAAAGCCGACTGCGCCGGAGGCTTCGTATCCTTTGATCACCATATCTTTATCATAGGTATCGGGTTGTACATATGATTTCTTGACTGCGTCAGCCAAAATCGAATACTCGGTAATACAGGACAACAGCTCCCCCGTCAACGTAGTGAGACAGCCTGTGATCTGTCCGGAGGAATCAACAGAGACAAATTTCGTGTGGGATCCCGGCAGGATCAGCAAGCTGGGTATTCCCGGCCTCACCTTTTCCAATACTGCCATCGTCTCAACTTCTTCCCCCCGCATGATGTCCATGGCCTCGAAATTGTTCTCGCCTACTGATTCAACCGCATTTTTTACACCGGGGATAAAATGGATCGAGTGCGCACTGACCGTATCGATCACAACAGCCCGAATGCCATCTACCAGGTCCTGCTTTCCTGCAGGCGCTTTCACATGAGGAAGTTCATACAGGCCCACATTGGAAGTGATCATGCCTCCTGCAATGATCATTTTCACATCATCGGCAGGAACGCTTCCCGCAGCGAGCAAGTTGCTCAAACCCTCCCGCACAGCATCCTGAAGCGCGCGATTATGGCCGTCCATGGCCGTATTTCGGACGCCAACGGCTGCCCGATAGACATGCAGGCATGCGCCCTGCTCCTCCCACAGGTACATCCTGGTGTTGCTCGTCCCCGAATCTATCGTAACGATGTATCCCATCGGCCGGTCCTCCTCTTATTCCCAAAGCTTGTATTGCATGGCTCGCTCGGTGATTTCTCGAAACGCGCCTTTCCGGGCAAGTTCCGTGTCTACCAAACCGGAAGCCACACCTGTTCCGACTGCGCCTGCGTCCAGATACGCTTGCTGGTTTTCTGCCGTGATACCACCCACAGCTAAATAGCGGACATGACTGAGTGGCGCCGCAAGGGCTTTGATATAAGCAGGGCCCAGCATTCCCGCAGGAAAAACCTTGATCAACGAGGCACCTGCCTGTGCGGCCACGACCGTTTCCGTTGGCGTAAAGGCGCCCGGTATGGGCTCTGCTCCCACTTCCAATGCTGCGCGGATCACCAGGGGATCCGTGTTCGGCGCGAGCATGAAAGACGCTCCCGCAGCGGCGGCGCTGCGCACTTCTTCCGCAGATAACACCGTACCGGCGCCGATGCCCAGTTTTT
>CAZLMO010000191.1:0-3144 GCA_964560915.1 uncultured Oscillospiraceae bacterium
AATAGCCGAAAAATCATAAAGCGGCTATTATATCATAATCTTATTTGGCCCGCCTGCGGCGATGGCCAATTCCATCATAACGCTGTCGCTTTATGGATGGAATAGCCGAAAATCGTTAGGCGGCTATTCTATCAGAATTCCATCGGCCCGCCTACGGCGATGGCCAATTCCATCATAACGCTGTCGCTCTATGATGGAATAGCCGAAAAATTGCAATGCGGCTATTCTATCATACTCTTATCGGCCCGCCTGCGGCGATGGCCTATTCTATCATAATTCCATTGGCCCGCCTGCGGCGATGGCCAATTGAACCGGGAGGATTGCATATGAAACGGCTTTTGGTCGTGGTGGATTATCAGAATGACTTTGTAAACGGCAGTCTCGGATTCCCCGGGGCGGAGCTTCTCGATGAGCCGATCGCAGAGAAAGTAAAACAATATAAAGAAAGCGGCGACGATGTCGTCTATACGATGGATACCCACGGCCCGGGGTATCTTGAGATGCAGGAGGGCAGGAAGTTGCCGGTCATCCACTGCCGGAACGGCACGGAGGGCTGGAAGCTCTACGGAGAAACCGGAAAGCTCTGCGAGGGCTGCATGACCATCGGCAAACACGCCTTCGGCAGCTACGACCTCGCCGAGTGGGCGATGGTAAGAGGCTACGACCAGATCGAGCTTTGCGGGCTTGTCTCCTATATCTGCGTGTTGGCGAATGCGGTGCTCCTCAAGACCGCGCAGCCCGAGGCTGAGATCGTCGTGGACGCGGCGTGCACGGCCGGCCCGGATCCGAAGCTCAACGACAAGTGCCTCGACATCATGGAAAAAGGCCTGCAGATTACCATTCTCAACCGGAAATGATCCTGTTTTTCCGGTACGCACCGGAAAAAATCCCATGCGACTTTTTTCAAAAGATACCGCCGTCGGGAGAAGAATATGGTTCTTTATCCCGCCGGCGTTCCATAAAACTTCCTAAGCCCGAACACACGCCATAACCCGGGCCGGCCGGATTACCAAAACCCGGTCATGCCCGGAAAATAAAGGAGGTATTGTCATGATGGAATACAACATACCGGAAGTGGCGCAGCGAATTAGAAGCCTCCGGGAGATTTTGGGGATCTCCGCGGAGGATATGGCAAAACTCATCGGCATCAGCCCGGAAGAATACCTTGCGAACGAAGCGGGAGAGACGGATTTTTCGTTTACCTTTCTGTATAACTGCTCCAAGAAGTTCGGCGTCGACGTGATGACCATCATCACCGGCGAAGAGCCGAAACTCCGCTTTTATTCCATTGTAAGAAAAGGCGAAGGCCTCCCCATCAACCGCCGGAAGGGCTTCCGGTACGAGCACCTCGGCGCCTGCTTTAAAGACAAGATCGCCGAGCCGTTCCTCGTCACCGCCCCCTACCGCGAAGAAGAACAGAATCAGGAAATCAAGCTTTCCTACCACAAAGGTCAGGAATTCGATTATATCATCAGCGGAAAACTGAAAGTCGCGCTGGAGGACCACACGGAGGCCCTCAACCCCGGTGACGCTATCTATTATGATTCCGGCCACGGGCACGGAATGATCGCAACGGGCGGCGAGGACTGTGTCTTTATCGCTGTGGTCATGCAGGAGGAACAACATGAAAACGGAGGACTTTTATAAGCAGTTCTGCGAGGAATCCTATGACGAAAACGGTGTCTTAAACGCATTCAGACCGGTATATAAAGATAATTTCAATTTTGCCTACGACTGTGTCGACGCTTTGGCGCAGATGGAGCCGGATCGCAGGGCCCTGCTCTGGACCAACGATAGGGGCGAGGAGCGCATCTTTACTTTTCGGGATATCAGCCTGCTGAGCAATCAGGCGGCCAACATGTTTCTTGAGCACGGTATTGAAAAGGGAGACCGCGTGATGCTCGTGCTTAAACGGCACTACCAATTCTGGATCGCCATGATGGGCCTGTGCAAGATCGGCGCCATCGCCGTGCCGGCGACGAACCTTCTGATGGAGAAGGATTACATCTACCGCTTCGAGGCGGCCGGCGTCAAAGCGATCGTCGCGACCGCGGAGGGCGGCGTCGACGATCGGGTCGACCGCGCGCAAGAGGAAGCCGGGCCCCTCGAGGTAAAATTTCTCGTTCATGGCAAAAAGGAAGGCTGGCTCGACTTTGACGCGGAGGTCGCTGCGGCTTCCGAACGGCTTGCCCGGCAGGATACCAAAGTCGGAGAGGGCATGCTGCTCTATTTCTCCTCCGGCACAACCGGAAACCCGAAGATGGCGCTCCACGACTACACCTATGCGATCGCCCACATCATCACGGCGAAGCACTGGCACAATGTTGAGACGGGAGGCCTCCATCTTACGGTGGCGGAGACCGGCTGGGGCAAGGCCGTGTGGGGCAAGCTCTATGGCCAATGGTTCTGCGGAACGACGGTGTTTGTCTACGATTACGCGGATAAATTCATCGCGGAGGATCTGATGGAGATGATCCGGAAATACCGGGTCACTTCGTTCTGCGCGCCGCCGACCATCTACCGCTTCTTTGTCAAAAACGGCATGGAGCACTATGACTTGAGCTCGCTCAAATACGCGACGACGGCGGGCGAGGCACTGAATCCAGAGGTCTTCAACCGTTTCCGGGAACAGACCGGGCTCGACATCATGGAGGGCTTCGGCCAGACCGAAACCACGCTGGTCCTCGCGAATCTGGTGAATTCCAAGGTCAAGATCGGCTCCATGGGCAAGCTTTCTCCGCTTTACGACGCGGGCATCTTCGATGAAAGCGGAAACGAGGTTCCCCCCGGCAAGGTTGGCGAAATTTGCATCCGTGCGGAGCGGGGGAAAACCATTCCCGGCCTTTTCATAGGCTATTACCGCGACGAGACGCGCACCGCCGAGGCCTGGCACGACGGCCTTTACCACACCGGCGACACCGCGTGGAAGGATGAAGAGGGCTATTACTGGTATGTGGGGCGGACGGATGACGTCATCAAGGCCTCCGGCTACCGGATCGGCCCGTTTGAGGTCGAAAGCGCGCTGATGCAGCACCCGGCCGTCATGGAGTGTGCCGTCACCGGCGCACCGGATCCGGTCCGCGGCCAGGTCGTCAAGGCGACCATCGTACTGACCAAAACCTATACGGCCTCAGACGGGCTCAC
>CAZLMO010000192.1:0-1476 GCA_964560915.1 uncultured Oscillospiraceae bacterium
TCAACCTCCGTTCGGCCAGTTCGAACGTATCATCCTGTTGCCCGATCAGCACGTAACAGGCCGCCGTATGGCTTGCCTCTGTGATCCCTCCAGCGCGCAGTATCTTCCCAGCTTCGATCAACGGCTCCAAATCGTCGGGCGTGTCATATGCCATGTACAGGCGCTTTACCTTCGCTTCGCGCAGTAGGTCAACATGCCATGGTTTCAGGATTTTCGCCTCAAGCCCGCCCGTAAAAACCGGGCGCTCCGGCTGGCGGTGAAGCATGTCGAACACCGCGTGGATGTGGGCCTCAGAACATCTCAGCAAGTTGTTGTCCAGAACGTTCCATCCCTCGGTGATCGGCAACTCCCGGATCGGCCCCTCGATTTTCCAGGCATCGCAAAACCAGCACGTATTGTCGCATCCCCGGCTGGTAATGACCGCGCCCCGCCTCAGGTACATACCCGACACAAAATCGCCGCCCGGATGTCGGTATGCGCGGCCTCCGATTTTGACCGAGACGCCCACAGCTCGCCATGCCTCCGCAAGTTGTTCGGCGCGCGGAATATCCCATGAAAAAACTACGGAAACGTGAACCTCGTCAACCTCCGGCATTGCAAGCATTGGTGGCGGGCAGTCCACGAACGCAAACGGATCATTCGGCGTCAGCGTCGTGCGGCGCGGGAACACGCGCGCGATCCTCATTGCCCGCTCCCCTCTCCCTGATCCGGGGCGTCGGCGTCCATGCGCGCGCCGCATTCTTGGCAGTATTTCGGCGCTTTCCCGATGTACGCCCGAACGTTAACATCGCCGCACACCGAGCACCTCGCGCCAACGTTTCCCGTCCACCTCGCATGCACCACCAGCGCGGCGTCGACGGTCGGGGCGGCGTCGATAGCCATACGCACCGTGTAGTCCTTGCCGCCTGGAATGGGAATTCCGGCGTCGAGGTCAAGCAGACAGGCCGCGCCCAATTCCGCTTTCAGCGCCGCCCGCTCAATCAGTTCAGCCATCGTCAGGCTCCTTTCGCTTTGCGTCATTGCGGTAATCGTCCGACCACTCAAACAGCATGCAAGTGTTGCACGGCTTCCGAACCTCCATGTACTCCGGGGATCGCGGTTCGTAGCACCGCTTAAACCAGCTCCACGCGCGGCAGTTCTTGCAGATGCGGTTGCTCTGCTTCGTGCGGTCAATCGGCTTGCTCACGCCTCCACCTCCCCCTTTATCCCGTTCGCGGCAAGCTCCGGCCACGGCCACGCCGCCAGTTCCTCGGCGGTCGGCGCGACAGGGAGGGACCAGATGCGGTAATACTTGCCGTAGTTCTTCGCCGTTGCATCTTCGCGCGGCCACATGTAGTTGCCCGCAACGTCTTTCACCGCAATGCCCTCAGCCGTGTCGATAACCTGCGCCGTCCGGTAGGGAACCACCGAAACAAACTCCACCAGCACCTTTGCGCCCGGTCGCAGCGCCCTTACCTCGTCAAGCGTCAAAACCCT
>CAZLMO010000192.1:1486-3142 GCA_964560915.1 uncultured Oscillospiraceae bacterium
CTTAAACCAGCTCCACGCCCGACAGTTCTTGCACACGCAGTTGCTCTGCTTCGTGCGGTCAATCGGCTTGCTCATGTCGTTCCTCGCTCTCCCTCGCCCTGTCTGCCTCGCCGCCTGCCGCCAGGATCGCGGCGAACATGAAACCGACACACGCTGATAGCGGGATGATCCATAGAAGATGCCATGGGTTCATTTTGCTGCCTCCATTTGTTTGCGTCTTGCTTCCCTGCGCAACCGTTCGCGCTCAATGATCTTGCCGTGGTTCTTGAGGTAGTATCTGTGTTGGCGCGCGAGTTCCTTTTCGTGATCCCCTTTCGGTCTGTAATTGAAAAACTTGTCAACCTCTTTGATTTCTTCTAGATCGAGTGGATCATACAGATTATGGTGGCCGCGCTTCGGATCGTAGGTGTATCGTTGGTATGTCATGAGTTCTGCCATGCTTAGCTCTCCTTGTATCCGTTCTCATAGAGCCAGCGGCGGGCTTGAACCGGGTAAAGCGTTCCAATGAGCAAGCCAGATTCAAGCCACGCCATAGTCGGAGCGATGCGGACCGTTACGGTATCCCGGCGCTTGGCCGCTGCTTCCATGTTGGCGAATGCCTCCATGGTTCCGCGCCTGCTTCTGCTACGGGTAGCGGCGGCAAGGAGCGAATAGGCGGCAACGGCAGGGATGGTGTACGTGTCCATGGAAGGTCAGACCTGCGCAATCGCGTCGTGCGGGCGCGGATCAAAGAAAACGGGGACCATAGGCCGGATCGTTTGCGGCTTGAATTCGGTCGGGATGGCGTTGAAGGCGTCGTTAAGCCTCTGAAAATCCTTCCTGCTGATCCGGCTTGCGCAGGGGAGGCTGTCGATAATCCCCTTCACGTCATAAATAGCCGTTTGGGTTGCTGTGCGCCGCTCAACGCAGAACCGGTTCAACCGATCGAACGCCTGCATTGCGTCGCTGCATTGCGCGTCCAGATCGAGCGCGTAGCCGTGAAGGGCGTCTAAAACGGCTTCTCTCTTGTCGTACTTCGATTGAAGCTGGCTGATTGTTCTTGCCGACGTGGCGCGCAGTTCCGTAAACCGCTGACCGTAGTTATTGTTGGATTCGATCAGCCGGTTGCAGTCTTTCACCAGGGTCTTGTAGCGGGCCATCCAGACATAGCCCATGAAAGGAGCAGCGAGGAACCGACCGATTCTGTGCAGGAAACCCTTTACCTTGTTCGCCATTGTATCCACCCCGTTTCTAATAGTCGGCGCGCAATCGCCGCTAAGATCTGCTTCATACCGGGAACCCCCACGCCTTCGCTTCGAGGCGGTCCGCGTAAACCCTTGCCGTACCGGGCAGCATGGAAACAGGACGCCCATCTTCGCCCCACACCCGGACGCGCTGACCGGAATACGCGCCGATCCGGTATTCGATGAACACGCCCAGGTTACAAAGTCTTTGGATCAGCCCCCGCAACGGTGTTCGCCTCCAATCGTCCGATTCTTCGCTCATACATCCGGATCATGTTCCGGCATGTGTCATCCGGGTATTCGTGCGTCTGCGTCCTGTACCGTTCCTGCCAGAGCGCAAGAAGTTCTTTGAGCTTCGGCAACGGCAGCGGGTCGGTGTACGTCGCGGTGTCGCGGAAGTGCAGCGCGGCCTCGACGTCGAGGGGTGCACCGA
>CAZLMO010000193.1:0-226 GCA_964560915.1 uncultured Oscillospiraceae bacterium
ACCAAAGGCGCCGGTCGAAGAAACAGCCTGAGAAGCCAGTCGTCTTTTTCCAATTTTTATGGTATAATAGCCACAATATACCGTGATTCTATGGCCCGCCTGTGGCGTCCGCCAGTGGTGATGACCGGAGCAACCAGGAACCAACGATCCGGCGGGGCGGCCCTGTGCCAAAAAACCGGGCGGAAATAAGGAAAATGGACAAGGATACGGGGAGGGGAGCCTGTCA
>CAZLMO010000193.1:236-3092 GCA_964560915.1 uncultured Oscillospiraceae bacterium
CCTTCGGAGGAAGAGATGCGGTCGCTGATCGGAGAGAGCCGATTTGCCGTCTGGAACGGCCTTTGCGCGAAGATAGACGGCCTGTATGAGATGGAGCGCCAGTGGAACCCCGGCGGAAAGGCATGGAAGTACGAGTATAAGTACCGCCGCGGGGGAAAGACGCTCTGCGCGCTCTATGCGAGGGAGCACGAGTTCGGATTCATGGTCATCTTCGGGGAAGAGGAGAGAAAAAAGTTCGAGGCGGAGAGGCCCTCCTATTCCCCGGAAGTGCAGAGGATCTACGACGACGCCACGACGTACCGCGACGGCAAATGGGTGATGTTTGAGCCGGAGGACACCTCCCTGTTCGGGGATTTTCTGCGGCTTCTGGCGATCAAGAGAAAGCCGAACAAAAAATAAAAAAACGGATGCCCGGCCGCCCGCTTTCCGGAGGAGCGGCCGCGGCTTTTCATTGCCTGTAAGGAGGGGAACGGCATGGCGGTAGAAAAACAGTATGAGCCGGATGTGGACGCGATTCTGTCGCATCGGTACGATCAGGGGGGAGACCTCTGGACAACGCCGGACAGGCGCCTGATCAAAGGGGCGCCGTTTTCTGCCTTGGAGAGCGTATCCTACCTGCTGGAGCTGGGCATGGAGCCCGACGACCCGCTGATGAAGGAGGCTGCCGCGCTGATCTTCAGCACCTGGAAGGAGGACGGTCGCTTCAGGCTGTATCCGCAGGGAGCCGTCTATCCCTGCCAGACCGCAATCGCCGCCGACACGCTCTGCCGCATGGGGTACGCGCAGGACGAGAGGCTGCAAAAAACCTTCCGGCACCTGCTGGAGACACAGTACGCGGACGGCGGCTGGCGCTGCAACAAATTCTTCTTCGGCCACGGCCCGGAGACAGAGTTCTCCAATCCGCATCCGACCCTCGTGGCGCTGGATGCGTTCCGCTTCAGCGAATCCCTGAATCAAGAGCCGGCCCTCGACCGCGCCGTGGAGTTCCTGCTGGAGCACTGGACGATCCGGAAGCCGATCGGCCCCTGCCATTACGGCATCGGTACGCTTTTTATGCAGGTGGAGTACCCGTTCCGGAACTATAATCTGTTTCTGTATGTCTACGTCCTGTCTTTTTATGACCGGGCAAAGGAGGACCCCCGCTTTTTGGAGGCCTTTCATACGCTGGAATCCAAGCTGAAGGACGGCCGGATCGTCGTGGAGCGCGTGGTTCCGAAGCTGGCGAAGCTCTCCTTCTGCAAAATCGGGGAACCGAGCGATCTTGCGACCATACGGTACCGCGAAATTCTTAATAATCTCGGAGAGCGGCCCGCCGAATAAGATCGTTTTACGGGAAGCGGCCTTTTGGCAGGCGGTCTCCGGAATCGGGAACCGCGAAAGGGGCTCTTTCTCGGGAGGCCCCGGCGGCTCCCGGGAATTATCTTCGGCGTTACGGAGGACGAATCTTTTATTAAGAGACCTCAGCGGACTCGAAAAACGAGCTTGAAATCAGAAATCCTAAAAAGAATTCTTTATGGAGAGGCTCCAAAGGCCCAAATCATCCATATAAAAAGACAAACCGCATGGATGTGCGGTTTGTCTTTTTGTTTTTTACTTAATCCAATTTATCGGGCTACCCAAATTCCCGGCGTCACACGGTGTGGTTTTTCTGCTTTTTGCCGCGCCGGACGGCCCAGACGGCCAGAGACGCGGCTGCCGCGGCGCCGACGCCGATCAGCCACCAACCTCCGTTCAAGGAGCCGCCGCCCGCATCCTGCGCCTCCGCGCCGGCGATCGTCCCAGTTGTGATCAGGTACTCGGACATGGTGTTATTCTGGTAGGTTACAAGGCCGCCTTCCGCGACGGTGAGACCGGATGCGATCAGGGTAAACGTATTTTCGGCCGCGTCATACTTGTAGACGTTGACCTTGCTGCCCTCGGCGATGTCGGTGGTGATGGCGAAGGCCGCCGTGCCGGGGAGCTCGCCGTGATAGGCGAAGGCGTAGGTGAAAGTCTCGCCGCCCGTGCCGGCCGCCGCGAGCATCTGCTCTTCGTTAAAAGCACCCGCATAGTAGCCGAAATCCGGCATGTCGTAATCGAAAGCGGTTTCAATATTCTTTCCGAGGAAGGTCACGTCCGCTCCATTTTGATGGAAGGTCAGTTCGGCGCCCGGATTGCCCTTTAGGGCGGAGAAGTATTTCCCGGTGATGATCGTGCCGGTGTTTTCATTGAGATCCACGAGGAAGGAGCCACCCTCCTGGGAGGCCATCTCCTCAAGCAGCGAACCGTATTCGAGGTAGACGGAGCCCTCTGTGATCGGATTGACGGTAAAGCCGTCGATTCCGCCGAGAAGGTCCTCCGTGCTCATCCGCTCGCCGAGGAAAACGCCGGTCTGGGCGGATTCCGCAAGCTGCTCTTCAAGAAACGCTCTGAGCCGGCTCTTGACGGAATCCGGGAGATCATCCGAGTAGTGATAGTTGAAGCAGCGCGGGGATTCGTCATAAAAGGTGGATCCGGTTTCGCCCGTCAGGTAATCCACGGCTCCCGGGACGGTCACGGTCACCTTCGAGTGCCAGCGGACAAAAAGGGCGCCGTTTGTGTTCCAGCGGTCGTCCGTATAGACGTCGTTCGGGTCGTCGTTGCGCAGGGTGGCGGCGTTCAGCGGCAGGGCGGAAGGCGACACCACGTCGGGTATTTCGGAAGGCACCGCGGGCGTCACGGTCGGCGGGCTGATGCTCTGGCCGGAGGAAGCCGCCAGGAGAAAAATATCCCCGGAGAGGTCCGCGGAGGCGGACAGACCGGGCAAGCTCGGCCGCGAGAACGGCCCGGGCGACACGGAGATCACGGTGAGCATGCATTCCCGCGTGTCGGAGCCCA
>CAZLMO010000194.1:0-3003 GCA_964560915.1 uncultured Oscillospiraceae bacterium
CATGTGCCGTTCCCGTCGCAGGGATACGACGGAAGCTGTCGGCATACCGACAGCCTTATTATATTATCATATCGTTTTTTAAATTGCAAGCATCATTTTACCGAATTACCGGAAAATCTCCCCGTTTTCGTGATAAACCGCGATCCTCGTCACGGAAATATCGTCCGCGGACATCCCGGAGAAGTCGGAAAATGCTTCAAACAGCAGCGTTGGGTTGATGTTTTCCTTGCAGCCGGATGCCAGCCTCGTCTGAAAATGGAAGCGGCCTCCCTCGCAGGAAAGCGCGGAGACTTCGGCTTCCGGTTTCAGGTCGACGATCTGCTCTCCGCGTTTCGTCTTTTTGAGCACCGGAATCTCCGGTCGGCCGAAGCAGGCCCGCCAAGCCGCGCGCACCTCTTCTTCCGCCTGTTCGGGAACGGAAAACGAGACTTCATAGTCCGCCTGACGGATCTCCGAGACCTTCATAACCGGAAGACCGGCAGAGATCACCCGGAATCCGACCGGAAGCGCCGCTCCGATCTTCGCCGTAAGCTCCTGGTGCGGAATTTCTTCCATCAGACGAAAATCCACACATTCACAGAGGCTCTCATAGCCGAGGGAGAGCGGCAGAGCGAAATTCAGGTAAAGGTGCGGGTGGAATCCTTCCGTATACCAAAGTTTGATTTTGGTACGTTTAAGCGCCCGCTGGAAGGCCCGCATCACGTCAAGATGCGAGATATATTTCGCGCTGCCGGTTTTCGTGTAAAACAGCCGGATATCCGTAAAGCTCTGCGTATCATTCAAAGCAGGGGCCCCCTTTCAGCGAGGTGACCCCGCAGCCGGCGCATTGGAGGCGGCAGTTCGGCGTGGTTGCGGCGTTCCGGGCCTTTTCGTTTTCCCGGATCAGGAAACCCTTCGACACGCCGTAATCCATCAGCTCCCACGGCAGCACCTCGTCGAAGGCCCTGCGGCGGTTCGCATAAAAGGCCGGGTCCAGCCCCGCCTCGGCAAAGGCCTGCATCCAGACGTCAAATTTAAAATGATTGTCCCAGCCGTCAAGGTTGCAGCCGTGCCGCCAGGCCCATTCGACGGCTTTGCCCAGACGGCGGTCGCCCCTTGCGAAAACCGCCTCGATGAACGAGGTCTCCGCATTGTGCCAGTCGAGCGAGATCTTGTGCGAGTGCAGGCAGTGCAGCATCAGCTGCTGCTTGCGCTGCAGCTCCTCCCTGCTGTCCTGCGGCTCAAATTCAAAGGGCGTAAACGGCTTCGGCACGAAGCTCGCCACGCTGCAGGTCACCTGAACGGCCTTCCCCTTCGGGCGGTCTTTCAGGCTGTAATAGAGATCGACCACCTTCTGTGCAGTATCGATGATGCCGCAGACATCCTCGTCGGTCTCCGTCGGCAGGCCGATCATGAAATAGAGCTTGACGGATGTGTAGCCCCCCTCAAAGGCGCGTTTGCAGGTACCGAGGATATTCTCCTCCGTCACGTTCTTATTGATGACGTCGCGCATGCGCTGGGTTCCGGCTTCCGCGGCAAAGGTGAGGCCGCTCTTACGCACCCTCGTAATCTTTTCGAGCATGCTCTCGCTGAAATTGTCGATGCGCAGCGAAGGCACGGCAATGTTGACGTATTCTTTTTCCGTCCATGAGAGAAGCCCGTCGAGCAGCGGCTCGAGTTCCGAATAGTCGCTCGTGCTGAGCGAAGTCAGCGAAAGCTCCTCATAGCCGGTGCTGTCGCAGAGGTCGCGGGCGTTGCGGCAGAGGGTATCCGCGTGCTTTTCCCGGACCGGCCGGTAGATGAAGCCTGCCTGACAGAAACGGCAGCCGCGGATGCAGCCGCGCATGATCTCAAGCATGCTGCGGTCGTGGACGATATCAATGAACGGCACGACAAAATTTTCCGGAAAAAAGACCTTGTCCAAATCTTTGATAATGCGCTTCCGGACGGGCACCGGCGCGCCCTCTTTCGGAAGAAAGCGGCAAACCGTGCCGTCGGCATTGTATTCCACCTCATAGAGCGACGGAATGTAGACGCCGGGGATCCGCGCCGCCTCTGCAAGGTATTGCTCCTTCGTCCAGCCTTCGCCCTTCGCTTTTTTATAAAGGGCGACAATCTCCGGCAAAACCTCCTCGCCCTCGCCGGGCATGAAGAGGTCGACGAAATCCGTCATCGGCTCCGAATTGCAGGCGCAGGGCCCGCCCGCTACGATAATATTTTTGAGCCCCCTGCGGTCCTCGCGGCGGATCGGGATGCCCGCGAGATCGAGCATGTTGAGCACCCCGGTATAGCAAAGCTCATACTGGAGCGTGAATCCGATCATATCGAACTCCGCAAGCCCATCCCGGCTCTCGATCGCAAAGAGCGGCAGGGCGTTTTCGCGGAGCTGCTTCTCCATATCGGCATCCGGCGCAAACGCCCGCTCGCACCAGACTTCGTCGTCTTTGTTTAACAGGGAATACAGGATCTTCATCCCGAGATGGCTCATGCCGACCTCGTAGAGATCCGGAAAACAGAACGCGAACCGAACTTTGATATTTTCTTTCTTTTTTACAATACTGTTGAGTTCTCCGCCCGTGTATCGGGCCGGCTTCTCAACCATCCGGAAGATCCTTTCCAACCGGAAAGCATTTTCCGATATCAATGCCATGCAACCACCTCGGAAATCATGATTCAAAAATTATACACGATTTCCTCCTTTATTTCAAGAGACCCCCCAGCAGAAGATAAACCGCCGCGGGGAGCAAAAACGGGTTTTCGAGCTGAAAAGCGGCATAGATCAGCAGAAAAAACAGCGTGACGGATACGATCGCGCTGAGAATGGAAAAAGGTTTTTCCTCCATCAGCGCGGAAAGGACGCTGCCCCCGTCCGTGGAACGCATTGGGCACAGGTTAAAAAGAAACAAGAGGCAATTGACGGATGCCGTCCATATCTCCCCTGCCGCAAAAAAGGCAACCGCCAGAAGGAAATTGACGGCGGGGCCGGCAAGGCAGATCAGAATATGGCTTTTGAGCGGAATCTCC
>CAZLMO010000195.1:0-2992 GCA_964560915.1 uncultured Oscillospiraceae bacterium
ACTTTATCCTACTGTCGCTTCGGCGGAGTAAAAAAAGATTGCTATGGAGGTATTGGCATGCCTGCAATCACCGAAGAAGTATTATGTCGTGGAACCTATATCCGGGTGCCCGAAAAACAGCGAACAGTCTATACGGCGATAAAAAGAGTGTTTGATTTTTTCGCGTCCATCTGCGGGCTCATACTTGCGCTTCCGATCATGCTCGTCATCGCAATTGCAATTAAATGCACGGACGGCGGTCCTGTGATCCACGCACGTATCTGTCAGGGGAAAAACGGTAATACATATAAAATGTATAAATTTCGCAGCATGGTCGTTGACGCGGATAACCTCAAGCGTTGGCTTACTCCTAAGCAGCTTGAAACCTATATGGCTGAATGCAAGCTTGACAACGATCCGCGGATCACCCGAGTCGGCCGTTTTATTCGCAGGACAAGCCTGGATGAACTGCCGCAGCTCGTATCCGTGCTGAAGGGCGACATGAGCTTGATTGGCCCGCGGCCGGTTGTTGACCATGAGGCGGATCATTACGGTGCAAAAAAGGAACTGCTTCTAAGCGTAAAGCCGGGCATCACCGGCTATTGGCAGGTAAACGGACGAAGCGGCATCCCTTTTTTAAGCGAAGAAGCTAAAAATCTTCAACTCTATTATGTGGAGCACTGCTCCCTCGCCCTTGATATCAAGATTCTTTTCAAGACGGTTTCCGTGGTGCTGAAAGGCAGGGGGGCTAAATGAAAGCGTACTTGCTCGCGGCCGGCTTTGGAACACGGCTGAGGCCCCTGACCGATACCACGCCGAAGTGTCTGATCGACATTGACGGAAAGCCGCTCATGCAGTGGTGGCTGGAATTGCTTTCCCGTTACTCCGTCGATGAGGTGCTGGTAAACACCCATTACCTCGCCGAGCAGGTTCACACCTTTGTCGAACACTACAACGCCAACAGCAACGAGCTTCACGTGACCGAGTTTTACGAAGCCGAATTGCTGGGAAGCGGCGGCACGATTGCAGCGACCCGGGATTTTATCGGGGATGATGAGAATTTTTTGATTTGCTATGCAGACAACCTCACGGATATCAATCTGAGGGAAATGATGCGGTTCCATGCCTCCCACAATGGAATCTTGACCATGGCGCTTTTCCATGCAAATAAGCCCAAACAATGCGGTATTGCCGCTCTGGATCATACCGGCATGATTACTGAATTTGAAGAAAAACCGAATCAACCAAAAAGTAATTTGGCCAGTGCCGGTATTTTTATCGCCAACAGGGCGCTGTTTTCGTACCTTTCAGACACCTTTTTTATTGATTTTGGGAAAGACGTTTTGCCTTTGCTGATCGGAAAAATGTATGGCTATGAAATGCGCGACTATCTCATTGATATCGGAACAGCCGAGAATTTAAAGAAGGCGAGGAACGAATGGAATCATGGTCATCTCTAAAACTCCTCTCAGGATCAGCTTTGCGGGTGGCGGAACCGATCTCCAAAGTTACTATCAAACCGGCTATGGTGCCGTCGTCAGCATGGCCATCAGCAAATACATCTATGTCACGGTACATAAACGGTTTGATGACAGCATCCGGGTCAGTTATACAAATACGGAGATTGTGGAACATGTGGATGAACTCAAGCATGCGATCATCCGCGAGTGCCTAAAAATGGTTGGTATTGAAAAAGGAATTGAGATTACCACGATTGGAGAAGTTCCGGCCGGCACGGGCATGGGTTCTTCGAGCACACTTACCGTGGGTCTCTTGAACGCTTTATATACATATAAAGGCGTTCAGTTGTCGGCGGAAGAGCTGCTCCGCAGAGCATGTCAAATCGAAATCGACATTCTGAAAAATCCTATTGGAAAGCAGGATCAGAGCGCGGCTGCTTTCGGGGGAATCAATTATATCCGCTTCAACAACGACGAAAGCGTTGAAAGGGAGCGTATTTGGCTGTCGGATCCAGCAATCAGGCAGCTTGAGCACAATCTGATGCTTTTTTTTACCGGCATGTGCCGGGACGCGAACGCAATTCTTGCGCAGCAGAAAAAAGATACTGCATTAAAGCTGGAGACACTGGATGCCATGCGGGATCAGGCCGGGGAATTACGGGCCCTTTTCAAAAATGACGATATGGGAATTGAGTTTGGCCGTTTATTGGACAGGGCTTGGAAGAAAAAACGATCCCTGACCGGCGCGATTTCCAACGCGGGAATCGATCAGTTATACGAAAAAGCACTGGCAGCTGGTGCGATTGGCGGAAAACTGCTGGGTGCCGGCAGCGGCGGTTTTTTGTTGCTTTATGTGGAGGACGAAAATCAGCAAAAGGTGAGAGATGCTCTGCAATTGCACCAGATGTTCTTTCATGTTTCCCCCTATGGAAGCAGTATTGTGTACTTCAATGGTTAAAGTCGTATTTTTAGATCGTGACGGGCTAATCAACCGGCAGGCGCCGGAACATGATTACAAGCGCTGGGAAGATTTTAAATTCCTGCCCGGCGTACTGGAAGCCGTAAAGAAACTGAACGAAGCCGGCTACCTGACTCTCATTGTGACAAACCAGCGCGGCGTTGCCCGAGGAATGATCACGATGGAAACCCTGGCCGACATTCACAGACGCATGTGCGCAGCATTTACGCAGCACGGCGGAAAAATATCCGGTATCTATACCTGTCCGCATGAAAAAGGAACCTGCTCCTGCCGCAAACCCGACATCGGGCTTTTTCTGCAGGCGGAGCGTGATTTTGAGGTTGACAAGTCTCAATCCTGGATGGTTGGGGACAGCGACAGCGATGCGGAGGCCGGGCGGAGATACGGAGTCAGAACGATTAAAACGAGCTCGCTTGCAGAAGCGGCGGAACAGATATTGGAGGAATCCCGAATGAAGGTTTTGATCACCGGTGGAGCCGGATTTATTGGCTCGCATACGAACCGGTATCTCAATGAAAAGGGAATCGAGACCGTGGTATTGGACGATCTCAGCGATGGCCATCGCGAGGCGGTT
>CAZLMO010000196.1:0-2944 GCA_964560915.1 uncultured Oscillospiraceae bacterium
ATACGGGCGGAAACAGCGGAAGCCAGTCTTCCGTCACCGTCGTGCGCAGCCTTTCTCTGAATGAGCTGGAGTTCGGGGATATTTTCAAGGTGATCTGGATCGAAGCGAGAGTCGCGGTTCTCTGCGGGGTTACGCTGGCTGTCGTGAATTTTGCAAAGTTGATCCTGCTGGATCAGGTCGGCGCAGGCGTCGCACTGGCGGTTTGTCTGACGTTGGCCGTGACCGTCTTTGTGGCGAAGCTGGTGGGCTGCACGCTTCCTCTGCTCGCAAAACGGGTGGGGCTTGACCCGGCCGTCTGCGCGAGCCCGTTCATCACGACGATCGTGGACGCGCTGTCTCTGCTGATCTATTTTCGTATTGCGACGGCTATCCTCGGCATCTGACCGGGGCACACCTTTTATTCTGTCAACATAAAAAAGCGGGGCGGATTCGTTGGAATCCGCCCCGCTTTTCTACGTTTTAGTGTGGAGAAAATGCGTACTCGAAACGCCCGAGAAATGCCGGAATGCCGGGGAAATACTTCCCGATCAGCACACCGGCAGCCATGCACAGAATGACCCACAGCGTCAGGTACTTTCCAGAATCTTATCGAATTTTCTGAAGGATTTTTACGACCTCTTCGGCCGTGAGAACCTTGCCGTAGGAGACCACTTTTCCGTCCACAACGAGGGCGGGGGTCGACATCACCCCATAGGCCGCGATCTCGGAGAAATCGGTCACATGATCAACCGCCGTATCCATGCCGAGCTGTTCCAGAGCCGCTTTCGCAGCGGCTTCCAGCTGGTTGCATTTTGGGCAGCCGCTGCCCAAAATCTTAACGCCCGCGCCCTCGGTTTTTGCGTGCTCGGCTTTTTCCATACTTTTCGCGTCACAGCTGCCGCAGCAGCATCCCGTAGTCTCTTCCTTTTTCTTTCCGATAGAAAACAGTGCCATTGAAGACTCTTCCTTTCCAGATTATTTTCCGGTCAACGGCCGCTCCCGCAGGAGCAGCAGGCTCTGCCGGATTCTTTTTTGCCGTTCGGCGGGGTCCAGCCGGTATCCTCCCCAACGTAGGTAATGGCTCCGACCGGGCAGCGGTTGCCGCAGCCGTGGCAGTGGTCGATGCAGAACTCGGGATTTTTCACGACGGGCGTCGGAGCCTTCGCAATGTCGTAGACACCGTGCGGGCACTTACTGACGCAGGTTCCGCATTCCCTGCAGATGAGATAATCAACGACCGGATACCATGTTTTTGACATCAATCATTTCTCCTTTATTTTTCCTTAATTATAGAATAAATACCTGAAGCACGTTGAAGCAGTAGCCCACGAGGATGATGCCGGCGGCGCATATGACGATGAACAGTGCCAGCAGCTTTGGTTTAACCGCCTTGCGGAGCATAATCATGGATGGCAGGGAGAGCGTCGTGACGGCCATCATGAAAGACAGGATCGTGCCGAGCTGCGCCCCTTTGTATAACAGCGCCTCCGCGATCGGGATGGTGCCGAAGATATCGGCGTACATCGGGATGCCGATCAATGCCGCGAGCACGACGCCAAAGGGATTTTTGCTGCCGAGCACGGCAGAGACCCATTCCTCCGGAATCCAGTTGTGGATGACGGCGCCGATCCCCACGCCGACCAGAATATAGGGGAACACTTTCTTAAAGGTGGAGAGCATCTGCTCTTTCGCGTAAATCAGTCGGTCCTTTTTTGTCAAATCCGGCGATTCAATGTCGATACGGCCGGCGGTTAAAATGAAACTTTCCACATATTTTTCCATATGCAGTTTCTCGATGAGCGTTCCGCCAACGACCGCAATGAGAAGGCCGAGGGCAACGTAGAGAACGGCCACTTTTGCGCCAAAAATGCTCATCAGCAGGAGCAGCGAGCCGAGATCCACCATCGGGGAAGAGATCAGGAACGAAAACGTCACGCCGACCGGAAGCCCGGCGGAGGTGAAGCCGATAAACAGTGGGATCGAGGAGCAGGAACAGAACGGCGTCACCGTGCCGAGAAGCGCCGCGACGCAGTTTGCCCAGATGCCGTGAAACCGTCCGAGAATTTTTTTGCTGCGCTCCGGCGGAAAGTAGCTCTGAATGTAGCTGATGAGAAAAATCAGAAGACACAACAGCACCGTGATCTTAATAACATCATAAAGAAAAAACTGCACGCTTCCGACCCATCGGCCGGCCGGATCAAGCCCAATTGCGGCAAGACCGCTTCCGATCAGCCCGTTCAGCCATTTCATGCCGAGAATTTGGTTCTGGAAAAAATCCCAGACCGCTTTCCATATTTCCATTGTGGGAATTGCCTCACTTTCCATAAAAGGACAATCATATCAAATAATTTTGATGTGTTCCTCTGTTTAAAAGCCATCCACCGGATGGCCTTTATTTTTTGCAGCAGATATTTTCTTCCGTCACCGTATTCGGGGCGGTCAGCTCCTTTAAAAGGGTGCCAGCGTAGCTGCTTCCGACTTCGCTGAGCCGGTAATGAGTCCACTTGCCCTCCTGCCAACTCTCTACGATTCCCGATCCGACCAGAATTTTCATCTGATAGGAAAGCGCCGGCTGCCCCATATGCATCCGATCGATCAGGACGCAAGCACATTTTTCGCCGCCGCGCAGAAGCTCAAGAATTTTCAGGCGCTTCTTATCGCTGAGCGCTTTAAAGATCTTTGCCTGTTCCTCATATACGGTTTCCATTTTTATTCCTCACATCAAAAATATTTGATACATTTATCAGTATATGCATCCGGCCGGAATTGTCAACAGGAAGTTGAAAGCATAATTGAAAAAGAAAAAATTCCGGGCAGGATTTTTCCCGCCCGGAATTCCGAATAAGGATCGGTTCGCCGAATCAGGCACGGTTTCCGCGCCCGGTGCCGGAAGGGTTCCGGTTTCCACCGTCTCCGGTGCCGTCGCAGACGCCGCTGCCGTTGGAGGCCCCGTTGCCGAGCCCGG
>CAZLMO010000197.1:0-2887 GCA_964560915.1 uncultured Oscillospiraceae bacterium
GACGACGACGCCGCGCTTCATCATACCGTGCTCATCAAAGACCGGCTCCCCGGTCTGGCGGACCATCTGGGCAAGCGCGGCGGCCGCGGTCTCAAAATAATTATCCGCCGCGGAAAAATCCCACGCCATTCCGTTGTCGAAATACTTGAAATCCGTGAGCCAGATATCCGCGTAATCCCGTACCGCAGCGACGGATTCCGGAAGTTCCCATCCGCCGGTGTTCCAGACGGCGGGGAGGAAAAGGCCGTCCGCCCGCGCAAGATCCAGTGCCTCGGTGATCTGCGGGGCATCATGCATCGGCGTGACGAGATTGATATTGTTCGCGCCTTTTTCCTGAAGCTCGAGGAAAATCTCCGCGAGGCGTCCGACGGAAATTTCCGCGCCGGCCTTTCCGCGGCTGATCTCCCGATTTTGACAAAAGACGCAGCGCAGCGTGCATCCGGAAAAAAAGACGGTGCCCGAGCCGGCCTCGCCGCTGAGGAACGGTTCTTCCCAATAGTGAAGCGCCGCCCGGCAGACCTTCGGCAAAATTCCAGCGCCGCAAAAGCCGGTTTCTCCGTTTTTACGGTTGACGCCGCATCTGCGCGGACAAAGGGCGCACCGCTCCGGCAATTCCATACGATTCCCCCTTTCAAAAGAGAATACAAGGGGAATATAACACAAATACCGCATTCCGGCAACGCTTTTTGCATCGGTAGGATCGGAATTTTAACACAATTTTTACACTTTTTTGTCTGCCTGCAATTGCCAAAGGATGAAAAATATTATATACTTATCAGATAGTGTTAGATTGCCGGGCGGAGGCTTCCGAGCAGATTCGTGCAGATCTCCGCTTTTCAGACAATCGGGCGGCTTTGTCCATTGCCGGCCGGACACGGTTTTGGTATTCTGTTGGTATCGTTTCAAATGGAGGTTAGTATGGAAATCAGCGAAATAAAAAAGCAGCTGTGCAAAGTCTGTCACATGATGGGTGAAAACGGCTGGGGCGCCTCCAATGACGGAAACGTCAGCGTGAGGCTTGGCGGAGGCAGGTTCCTGACGACGCCCACCGGAGTCAGCAAGAAGCTGATGGAGCCGGAGATGTTGGTCGTCGTGGACGAAAAAGGGAATATTATTGAGGCCTGCGGCAAATACCGTCCCTCCAGCGAGCTTAAGATGCATCTGCGCTGCTATGCGGAGCGCCCGGATGTCGGCGCGGTGGTGCATTCCCATCCGCCGGCAGCGACCGCCTATGCGGCCGCCGGAATCCCGCTGGCGGACAACGCGCTGATCGAGGCTTTTATCAATCTGGGAGAAGCCCCGGTCGCGCCTTATGCGGCGCCCTCCACCGAGGAAGTGCCGGATTCCATCGCTCCGCTGCTCAAGGATCACGACGCGGTGCTGCTGGCCAACCACGGCGCGCTGACCGTCGGCACGGACCTGATGAGCGCCTATTTTGCGATGGAGACGCTTGAGCACTGGGCGCAGATTTCCCTCAACGCGAAGCTCCTCGGCGGCGTGAAGCCGATTCCGCAGGAGAAGCTCGATCAGCTGTATTTATTAAGAAACCATTATTATCATTGTACAGGCCGACACCCCTACGATTCCACGCGGCCGGACCTGCAGCAGTAAGGCGGTGAACGGATGCTTGACGTAATAAATGAAATCAAAGAGACGGAGGCGGAAGCCGACCGGATCCGTCTGGATGCGCTTGCCGAAGCAAAACGCATGAAAGCGGAGGCGGAGGAACAGGCCAAACAGCTTCTGGCGGAGAAAAAAACGGAAGCCGAGGCCGAAGCGGCCAAACGGACCGCCGCCGCAGAAAAGGAAGCGGAAGCGGATCTCGCCGCGGCCAGGGAAAAGGCAAAGGCCGAAGCGGAGCAGCTTTCCACACAGGCGAAGCAGAAGCTTGACGCGGCGGCCAAACTGATTGCGGAGAGGATTGTGGCCAAATGATTGTAAAAATGGAGAAGCTCGCGCTCTGCGGCCTCTCCGAAGACAAAGAGAGGGTTCTAAAGGAACTGATGCGGCGCGGCTGCGTCGAGCTCCGAAGTCCGGAGACGGTGGAGGAACTGTCGGAGCTCTCCGGCTCCGTCAAACAGGACAGCACCGTTCTCTACGATCAGGAACAGCAGGCCGCAAGGCTTCGTTCCGCGATGGAGCTTCTCAATCCCTATATGAAGAAAAAAGGTATGGCGATGTTTCAGCCGAAAGCGCAGATCGCCTACGACCGATATGGCCAGCAGGGGATCACCGATGCGGCGGTCGGAATCTGCGGGCAGGCGGAGGAGAATAAAAAAAGAATCTCCTCTCTGAAAGCCGAGCTCGCTTCCCTCGCGGCGGAAAAAGAAGCCCTGTTGCCGTGGAAGGAATCCGACCTCTCCATGGAGATCACCTCCACCGCCCGCTGCGAGATCGCCTACCTGTTTGCAAAAAAGACGGTTTCCGGGGAGACGCTGATGAAGACGGCGGAAGAGGCCGGCGCTGCAATTTTTGAATCCGGTTCGGATATCGCCGGCGGGTACTACATTCTAATTTATCATAAAAACGACCGCGACGCGGTTTTGGAGGCGCTCCGCCCGCTGGGGGTAAGCAGACTTCCGCTTGGCGGAAAGAAGGGGACGCCACTAGAGCAGATCGCGGGGGCGGACAGCCGGACAAAGGAAATCCAAAAGGAGCTTTCCGATGCGGAGGCCCTCTGGCCGGAGATTGCGAAGGGCATGGATACCCTGCGGCTTGCGAGCGACGGCCTGCTGCTCTCGATGGAGCGCACGAAGGCTGGAGGCAAGACGTTCCGCACGGAGCGGACCTTCCTCCTCTGCGGCTGGATGCCGAAGGAGGAAGAAAAAAAGATCCGGGAGCTTCTTTCGGAATACACCTGTTATTATGAATTTACCGAGGTGCCGGA
>CAZLMO010000198.1:0-2846 GCA_964560915.1 uncultured Oscillospiraceae bacterium
AAATCCTCCTTCTGGCGCGTCATGGTGTTATAGATCCTGATCATATTTCTCTGTTGGCTTATTTGATTACTTGCATCCTCCACCTTACTCCCCTTCGGGTTGGCTGTAAATAGTATACCACCCAATCCGCATCGGCGGAACCGTCCGACCTTGACACTTTGGCCGTTTGTGCTATAAGACATGCATAGTACATCGGAAATTTGGAGGACAGAGATGGACATATTCAACATCGGAAAATGGTGGCAGAATCTAAGGGGAGCATTCAAAGCCGAAACTGAGATAGAGAAAGCCGAAGATCAGGAACTGCTAGCCGCTAGGGAGAAAAAAAGGCAGGAGGCTCTTCTTTTAGAGCAGCGGGAAAACGAATGGAAAAATGCGGCCCCCAAGGAGAAAGCACTGATTCTGGAGAGAAGACAGAAAGAAGTAGAAACGCTCAAAGCGACGAAACTGGCGACGGTCGACGGGTGGTGGCAGAACGTCGTCAACCTGCTCAAAGCGAACCCCGGCGCCCTCTACACGACCAGGGACATCAACCAAGCGCTGGAAGCACAGACCGAAGAAGAGGAGGAGTTCTACTGCGGATACGAAATCGAGTACCTCACCGGGAGAAATGTCACCCATCTGAGCAACGGCGACACGAGCGAGATCAGCCTGTTCAGTATCATTAGAGCTGGCTCAGAAATCAAGATAAAAGAGATAGAATACAATACCTATTTCTTCTATCCTCAAAACTGAGGGTTTATTCCCGAGCGCAAGCCCGGGCTTTTCTTTATCCATGGC
This sequence comes from uncultured Oscillospiraceae bacterium, assembly GCA_964560915.1. GTDB lineage: Bacteria > Bacillota > Clostridia > Oscillospirales > Ruminococcaceae > UMGS1668. The sequence continues at coordinate 781 of CAZLMO010000198.1, forward strand.
CACAAAAGCCAGCGGCCCGGCTCCCACCCCGAGTTCTTGACATTTTTCCATTTTCTGCTATAATTTTTACTCATTCATCCTAAGAAAAACGGCCTAAGATATAAGCCAATTCGGAGATGAATAACATGATGATGAGAAAAATCATCATCCCAACCTTGTTCCTTGCCTTCCTTATTCCTGACGCCGACGCCTCGCAGGAGGACGTCAATGTCATCCCGATCGATGAGAGTAAGTGGACCTGTTTCGATTACGCCGTGGCCTACCATGCCGAGCACCCGGAAACCATCATCATAACCGAGGGCTACACGCGCACGCTCCGCGGCCCGACCCATGTCGTCTGCGGGGAATTCATCAATAACGGTGAAGGTATCCGCTTCTATGACGGGATGAGGTCGTCCGGCAAGATGATCGGCGACGGCAATTACACCTATCCCCACTGGCGGACCAGCGGCAAATGCTTCCACTTCTGGGTAGAGGGCGAGACGCCAGCAAGGAATTACAAGAACGGCGTGAGGGATAACAGCCATCTGTTCCCTCCCGAAAGATTCCAAAACAATACCGCCAGCTGAGGCGGCAGCAAAAAGCCCGAGCATGCACTCCATGCCCGGGCTAAAAATTTGGCTATATGGAGGATCCGCGCCTCCCGATAGCCGATTTAAAAGCCGGTCTTTGAATCGAGACCGGCTCCGAATTTCGCGTCATATCCTTAACGGATCACTCTCCAAGTCCTGCCGTATTTGAAGAAGAGCAGAGCGGCAGCAAAATTGATCTGCCGATATGCCATCATCTCCAGACTCTTCCTAAAGCTGCGCGTGAAGCGATACTCATTCAAGAAGTAGAGCAACAGCACGGAGAAGGTCAATATCCAGAAATGAGCAGTCAGACCTAAACCGAACAGCAGCCCGATCGCCGTCACCATCGAACGATAATAGATGGTGGTCATCTCGATGAGCGGCGTATACCTTCCCGTCTCCCTCATGATCGTATAGAATCCGTTCACCCAGCGGCATCTTTGGATGAATAATGCCCTGAAGCCGGGAGTCGCGTAGGTCTGCAGATGAGATTCGCTGAGAGCGATCTTCCATTTCTGGATTATGCCGATCTGGGTCAGATAGAAATCCTCTCCCACGACATTGTTGGGTATCCGGTTCTCCAGCAGCCGCTTCTGCTTTATGCCGAAGAAGGCGCCGGAGACATTGTTCAGATAGCCGAAGTTGCGGAACAGCCAGGGACGGGCGCGGCGGATGGAAACGTCATATTCCAGCGCCTCGCAGCGAGAGATGAACTTGCCATCTTCCGCGATCACGTCGATGATGCCTCCCACCAGATCCGCGCCACCTTGCAACAGATCGATCATATGCGATACGCTCTTTACTTTGGTATCGGCGTCGAGCATGATCAGATCCTCGTTCCTCGCCAACATGGCGCCGAGATAGATGGAATCATTCTTGCCCCGGACATAGCCGGGCGGTTTTTCGAAAAACCTCACCCGCGGGTCATGCAGCCCTTCCACGATCAGCTTTGTCGCGTCCTGGCTGTGATCATCAACGACGATCACATCGTCAATCCGGGAATCCGAATCCAGCAGCGTGCTGATACACAATCTTATACACTTCTCTTCGTTATACGTACAAATGATTGCAGATACGTACCTTTCCGTTTTTTCGTCATCGTTTATATCAGTCTTGAGTATCTTTTCACCCCGACAAATACGCTGTTTTTAATGTACTAACCCGTGCCACTTGGCACTTCGCTATAATAATACACCGTTGTCGTTTTGTCAAGTATTATTCCCGTTTCATCCCTTCCGCGAACATAGTAATCCGAAGTAGTGGAGTAGCGCGATTTATCGAGCATCGCATCGACGATTACATCCGGCCGGCCCCTTCCCAGTTCGATTCCCATCCCACACATAAGACAAAACACAGACCGAAGCCTGTGTTTTGTTTTATGTACCGCCTAGGAGAATCTCACTGCTCGGCCTGCGGCCTGCGCTCCATGGGGCTTCCGCCCTCTGGCGCTCGCATTGCTCGCTGTCACCCCAGCGGGGAAACTTCCGTTTCCCC
>CAZLMO010000199.1:0-307 GCA_964560915.1 uncultured Oscillospiraceae bacterium
GGCGTGTATTAGCAAGTATCGGGCGGTTAGTTTGATAAGACCTGGGGAAGTAGCCACTTGACACTTTGTGATTTCCAACTCTAGGCTTGTCCAGTAATAAGCAGTTTACAATATGCAACAGGGCAATGGTTGCGACATACTGGGCTAGATCATAGCTTTAACTCTTCTTTGGCTCATTCTCATTAGTATAAAATTTTCAGCTCTGTTATTCGCCAAATGGTTAAGCCCTTTATGTAAGAACGGTTTGAGAGTAGATAGAAAGAGGAAAGTGTTTCACCCCGCAAACGGAGGTTGCACCCTGCAAGCG
>CAZLMO010000199.1:317-2833 GCA_964560915.1 uncultured Oscillospiraceae bacterium
ATTTGATTTTGGGTGGGTGCATTTTATCAAAACATAGTACCTTTGCCATAAAAGGACGTCAATTTTGATACAAGGTTGACGTCCTTTTTTTATGCGTGAAAAGTCTTGATTTATAAGGGTTTCAGGGGAAGTGGGGGTCGAGCGCTTGTTTGTTAAAAGAGGTATTATGGGTGTCTATAGGTAAGATTTTACCAATTCGGCTTGCACTATTACACGATTTGCCGGGGTGGGTGCAAAATTGGGTGCACTATGAAACTATACCTTACAATATATTCCATTAGCCTGTTTACAAGTACTAAAGGTGGAACAAAAGAAATCTTGCTAACGCATCCAAATCCGAACCAAGGTCAAGGTTTCCAAGCGGTAGTCTTTCGGCGGATTTTTGCGAAGGCTTTCTGCTTCATCCTTAGACTTTTCTGAAAAAGTTGCAAGTAGTCTTATCGAATTCTTCTGTCTATCGTTCTCATGACGATTGGTACAATTCTTTACAAATCCGGCCGCTTGTTCTATAATAGCGGCAGATAAAATACATGGGCAGTCAAGCCAAGATATGCGCGGTTACATCGCCATATTTTTAACCCAACGCCTGTTCGGGTTGTTGTGTGTCAACTCCATTTCCCCGGGGACAAGAAAAAAGGAGGATTCGCATGAAAAAGCTGGGATTTATCCTGCTATTATCAGCAGTCGTACTGTTGCCTCTTACTTTCAGTGCAGCATCGAGTGTGACCGGAGACGGCTACAGCTACTCCGTTTCAGGCAATGCCGCTATCATTACTGGGTACACAGGCACTGAAACGAATCTGACTCTTCCTTCGGTCGCGGATAGTTATCCGGTAACTGCGATCGGCATCGCGGCGTTTAAGGATAATGCTTCCATTACATCGGTCTTCGTGCCAGACGGCGTAACCATGATCGATCATGAAGCTTTTCGCAACTGCACAGCCCTTGTCAGCATTCGGCTTCCGGACAGCCTGACGACTATCGGCGACCATGTGTTCCGAGGATGTGGTTTATTGAGCGACCTGCACTTGCCCGCTGGCACGCTTTCCATCGGAATTTACGTCTTCGGGGATTGTATCAGTCTCACGAGCATTGATATACCGGCGGGCATGACCGCAATCCCGGATGGCTTATACGCAGCCTGCACAGGCTTTACAAGCATTACGATTCCAGCCGGAGTCACGAATATTGGAAGAGACGCCTTCTGGAAATGCAGTGCTTTAAAGGATGTTGCACTTCCCGACGGCTTGAAGGAACTGGGTATGAGTGCCTTTGCAAAATGCGAATCGATCGAGCAAATGGTTCTGCCGAATACAATTGAGAGCATTGATGATTTTGCTTTTAATGGCTGTACCAAGCTGCGGCAGGTAAATCTGCCCGGAAGCCTGACAAGCATCGGTATGAGCGCTTTTCAAGACTGCACAAGCCTGGAAGCAGCCGTGATCCCTGAAAAAGTAGCTATTGTGAGCCGATCCCTGTTTTGGAACTGCACGAATCTAGCGGAGGTGCAGCTTCCGGCGGGGCTGAAGCGGGTGGAATTCGGAGCATTTTACAACTGCGTAAAGCTTGTCGATATGCAGCTCCCCGCGAGCCTGCAGCATATCGGCAAATGGGCTTTTTTTCAGTGTAAAAGCCTGAAGGCCATACAGGTGCCCGAAGGGATTGATACATTGGACAGGGCGGTTTTCGGCGGATGCGAAAGCCTGAGAGAAATTACGCTTCCGGAAACGCTGCGTGTGATCGGGGACCACGTTTTTGTTGACTGTAAAGCGCTTGATCAGATCGATATCCCCGATGGCGTTGAGGAAATCGGAGCTTTGGCGTTCAACAGGTGCGCTGCCCTTGATGATATTGAATTACCTTCTTCTCTTCAGAATTTGGGGCACGGTGCTTTCGCTGGTTGCAGCGACCTAAAGAGTGTAACCATCCCTGCCGGTGTCAGCTGGATCTCGGAGGAGGCATTCAAGGATTGCAGCCGTATCATGAGCATATGGCTTCCGGCCGGGATAACAGGCATCGGTGACTGTGCGTTTCAAGGGTGCACAGCTCTGTATAGTATCAATTTACCAGATACTCTTTCCAACATAGGCTTTCAAGCCTTCGCTGGCTGCGAGGGGCTTAATGCCATCTTTAGATCGGCAATCTTGTTCTCAATGTTTCCTTTATCAACTGCATCAACCTTCGTTACGCTTATATTCCAGAGGGTATAAGGGAACTGGGTAGTAAACTCTTTGCTGGCTGTAAAGGGCTGGTTGGCGTTACGCTTCCGGGCGAACTGGAACGGATCGGATACCAGGCGTTTTCAGGATGTGCAGCGCTGGAAAGCGTGTCCATCCCAACTTCTGTTTATGCTATCGGAGAGGAAGCCTTTAAAGATTGTCTGACTCTTGTCAGTGTAGTATTGCCGCGGGGTCTGAGCGATTGGGGAAATGGCATATTTTCCGGGTGCGCCGCTTTGCACGGCATAACAATTCCTGAGGGCGTTTCGTGGATACCAAACCAGGCGTTTGCCGGAT
>CAZLMO010000200.1:0-2830 GCA_964560915.1 uncultured Oscillospiraceae bacterium
TCGGTGATTTCGCCGAATCCGAGCTGAACGGATTCATAACCGTCGTTGTCGAGCGTCTTTTTCTGCACGACGACACACGGGCCGGCCTCTACGACCGTAACAGGGATCACCTTGCCCTTTTCGTCAAAAAGCTGGGTCATGCCAACCTTTTTGCCGATGATTGCTTTCTTCATGTTTTCTGCCTCCTTCGGTTATTGGTCGGATGGTGCATCCGACGTGACCTGCTGCTTGTCTTTTTTCTTGATAAAGCCGTCGATCAGAACTTTATCTCGATTTCAACGCCTGCAGGGAGCTCAAGACCGGTAAGTGCCTCGACGGTTTTGTTCGAGGGCCTTAAGATGTCGATGAGTCTTTTGTGTGTGCGGGACTCAAACTGCTCACGGCTGTCTTTATATTTATGCACAGCGCGCAGAATGGTCACAACCTCCCTTTCGGTCGGGAGCGGGATCGGTCCGGAAACGCGGGCGCCGGTGCGCTTCGCGGTTTCCACGATTTTTTCCGCGGCCTGGTCGATCAGCTGATGGTCGTAGCTTTTGAGCCTGATCCTGATTTTTTCCTTGACTGCCACTTAAATCGCCTCCTGTTTTGATTCCCAATGATTCACAATGGGGTGACGACCTTTTGAAATACGTTCCACCGTCCCGGGTGTTTCAAGTTTTGTCATTAAAAACGGGAAATCCCCGCCGCCACGTGTTTCCTGCAGAATGGCACAGGTATTCCCGGATCGCGCAGATTGCTCCGCGCCTTAACAACAAGACCCCGCCCCGCCGGCTTATCGCCGGAGAGGCCCACTTGGGTGTATCGTATTTCTTGTCGCCCGGTTTTTAAAATCGGACATACTCGGCGGAAATTCCCTGCCGTACCGGCAGCAACCTCCCGCTTCAACGCATATCTTGCGGCCCTTCAGGCATGCTGAAAAAGCCGCCTGCGCAGTCACGCAAGGTATATTATATATATAGCAAAATTAAATGTCAAGAAATTTTTTCGAGATCCTGCGAATTTTTTGCGGTTTTTTCGCGGTTTCCGGAAAAATCTCCGGGTTTTAGAGAATCCGACCACGCTTTCGCGTGTTCCTGAAGCCTTTCGTCTCTATTTTTGCCGTTTTTCTGTAAGTTATTCCCAAGCGCGGGTATTCTTACCGAAAAAGGTTTTCCCTCAAAAAGCAGAAAAAAAGAGACCGGATGCATTCCGATCCCTTTTTGTTGTTTCACTCAGTACGCCTTGCCCCAGTAGATCATTTTTGAGGCCGGTCTGCCGCAGCAGACACAGGTATCGGCGATATGCTCCTGATGGAACGGCATGCAGCGGCTGGTGACACTGGCCGCCTGCTCGATCTTCGTTTCGCACGCCGGGTCGCCGCACCACATGGTCTTGATAAAGCCGCTCTTTGTATTGGCAAGCTCAATCAGTTCCTCCATCGTCCCCGCGGTAAACGTGCGGTGCTCGCGGTTTGCGAGCGCTTTCTGATAAAGAGCGCTGCGGACCGCTTCGAGCGCCTTCGGGACTTCGGACTCGAGGTCGTCAAGGGAAACGGAGAGCTTCTCGCGGCTGTCGCGGCGGACAAGCACGCACTGATTCTGCGCGATATCCCGCGGCCCGATCTCCAGGCGCAGCGGCACGCCTTTCATCTCGTATTCGGCGAACTTCCAGCCGGCGGAGTTGTCGCTGTCGTCGAGCCTCACGCGGCAGAATTTCGCGAGGCGCTCCTTTACGGCATTGGCAGCCTCAAGCACGCCCTCTTTATGCTGGGCGGCCGGAACGATAACGACCTGAATCGGCGCGACGGCCGGCGGAAGCACCAGACCGTTGTTGTCGCCGTGCGTCATGATGATGGCGCCGATGATCCGGGTGGAGAGACCCCAGGAAGTCTCGTACGGCGTATGAAGCTGGTTGTCGCGGCCGGTAAACTGCACGTCGAAGGCTTTGGCAAAATCGCTGCCGAAATAATGGGAAGTGCCGCTCTGGAGCGCCTTTCCGTCGTGCATCAGGGCCTCGATGGTATATGTGGCCTCGGCTCCCGCAAACTTCTCGCTGTCGGTCTTCTGACCGCGGACGACCGGGATCGCAAGGCTGTTCTCGCAGAAGTCGGCATACACGTTAAGCATGCGTTCGGTCTCGGCAATGCCCTCTTCGGGCGTCTCGTGCATGGTGTGACCCTCCTGCCACAGGAATTCCATGGTGCGCAGGAACGGGCGGGTGGTCTTCTCCCAACGCACGACGCTGCACCACTGGTTATACAGCTTCGGCAGGTCGCGGTAGGATTTGATCACACGGGCATAATGGTCACAGAACAGCGTCTCGGAGGTTGGGCGCACGCAGAGGCGTTCCTGCAGCTTTTCATTTCCGCCGTAGGTGACCCACGCTACTTCCGGCGCGAAGCCCTCGATATGGTCCTTCTCTTTCTGAAGCAGGCTTTCCGGGATGAACATCGGCATATAGACGTTTTCGTGGCCGGTTTCTTTAAAACGCATATCCAGGATCTTCTGGATATTCTCCCAGATCGCGTAGCCGTACGGTCGGAGAATCATGCAGCCACGGACGCTCGAATAATCCACAAGCTCGGCCTTTTTTACGACGTCGGTGTACCATTGGGCGAAATCATCCTCCATCGAGGTGATCTCTTCCACCATTTTTTTCTGTTCCTCCAATTGTTCCAACTCCTTTGCAGCGCGAGGACCTGATAAACAAAATAGCGGAACCTCCGTCCCACTATTCCGTCTGCATATAATTTCTGTTCCTTTTTAAAGAGACGTCTCGATAAAGCGAACGATGTCTCCGACGGTCTTGATGTTTTCGATCTCCTCATCCGGGATCTCCTTGTCGAATTCTT
>CAZLMO010000201.1:0-2829 GCA_964560915.1 uncultured Oscillospiraceae bacterium
TGTCAGATAAAAAAAGAATCATTTAGTAGTATTAGTAGGGGCCGCGAAAAAGTGGAAAAACTTAAAAAAACGTGCGGACAGGCTGTTTTTAAGGATGAAATTTTCCGGAGGAAAATGAAATCTAATTTTGAAAAGTGGAAAAAAGAAAAGCCAAAAATTCCCTGTGGAAAAGAAAAGGTTGAATGGTGAATGCACGGTTGGATTAACCGGTTTTAAACATCCGTCCACGTGAAAAGTGTGGAAAGCAGCCTGAGGCTGCGCGCAATGAACTCTTGAAGTTTGCTTTTTGGTGATTACAAGGCCGTTTTCCATCGGAAAAGAGAGTAAAAACCCTTTTTGAAGACTTTGACAACTCCGGGATGCCGGAAGATGAAATTTTAGCGACGGGTACGCGCAGTCCTCAGGTTGTTCCGAGCTTTTGTCCTTAAAATATCCTGAGAGAACCGGCGAGCAAACTTTGAACCTTAGGTACCCCACCGCCTCGGGCGGCCTTCAGACAGATCCGGGCTCCCGCCCCTAAGCCGTACCGAGAGACCGGCGGGCCGGTTTCGAGCCTTAGGTGTCCTGCGGCCCCGGGCCGCTCAGTTGTCGCGGATGTTTTTGGTGATGTCCTCAACGGTTTCGCGGTAGTGGGAATCGTGAGCCATATTCTGATCTACCTGGCCGATCGCGTAAACAATGGTCGAGTGATCCCGCCCGCCGAATTCCTCGCCGATCGCCGCCATCGACATCTGGGTGATCTCCCTGACGATGTAGATAGCGATTTGACGCGCCTTGCTGATGTTGGCGGCGCGCTTGTTGCTCTTGATGTCCTGCGGCGAGACGCTGTAGGTGCGGGCAACCTCGGAAATGATGCGGTCGATCGTGACCGGCACGGGGCGGTTGTCGTTGAGGATATCCCGGATGGCGTTTTGCGCGGTTAAAATCGTCGGCGGCACATCAGAGATCAGACCGTTCGCCTGTAGGTTTCTTACGGCGCCCTCGAGCTGGCGGATATTGCTTTTAAGCCGTCCGGCGATGTACTCCACCACGTCGTTCGGGATCTCGATCCCGAGGTGTTCGGCCTTGCGCTGGATGATGGCGATGCGCGTCTCAAAATCCGGCGCGTGGATATCCGCGATGAGCCCCATCTCGAATCGGGTGCGCAGACGATCCTCTAAGGTTTTGATCTCCTTGGGAGGCCGGTCGCTCGCAAGGACGATCTGTTTGCCGGATTCGTATAAAGTATTGAAAGTATGGAAAAACTCCTCCTGCGTGGAATCCTTGCCGGCAATAAATTGGATGTCATCCACGAGCAGATAATCCGCCTTACGGTATTTGTTGTGAAACTCTGCGGTATTCTGGTGGCGCAGGGCCTCGATCAACTCGTTTGTGAATTCCTCACCTTTTACATAAATAATCACAGCGTCGGAGCGGCGCTTCTGAACCTCGTTGCGGATGGCGAAGAGCAGGTGCGTTTTGCCGAGACCGCTGTCTCCATAGATAAAGAGAGGATTGTAATTGCTGGCCTCATGCGTCGCAACCGCCATTGCCGCTGCGTGGGCAAATTTGTTGGAGGAGCCGACAATGAAGGTATCGAACGTATAATCATAATCGCCGGAATCCGAAAGAGGCTTCGGGGCAGCAGACTTCGAGGATTCCGCCGGGCCGACGCACTCGATCCGGATCGAAACCGGGAATCCAAGCGCCTGCTCAAAGCCGCGCTTGAGCAGATCGCTGTATTTTTCGTTGACGAGGTTTTGCTTGAATTCGGAATTGACGCCGAGCCGCGCGACGTCGTTTTCCAAACCGAGGGGGACGATATCCCGAATCCAGAGATTATGCGCGACCTCGGTCATCTGGGTACGGCAGTAATCGCTGACTAAACCAAAAATCTCCTCAAAAGAATCCATAACTTCCTCCGGAAAAAAACAGAATGAGAATGCCCGGGACGGTCACCGGGATCCGCCCGGGCAATTCAAAAAATTCTATTTGAATTATACCACAAAAAGTGGGAATTGAAAAGGTTTTCCACAACAATTTACAATTATATTTATAATGAGTATAAAGAATATAAATAAACAAAAGAAACCGGCAAAGACGGCCGACAAGAAGATCCGCCGGCTGTTTTGGCGCAGGTGTTTCGCTTTTTTGGAGATGGCTGCCACACGGGTTTCGGTCGGCCGTCCGGCATTTTTTTGGAGAAAGAGAAGTGAAAGAGAAATTGTTGACAATTCCCCTTTATAATGTTATATTGTTAATTTGCAAGACCCAGGGGAAAGGAGGGAATAGAACTTGAAAAGAACGTATCAGCCCAAAAAGCTTCAGCGCCAGAGGGTGCATGGTTTCATGAAAAGAATGTCCACCGCAAATGGACGCAAGGTTCTCGCCGCCAGAAGAGCGAAAGGAAGAAAGCAGCTGAGCTATTGACGACCGCCGCTGTGTGGCCGTTTTTTTACGGCCGCGACCGTTTCGCAGAAGGAAATCAAGCGATGAAAATTCCCCCTATGACCCGCAATACGGATTATTTGCGGGTATACCGCCGCGCGAAATCCGTCGGGCACCCCTATCTGATCTGTTATGCGCTGCCGAACCGCCTCGCTTACACGAGGCTCGGACTCACGACCAGCAAAAAGATCGGCAACGCCGTGGCCCGCAACCGCGCGCGCAGAGTTCTCCGGGCGGCATTCTTTGAGGTCGCGCCCATGCTCAAGCCGGGCTGGGATGTCGTCCTCGTCGCCCGAACTCAAACAGCCTCCGTCAAGTCGACCGCTCTGCCCCCCATTCTGACCGCTCAGCTGGAAAAACTGGGCGCCCTGCAGAGCAAAGAGCACTTATGAAAAAGCTGTT
>CAZLMO010000202.1:0-1215 GCA_964560915.1 uncultured Oscillospiraceae bacterium
GGGATATTTGTTCCGTTTGGAGAGGGCTGGGCTTAAATCAGGTCTGACTTTCCGAGTGCCAAACGCACCGCACAAGAACTTCACAATTGCCACTGCCGCTAGGGAGGGGCAACTTCCTTTGCCCGGCGGCAAAAGCAGATACAGGCCCACGTTGCGGACCGATATATGCTACACCGAGGAAACCAAAGCCCTTTATTGGCAGCGGCCTCTCCGGTGCTTTTTTATGTATGGCTGGCACGGAGGAAACTTCGCAGAAAAAATGAGCCGGACAAACGCCCCCGGCCTTGGACAAAAACGCACCATCATGGGACTTTTCCTTGCAATCGTTGGGAAATATTTCTATAATAAAAAAAGCAGGCTTGAAAGTGCTGCAAAAAAAGAGACGGATGGGAGCAGATCAGATGCGGAAATGGAAGCTTGCCGGGGCGGCCCGGAACAGAATGTGCGCGCTTTTACTGGCTTTTGCCATGCTCGTTTCGATGCCGGTGACGGCCTTCGCCGAGGATGTTACACCCGCCGAGGAGTATGAAACCTATACGCTCGGGGATCTCTATATGCAGGTCGACATCCCGGCGGACTATGCCGCCTACTCCGAGGAAAAATCCTCCCCGGAAAGCATGTTTAAAAAAGCGGGAATGACTCATGCATACGTGAAGAATTACAGTGAAGAAAATGATCTTTCCTTGTGCGCCGTATCTTTTGATGCACATTATGAAATAGACATCGCGGCCGACGAGGGAGAGGACTATACCGACTATTTTAATTACAATTTATATAAAGATGCTGAAATCGAAGGCATAAAAGATAGCTTTGTTAAAAATATGAAAAAAAAAGAAAGGGAAATAGTAAGCGCATCGATTGAGCAGAAAGCACAGGCCAAGTACATTGTATTAAAATATATTTTTTATCTTAATGGCACAAAGACATATGTGATTCAATATCAAACCATATATAATGGACTATCCATCATTATTCAACTGAAATCTCTTTATGACGAACCAATCTCAGACGAAACATCTGAAAAATTTGAGCACGCGATCAACAGCATCTATTTTACCGAGACGCTCAATCCACCAGCCGGAACAGCTGCTCCGGCTCATAGGGCAGCACCCGTACGAGGTCGTGGCGCAGCGGCTTCAAACGGCGGCATCCTTGGCCCTGCGCGCCGCCTGCAGCCGGGCGAAGTCCTCGCCGGCGTGGTGCGAGGAGCGGGTC
>CAZLMO010000202.1:1225-2793 GCA_964560915.1 uncultured Oscillospiraceae bacterium
GACCTATACGCTCGGGGATCTCCATATGCAGATCGACATCCCGGCGGACTACGTCGCCTACTCCGCAGAAAAATCCTCCCCGGAAAGCGAATTTGAAGCGCTGGGAACCACTTATGAAAAGGTGGAAAGCGTCTGTAAAAAGGATGGAACCTACCTCTATTCCTCCTCACCCGACTTCTTTTATGAAATCGCTGTGGATGTGAGGAGCAACAACGAAAGCAAGGACTACTTTAACCTGAATCTTTGCGATAACAAAATCATTGAAAAAATCCAGAACGACATTACCGAAAGATGGGCGGACGAGGGTTGCAAAATTTCAAATATTTATGTAGAGAATGAATTACAGGCAACCTATATCGGTGTGGAGTATTCTTATCCCGCGGAGGAGGGAACCGTGTATGTCGTTCTCTATCAAACTATATATAATGGCAAAAGCATCTATATCCAACTGAATTCTTTCAACGGTCCAATTCCTCTCGACCTTTATAAAATATTTACCTTTTTTGTGATAAACAGTGTCCATTTTACCGAAACGCTCGACCCGCCCGCCGGCTCCTACGCAGCGGAAGCAGCGGCATCCAAGGCCGCATTGGAAACCGCCGATTCGGAACCGGAGGCAATGGATACTGCCGCGGAAATCCCGGGTAACAAAACGGACAATACGGGAAAAACGGAGTCCCCATGGGGAATTGTACTTTACGTTCTCCTTTTCACGGCGATCGGCGCGGCGATCTTTGGTTTGACCTACTGGATGATCGAAAAGGGAAATAAGAAAAAATCCGCGCCGCGTGACTTTGTGCTTCCGGACGAGGGAGAGAGCCGGACGGCGGAAATTGGGACGCAAAAGGCTGAAACGGAGACGCAGGAGGCCGGAACACAGAAAGAACCGGAAGGCACAAAACGGTAAAACGGAGTGGAAGAAACCGCCGAACCGGAGAAGATAGAAGCGGAAAGAGCGGGAAATAAGAAAACACAATAAAATAAAGAAAAATACACAATCAGGGCGCTATGGGAAACCACAGCGCCCTGATTGTTACATATAGGGAAGAAGGAAGCGTGAGAGGAAGGAACGTAAGAAGAGGAGGAAGCAGTAGGGGAAGAGGGAACGAACACGGAAACCGGAAAAAAGCAAAGGAGATAGGGGGACGGGGATACGGTTACGATGGAGTTCCATCCGGGGAAAACGTGATGCCGGGGCAAAACGGAAACTTGCCGGGGCAAGGCACGAATCTACCGGGACAAAATGAGGGCCCGCGGGGAGCGCTTCCTATGGGGCAAACAGAAATGCAGCAAAGCCCGGGGAGAATGCCGCGGGAGGCGCTGAGTATCTTCCCACAAAATCCGAAAACCGTCTGCGACATCCTCGGCAACGAGATCCGCTATGCCTTCGAGCGCACCCGCTTCAAAGAGGCGCTGCCGGGCACCGTGAACGACGCGGCGCTGACGGGGGACGGGTGCTTCTACTGGTACTGGAAACCGCAGGGACTCGACAAACCGGGCGAAATGGAGATGGAATCCCTTGAGGGCACGAAAGTGATGTTCGGCAATCCCCATCAGGCCGAGGCGCA
>CAZLMO010000203.1:0-2793 GCA_964560915.1 uncultured Oscillospiraceae bacterium
GTATCCACTGCCAGCCGGCGAGGTCGAGGTCCGCCGCGAGCGTCACCGTATCCCCGGAGAAGGTATCCGTCCCCGCGTTGACGATTGAGGCGAACCCCGCAAGTTCTTCCTCCGTACTGATTATAAAAGAGGTATCCGTCGAATGACCGGTATACCAATCGGTGTTGGTCAAGATGAAATCGTTAGATGAAACGGCAACCGATCCGGGGCCGGTTATGGCCACATTGATCGTTCCGGATACGGCCCCATGGCCGCTGGCGATGAGAAGCGTATAGGTCGTTCCGGCTTGGAACTGGCCCACTGTGGGATAGAAACTGTCCACCGTACTGGCTCCGCTGGCGATCCTCGACTTGAAGTTGTTTGAATCGTTATAGCTCTCGCCGGACCAGGCAATATCATCCCGCGCGTACATCAGTCCCGCCAACGGGGCGGTGGGATTAAATCCACTTGCCATGTAAATGAACATCGCCGTATCGTCGGCCGCGTTGACCGGATTTGTGGAGGTTCCATAACCATATCCCGATACCGGCGTGAGCGAGGCCGAAGTCACCTCGAAGGTGTAATCGCCCGTCACGGCTGGGGTAAAGTTGACCGTGGAGTAGTAATATAAATTTCCGGTGTCTATGCTGTATACGACCCCATCGTGTCCGGTATTAGAATCAATATAGGAGCCGACATAGATATCCGTACCGACTCCCGTATTCTCCCCTACTGGGATATTGCCGATATCCGGGCGATGAAATTCATTCGTCGTGCTTAAACTTCCGCTAAGTGACGTCGTGACCTCCGCCGTCACCGGCCCGGTATAGTCGCTCTTCACCGCCGTTCCGCTGTCCGTGCCGTCCGAGGGCGTCACCTCGAAGCAGACATATTTTCCGAGATCGTCGCTCGTCAGATCATAGGTTTTGGTTGTTGCGCCGCTGATCTCCTCGGTGCCCGTGCCGGAGGCATCCGTCGCGCGGTACCATTTGTAGGCCGTGTCGGATTCAGATTCGACATCGTCGTCGTCATCGTCGTAGGTATAGTCGCCGGTCAGCGTCTGCCCGACCTTTGCTGTGCCGCCGACCGATACGGCTGTGGCCGTCGGCGCGGTGTTGGTGTTGGCAGAGCCGATATCCAGACTATATATCGTAAAATCGCTGCTGGACGAGCTGATTTCCAATGTATTAATTGATGAAAAATCACCGTCGGCGCTAAGATCGACGGTACGCAGCCCGGTTGTGGTCACAGAGGAAAGCGACACCCCGTCTCCAACCAGATCACCGTTGGAATCGTATCCTTTAATAGTTATGTCGCTTGTCGCAGTATAGGCGGAAACAGATAAAGATGCCGACGAAAAGGCCGATCCGGTTGCAAAAGTCGCCCGGAAAGCCGCATTTCCCCCATCTTCTATAGTTCCGATATACAAACCTTGCGAGCCGGTCTTGCCGAGGCAGTAATAGGCATACGGTGCCAAATTACTGGTATCATAGACGGTAAGCGTGATGCCGTTTTCCGGCGTGTAGCTGTCCCACGTACTCCCAAAATTATTAACAGCGTAATCTGTCAAATCCACAGAATCCGCGCTGGCCGTCAGCGTCAGCACCCCCGTAATCGTCTGGCCAAAGACCATCACCAGCGCCAGAATCACCGCCAGAATCCTCTTTTGTACTCTTCCAGCCATTCCTGCATCCTCCCCGAATCTTTAAAAATAAATAGATTCGCCCGTTTTGTGTCTGCTGAACCGTTTGTTTTCTCCCCAAAAACGCGGGACATCCGTTTCCCCGAAAAAAGCGCCCCACCGCCATGCGGCCTCGGCTTTTTTTAAAACCCGGAGCCCCATTCCGAATAAAAGCCTTCTCTTCCCCGTTCCCGGGCGGCATTGTGCAGCCTCCCGCAATATCCCCATTTTTCTTTTGTATTCTTTTTATAATATATATTTTTCGGCAGTTTTTGTCAATTTTTTTCATGATATTTTGGCAAAAAAAATACTTAAAGGTCGGATCTTGTTTGATACGGAAATCGCCGCTTGCAGCCCCGCCCGGCCGGCGGAGGTCTTCCCTTAAAAATAGGGCGGCACGGTCCGAAAGACCGTGCCGCCCCGGCAAAAACCGATTTTATTTTTGAAAAAATCTTGTTTTCGGGATCTCCTCCCGCTCAGGTTTTCTTTACAAAGGATGTGCCGCAGTGCGGGCAGCGGATCTCCACCCTTCCCCGGCCGCGCGGGATGCGGATCTTCTGCCGGCAGCTCGGGCACTGAAAGTGGCGGTACGCTTTGTGCTCCTCGGCGTCGCAGCGGAGAAGACCCCATTTGTTTTTTATTTTCCACCAGAAGCCCACGAATCTCGCGTTCTCGGCCCGCCGCTTGCTCACGTTGCGCGAAAAGGTGCGGAAAATGCTGTAGATATAGCAGGCCATCGAGACCGCGTAGACCGGGATCCAACCCGTAAACCGGTAGAGAATCCCCAGCAGGATGCCCACGCCAAGGAAAGTCAGCGCCAGCGCGTCGGTGCCGTTCCTCCCGTACATAAAATTCCGCAGTCTCTGCATAATCAAAGCCATTCGCTCCCTTTTCATAAATCTTGTATTATTTTACACCGAAATGGCGGCAATGCCATGAACGAATTATAAATTTTTTCCTGCCGCAAAAAATCCCGCTCTGCGGATTTTCGCTTTTTTCTCGTTTTGCTGTGGACAAAATCAAATTCCTTGTGCTATAATAACGAAGCATTCATTTGGAGGCGTAGCTCAGCAGGTTAGAGCGCCTGCTTCACACGCAGGAGGTCTCCGGTTCGAGCCCGGACGTCTCCACCA
>CAZLMO010000204.1:0-2738 GCA_964560915.1 uncultured Oscillospiraceae bacterium
ACTCCTTGGGGCAACCCTCCGGGGAATACTGCCAGCGGGTGATGTGCCCGGAGGTGATAAAATAATGCGGCGGCTCGGGCCGGATCTCCGCGTCATAGGCATCCACAATAATCAGCTTGATCTTCATTTTTTCGGGGATCAGGCTTTTTATGTATACGGAGGCCTGCTGCCCCGGCGCGAGAAACGGGCAGGGTTCGGCAAGACCGGCAAGATTCGGCGCCAGCTCGACAAAAACACCGTAGTCCTCCACCGACCGGATGATGCCGGAGACCGTTTCGCCGGGCGCGAAATTCGCTGCGTTTTCCTCCCAGGTGCCGAGCAGCTCCTTGTGGGAGAGGCAGACGCGGCCCTGCTCATCCCGCCCCGAGACGACCGCATAGATTTTTTGCCCGGTGCGGAACCGGTCTGAGGGGTGGGAGATGCGGGAGACGCTCACCGCGTCGATCGGCAGCAGGGAAGAGATGCCGCAGCCGATATCCGCAAAGCATCCGAAATTTTCCATATGGGTTACGACGGCGGGAATGACGTCGCCGGGCGTGAGCCGGGAAATATAGTTATCATAGCAATCCTGCTGCACGGAGCGCCGGGAGCAGATCGCCGTGATGCCGCCGTCCGCGCCGCGCGCGAATCCCGTGATGCGAAAACACACCGGCTTGCTGACGCGGGAGATTACGGCGATATCCCTCGTCTCACCGGTATCCATTCCGAGAGCACCCTCGTTTTTAGGAATCGTTCCATGAATCTCGCCGAGCTCAATGCTGAGGTCGTGCCCGGCGCTGCAGAGCGACGCCCGAGCTTCCAAAACGGTCCCCTTGCGGCAGGCTTCCTGCAGGGACATGAAATTTCGCATGGCGGCGCGGTTCATCGGGGTATTGATGCGTGCGCCTTCCGGCAAGTAATCCGTCATTTCTGAATCCTCTCCTATCAACCGAAACTGAAAAACTATATTCGCCGGGAGCCGGATTTATGAGGCAAAGTTTGCAAATGCGGATTTCTTATGCTATACTATAAAATTATGAAAATCTATCCATAAGGAGGCGGGGGCATGGATATCCGGGTCGGCGATCTGCTGGTTATGAAAAAAAATCATCCCTGCGGCGGGAACCGATTCCGCGTGCTCCGCTCCGGCATGGATTTCAAGCTTCGCTGCGAGGCCTGCGGACGGGAAGTCGAAGTTCCGCGCAGCAAGGCGGAGAAAAATATCCGTTCGGTAATCAGAGAGGATTCCGCCGATGTTCAATAAACTGGCCGAAATTGAGGAACGCTATGAGGAGATCGGCAGCCGTCTCGGCGTGCCGGAGGTAGTAAACGACGTTCCGCTTTATACGCAGCTGCTAAAGGAATACCGAAACCTGACGCCCCTGGTAGAAACTTACCGGGTCTATCTCCGGGCGCAGGAGGCCTGCGGGGAGGCAAAGGGGCTTCTTTCCGAGGAGAGCGATTCCGAGCTCCGGGAAATGGCGCAGGAGCAGTGGAACGAGAGCCGGGAGATCATGGATCGCGCGGCGGAGGAACTGAAAATTTTACTGCTGCCGAGGGATCCGGACGACGATCGCTCCGTCATTATGGAGATCCGGGGCGGCGCGGGCGGCGAGGAGGCGGCTCTGTTTGCGGCCGACCTCTACCGGATGTATACGATGTACGCCGCGGCCAAGGGCTGGAAGTACGAGATCCTCGATGAGAGTGGGACGGAACTCGGCGGCTTTAAGGAGATTCAGTTTTCGCTCGAGGGCGAGGGCGTCTATGCAAAACTCAAATACGAGAGCGGCGTTCACCGCGTGCAGCGGGTGCCGGAGACGGAGACGCAGGGCCGCATCCAGACCTCCACGGTCACCGTCGCGGTGCTGCCGGAGGCGGAGGACGTGGAGGTGGAGATCGACCCGAAGGATCTGCAGATCGACACGTTCCGCTCAAGCGGCGCCGGCGGGCAAAAAGTCAACAAGACCTCTTCCGCCATCCGCATCACCTATCTGCCTTTCAACATGGTGGTGGAGTGCCAGGATGAGCGCAGCCAATATAAAAACAAGGATCGCGCCATGAAAATCCTGTGCAGCCGGCTCTACGAGAAAAAGCGGCGGGAGCACGACGACGAGATCGCCGCGGAGCGCCGCTCCCAAGTCGGCACCGGTATGCGCAACGAGCGGATCCGGACCTACAACTTCCCGCAGGGAAGAGTGACCGACCACCGCATCGGCCTGACGCTTTATAAGATCGACGCGATCATGAACGGCGATCTTGACGAGCTGCTCGACGCCGTGCGCGCCTACGACATGGCGGAAAAACTCCGGGTGAGCGCTTCGGAGGCCTGATCGGAAGAATTCCGCCGGAAATTTGCGTGGGCAGGATGCTTTTGTGATCCGGACGGCGGAGATTTCCGGCTTTTCCGGCAGAATTTCGCAACAAAGGACGAAACAATACATGGAGACACTGAAACTTCGCGCGGACGAGCCGGGGGCCGTTGAGCGCTGCGCGGAAATCCTTAAAAACGGCGGCCTCGTCGCCATGCCGACGGAGACGGTCTACGGCCTCGCGGCGAACGCTTTTAGCGAAACGGCCGTCCGCAACATTTTTGCCGCCAAGGGCCGCCCCGGAGACAATCCCCTGATCGTGCACATCTGCCGGATGCAGATGCTCGACGATATCGTGGAGGAGATCCCGGAAAGCGCGTGGCGGCTTGCGGCGCGCTATTGGCCCGGCCCGCTCACTATGATTTTTGAGAAGACGGACGCCGTGCCTTA
>CAZLMO010000205.1:0-2725 GCA_964560915.1 uncultured Oscillospiraceae bacterium
CCACGCGGGGCGGAACCCGGCTGAGGACGGTCTCCTCGGTCGCCCGGATCAGAAGCCTGGAGCTTGGATTAAAATCGTACTGCTCCATATCGAAAGCGACAACCAGGCCCCTTCGCTCGCCGTCGAAGGTCGTTCTCCGGCAGAAAACCATGGTCTCGCCCTTGCTTTCTAACGTGCCGTCCGAGAGGTATCGCGCCATCGCCCCGGCGCGCCGGGCATAATCGTGGTCGCCGCGCAGCAGAAACGCCTCCGGCAGAATCATGCTGAGCGTCGAGGGAGCGTCCCCGACAAAATCTTTGACGCTGTCCCAATACTCCGGCTGGGCCGCGTATTGGTCGCAGGCGAGCACGGCGTATTTCTGAAGATCCGCCGCGCGGTTCGGCAGCCAGATCTCCGGAACTTTGATGCCGAGGGCTGCAAATCGTTCCTCTAAATTCATGTTTTCCTCCATAATCCTTAAGAAACGAACGGCGGCCCGTTTCCGAGCCGCTGAACTGATAGAATACGACCGTCAGAGAACCCGGACCCTTTGGACGTTCTCGAGAGCCGAAAGCTCGCGGAAAAGGGAATCCGGGAAATCTGTGTTGAAATCCAAAATCGTGTATGCAATTGCCCCAAGAGATTTATTGACCAGGTTCTCGATGTTGAGCCCGGCCGCGGCAACTTTTTCGGTAATCATGCCGAGCATGCCGGGGATATTGCTGTGAATCAGGGTGACGCGGGCCCCGGCCGCTCTCGGGAAGCTGACCGCCGGCAGGTTTACGGAATTTGTAATGTTGCCGTTCTCCAGGTAATCGATGATCTCCTTTGCGCCCATGATCGCGCAGTTTTCGTCGGCCTCCGGCGTTCCGGCACCGAGATGCGGCGTGCAGAAGACGGTTTCGATCCCGAGCTGCGCCTTGGTGGGGAAGTCGGTCGCAAAGCCCTTCACCTTTCCGCTGAGGAGAGCCGCGTTGAGCGCCTCCTCGTTGATGATCGGGCCGCGGGCATAGTTAATCAAATAGACGCCGGGCTTCATCATGTCGATTTCGGTGGCGCCGATATAATCGCGGGTCTCGTCGTTGAGCGGGACGTGTACGGTGATATAGTCACAGGTCTTGTAGATATCCGTGACGTCGTCGGTAAAATTGAGATCCGCACGGAGCTCTTTTTTGCGCATCGGCAGCAGGTAGGGGTCGTAGCCGATTACGTCCATGCCGAGATCGGAGCAGGCTTTCGCCATCCGGGAGCCGATCGAGCCGACGCCGATGATGCCGATCCGTTTGCCCATAATCTCCGGCCCACGGAAGACCTCCTTGCCCTTTTCAACCATTTTTCCGGGCTCGCTGTCGCTGTCCTTCAGGGTTTTTACCCAAGAGGCGGCGGCCTCCACATTGCGGGTGATCGAGACGATCGCCGCCAGAGCAAGCTCCTTTACGGCGTTGGCGTTGCCGCCGGGCGTGTTGAAAACCACGATGCCGTTTTCGGTGCAGCGGTCGACCGGGATGGTGTTGACGCCCGCGCCGACGCGGACGATGGCTTTCAGCTTATCGCCGAAGACAAGGTCGTGCAGGGGGGCGGAATGAACCATGATCGCATCCGGGTTATCGAGCACATCGGTGATGACATATTTATCTTTTTCGTAAAGATCAAGGCCGACCTGGCCGATTTTGTTATAGGTGTTGATAATATACATGAGAAACAGTCTCCTTATTTTGTAAGATGATGCGGCCACCCTTTTGCGGAACGCTGCGACCCTCCGGCCGGGAGATGCGGAGCATTCTCCGGCCGGAAAAAGCGGATGCTTTTCCCACCAAAGGGGGACGCGAACGAAAAACGGCAGAGGAGATTACAGAACCTGTTTTTCAAAGTCGCGCATACATTCCACGAGCTTCACCACGCCTTCGACCGGCATGGCATTGTAGATCGAAGCCCGGCAGCCGCCGACAGAGCGGTGCCCCTTGATATTGACGAGGCCGCGTTCCCCCGCCATGCGGAGAAAATCGGCGGTCCGCGTTTCGTCGGACAGCGTGAAGGTGACGTTCATATCGGAACGGAATTCCTTCGCGGCGACCGGACGAAAGAGCTTCGATTCATCGAGCGCGGAATAGAGGATGGCGGCTTTTTCGGCGTTGCGTTTTTCCAGAGCGGGGATGCCGCCCTGGTCGAGCGCCCACTGAAACACGAGCCCGGCAACATAAATTGCGAATGCCGGCGGTGTGTTGTACATAGATTCTGTTTCTGCCATGATTTTATACTGCAGCATGGATGGGACGACGGGGTCGACCTCATCCGGAATAGCCGATTTTTTGAGAATCACAACCGTGACGCCGGCGATGCCCATATTTTTCTGGGCGCCTGCGTAAATCAGCGTGTACTTGCCGACGTCGATCGCACGGCTGAGGATTGCGGAGGACCAATCCGCCACCAGCGGGATGCCGTTCGTCTCGGGCTCCGCCCGGTAGGCGGTGCCATAGATGGTATTGTTCCCGGTGATGTGCAGATAGGCTGCATCCGGAGAGAGCATATCGGGCTTAAGCTCCGGAATCGTGGTGTAACCGGACAACGAGCCGTCGGAAACGGCATTGGCACAACACCACCTTTTCGCCTCTGCGAAGGCTTTTTTTGCAAAGACACCGGTGACGGCGTAATCCGCGGTCTGGCCGCGTTTTGCGAGGTTCATCGGCACCATGGAGAACTGCAGGGAGGCGCCCCCTTGTAAAAAGAGCACCGCGTAGTCCTCCGG
>CAZLMO010000206.1:0-2703 GCA_964560915.1 uncultured Oscillospiraceae bacterium
GGAAGGTCCGCAGCGGAAAAGATCCGGTCGAAAAAAGCATCCAGCAGCTCCGGCTCGGAGAGAAAACCGGCGCCCTTTCGCTTTGCGACGACGGTCCCGGAGGGACAGCCAAGGTTGAGGTTGATCTCCCGGTATCCCATCTGCCGTAGCTCCCGCGCCGCCCAGAGAAAATTCTCGGCGTCCTTCGCCAGAAGCTGCGGCACCAGAGGGACCTCGTTATTTTCCGGCAAAAGCTCGCGCTTATCCCGCAGCGCGAAACGGCGAACTTCGGTCGGCGCAATAAACGGCGTGTAATAGCGGCTGACGCCGGGGAAATATTTGCGGTGCAGGTTCCGGTAGATGTGGTCGGTGATGCCCTCGAGCGGTGCAAACTCATATTCCATCGGCGTCAGTCCTCGATTTCCGAGGGAAGATCCCCAATCGTCCTGAGCTGCAGCGGATTCAGGACAAGGTTCGCGCCGAAGGGATTGACCGCGATCTGCCCGACGCCGGAAAGCTCCGATAGGAGATCTATGCAGCGCAGAAAGGAAAACCGCACCGCCGTGAAGCGCTCCCTGTAGTTTTCCGGCATCTGGCCCGCTTCGGAAAAGACAGGCAGGTATCGCTTGCCGGCGCCATCCTGAAGGAGGTGGGGCTTTAATCCGCCGTTTCCCGCAGAGGCGGACGCTCCTACCGAAGCGGTGGGCGGAGCGCTTTTATCCGGAGTTTCCAGCGCCAGCCAGACCTGCGAATCCCGCAGACAGCGGAAAACGCTCGAAAGACTTTCCACGCTGCGCTCCGTCTGGTTTCTTGTGAGCAAGAGGGTCAGAACTTTTCCATCCTGCAAGGATCTTCTTGAAACGCCCATGCTTTGCCTCCGATTAAGGAATTTTTCAAAAATATTATATCATAAAATCCTTTTTGCCTCAATACAATGCAGGTGCCGGAAGGCCTCGGCGGAAGCGCCCGGGACCCGACACTTTCACCGGGAAAAGGGATCTGCGCATTTCCGTACGCAGGGGCAAACGGCAGCGGCGCACCGGTGGTGTACCCTTTTTCCCATGAGGGTCGGCGTGAGCATAAGACCTTTCCGGGAGAAAAAATACGGGATGCTCATAAAAAATACGCTTGCCGGATAGGGAGCGGGGAGCCCCTCGCTTTTTTGGCGCGGAATTGGGTCAAAAGAGATAAAAAACCGCCACATCGGGGCAAACTTCCCAAAGGGAGGATTCCATCCACAAATTTTGGGGAAAGGGCTTGCCATTTGGCGGATGATGAGCTACAATTAAGCAGATCCGGTAGGTAAGGCTGCCGTGAGGATATGGACTGCTGCCGCGAAATGGTGGAGACACCATGAGAGGGTTTGAACAGGCTGCGTCGAAGCACAAGGCACAGCATAATGCAGTTTCACTGCCTCACGGATGCTAAAGCCCGTATGGTGCGGCAGTCGATTTTTGTCCCGCACCGTCTTTTGGGCCGTGCGGGATTTTTATTTCTGGAAATTGTGAGGTGAACGAAATGGACGCTGGCAGTAGTAGCGGCACAGACATAGGCCGAAAGCGCGGCTCTGAAAAGGCGCCTGTTCGTTTGCGGCGCTTTTCATAACGCAAGGCGAAGAGGCCTTGTTTCGTGTCTTGCTCCTGTCAAAGAGGGTGGCTTTGCCGCCTCAATGATCTTATGATTGGAGGAAAGACAAATGGAAGAAAAAACAATCACGTTTGAAAGCACAATCCTGTCCCTGCTGGAAAACAAGCGCTTTTCCAGCCTGAAGGACATTTTTGTCACGATGAACCCTTCCGACATCGCGGCGGTTTTTGAAGAACTTCCCGAGGAATCCCTTCCGCTTCTGTTTCGGCTGCTGCCGAAGGAGCTCGCGGCGGATACCTTTGCGGAGATGGAGCCGGATCATCAGGAGCTTTTGATTAAAGGGTTCTCCGATTCCGAACTCAAAGAAGTCATCGGTGAACTCTATACGGACGATGCCGCCGATCTGGTGGAAGAGATGCCCGCCTCCGTTGTGAAGCGGATTCTCAACCAGGCCGATCCGGAGAAGCGCCGCATGATCAACGAGATCCTCAATTATCCGGAGGATTCCGCAGGCAGTATCATGACGACCGAGTATGTCGATCTGCGCCCGACCATGACGGCCGCACAGGCGATTGACCACATCCGCAGAACCGGCATCAACAAGGAGACCATCGACAACTGCTATGTGACGGATAAGAGCCGCATCCTGATCGGGACGCTCTCAATCCGCACACTGATCTTGGCCGACGGCGAATCCGCCATCTCCGAGCTGATGGAGCCTCACGTCATCTATGTGTCGACGATGGAGGATCAGGAGTCCGTGGCCAACATGTTCGCCAAGTATAATTTTACGGCGCTGCCGGTGGTGGACGCCGAGAGCCGACTGGTCGGGATTGTCACGGTCGACGACGCGATGGACGTCATCGTTGCGGAGGCCACGGAAGATATCGAAAAAATGGCCGCCATCACGCCGAGCGAGCGGCCCTATCTCAAAACGCCGATCGGCGAGATCTGGAAGAGCCGAATCCCATGGCTGCTTCTGTTGATGATCTCCGCCACCTTTACCGGTATGATCATTACACATTTTGAAAGTGCTTTGGCCACTTATGTGGTGCTCACGGCATATATTCCGATGCTCATGGATACGGGCGGAAACAGCGGAAGCCAGTCTTCCGTCACCGTCGTGCGCAGCCTTTC
>CAZLMO010000207.1:0-2631 GCA_964560915.1 uncultured Oscillospiraceae bacterium
GATTGAAAAAGCGATCAATCTCTCCGATATCGGCATCCCGCCGCAGAACGACGGAACCTGCATCCGGCTCGTTTTTCCTCCGCTGACCGAGGAACGCCGCAAGGAGCTTTCCAAGGGAGTCCGTAAGCACGCGGAGGAGGCAAAGATTTCCGTTCGCAACATCCGCCGTGACGCCAACGAATTCATAAAGAAGCAGGAAAAGGATAAAGTGATCACCGAGGATGACCGCAAGGATATCGAAAAAGATTGCCAGAAGCTGACCGACGACTTTATCAAGAAAATAGACGACATGGCCGAAAGCAAAGCCACGGAGATTATGGAAATCTGATTTTACGGGAAATTTTACCGAAAGGCGGAACCGAGTTTTGAAAAACGAGCGGATCCTGCCGGCCCATATCGGCATCATCATGGACGGCAACGGTCGCTGGGCGAAAAAAAAGGGGCTTCCCCGGAGTGCCGGGCATAAAAAAGGCGCAGAGGTCTTTGAGATGATCGCGCGGTATTGCCGCGACATCGGCATCCGCTACTTGACCGTTTATGCCTTTTCCACGGAAAACTGGCGCCGTCCGAAAGAGGAAGTTAAGGACGTCATGGATCTGATGCGCAGCTACCTTCGGCGGATGGACGGCATGGCAAAAGAGCATATTGCCATTCGGTTTATCGGCGACCGCGCGCCTTTGGCCGACGACCTGCGTGAACTGATGGAAAAGGCGGAAAAGACCAAAGTGGCCGATGTGAAGCTGATCGTTCAGATCGCGCTCAACTACGGGGGCCGGGATGAAATCATCCACTCCGTGCAGACGATTGCTCAAAAGATCCGGTCCGGAGAGCTTGCTCCGGAGGATATCACAGAGGAGCTGGTCTCGGCGAACCTCTATTCCGCCGTGCCGGACGCGGATCTGATTCTTCGGCCCAGCGGGGAGGAGCGGATTTCCAATTTTCTGCTCTGGGAGAGCGCCTATTCCGAGCTGATTTTCATGGATGTGCTCTGGCCGGATTTTACGCCTGCGCATCTGGAAAAAGCCCTTGCCGAGTATGCGGGCCGGGACCGGCGTTTCGGAGGCGTATAAATTACAGACGGAAGGTACGGACGGGATTCATGAAACAACGCGTGATCACTTCGTTCGTCGGGCTGGCGCTGCTCGGCGTTGTGCTTTATTTTTATCAGACCCCCTTGCTCCCTGCCGCGGTGACGCTGGTCTCCACGATAGCGGTGTGGGAGCTGCTTCACGCCGAGCATCTGAACGGCCATCCCGCCGTAATTTCGGTCTGCCTCGCCGCCGCGGCTGCCGTTCCCCTGCTGATCTATACGGATGGGATCGGCCTGCGGGAAGTCTGCCTCCTTATTGGCGGGATCCTGATGCTTTTCGTCCTCTTTGACCCGAAAAAATTTGAGGTGACGTCGGCGGGCTATGCGTTTTTTGTCTCGGTCGCGGTGCCGCTCGGATTTTCCATGCTGCTCGTGTACCGGGAGGAATTCGGCACCGTCCGGGGCATCTATATCACCCTGCTGAGCTTTGCGGTCGCATGGCTCAACGATATGTTTGCGTTTTTCACCGGTTCTCTGTTCGGCAGGCGTAAGCTCTGCCCGGCGATCAGCCCGAAGAAGACGGTGGAGGGCGCGGTCGGCGGCGTCGCCGGCTGCCTGGGGTTTAGCCTTCTGCTGAGCTGGGTCTATGCGGCCTATGCCGCGCCGGCAATAGGGGAGCCGCTCACGCTTCACTGGCTGTCCCTCTGCCTTTTCCTGCCGGTCGGGGCGGCCGCGGGGATCCTCGGGGATCTCTCCGCCTCGATTATCAAAAGGCAGTGCGGGATCAAGGATTACGGCAATATCATGCCGGGGCACGGCGGGATCATGGATCGCTTCGACAGCTGGCTCTTTGTCGCTCCGCTGCTCTACCTCTGGAATCTTTTCTTTCCCATCATCTGAGCGACATCAATATCGGATAAAATCTGTGCCGCGCGAAAGAGCGGCATATTTGTTAGAAGGCATCCTATGAAACAAATTTCCGTGCTTGGCTCCACCGGCTCCATCGGCACCCAGACGCTGGATGTCTGCCGCCGCATGGGATTTCCGGTCGCCGCCCTCGCCGCCGGCAGCAATGCCGCGCTGCTGGAGGAGCAGGCGAGAGAATTTCGCCCGGAGCTGGTTGCCGTCTTTGACGAGGCGGCCGCCGCGAAGCTTAAAATCTCCCTCGCGGATACGGACATAAGAATCGTCTCCGGCGCGGAAGGCGTCAGGGAGGCCGCGGCTTATCCCTGTGACATCGTGCTCAACGCCGTCACCGGGATCGCCGGCCTCGCGCCCTCGATCGCCACAATCGAAGCCGGGAATACGCTCGCGCTCGCCAACAAGGAGACGCTGGTCGCCGGAGGAAAGCGCGTGATGGAATACGCGGCGGCGCGCGGCGTAAAGATCCTGCCGGTGGACAGCGAGCACTCGGCCATCTTTCAGTGCTTACAGGCGAAGGGCGACTCCGGCCGAATCGGGAAACTGATTCTTACGGCCTCGGGCGGCCCGTTCTTCGGAAAGAGCCGGGAGGAGCTTGCCTCCGTCCGGCCGGAGGAGGCTTTGAAGCACCCGACTTGGAGGATGGGCCGGAAAGTGACCATCGATTCCGCCACCATGGC
>CAZLMO010000208.1:0-2615 GCA_964560915.1 uncultured Oscillospiraceae bacterium
GCGGACGGCCGTCTGCTGGAGAGCGCCTCCATGAAGATCGAGGAATCCGCTCTGACGGGCGAATCGGTGCCTGCTGAGAAAATCTGCAAAGTGCTCGGCCTCGCGGAGGGCGAGAAGGATGTCACGCTCGGCGACCGGCACAATATGGTCTATATGGGCAGCACGGTGGTCTACGGACGCGGCACGGCGGTTATCTGCCGCACGGGCATGCAGACGGAGATGGGAAAAATCGCCGACGCACTCTCCAAAGCGGTGGAGGAGAAAACTCCGCTGCAGAAAAAGCTCGGTCAATTCAGCAAATGGCTCAGCTTTCTGGTCCTCGGCATCTGCGCCGCAATTTTTGCGGTCGGCGTCATCCGGGATTACCCGGAGGTCTCGATGACGACGCTGCTGGATACTTTTATGATCGCCGTCAGTCTGGCGGTCGCGGCGATCCCGGAGGGGCTGGCCGCGGTCGTGACGATCGTGCTCTCCATTGGCGTGACGAACATGTCGCACCGAAACGCCGTCGTGCGGAAGCTGACGGCGGTCGAGACGCTGGGTTGCGTGCAGATCATCTGCTCGGATAAGACCGGCACGCTGACGCAGAACCGCATGACTGTCGTGGAATCCGTCTCCGATGATAAAAACCTGCTGGCCACGGCGATGTCGCTCTGCTCGGATGCGGTTCCCGGAGAAAACGGAAAGGCGATCGGTGAGCCGACGGAGTCTGCGCTCGTGGATTACGCTGAATCACTGGGCCTTCAAAAAGGTGAGCTGACCGCGGAGCATCCGCGCATCGGGGAGGCGCCGTTTGATTCCGACCGGAAGATGATGACGACCGTCCATAAAGACGGAGAGAAATTCGTCGCTTATACAAAAGGAGCGCCGGATATGCTTCTCGGGCGCTGCAAATATTATCTTGAAAACGGAGTCATGCATCCGGCGGATCCGGTTTTCCTAGAAAAGGTCGCCGCGGCAAACAAGACAATGGCGGATAGGGCCTTGCGCGTTCTCTGTGCGGCGGAACGGCTTTTTGATGAAATGCCGGAGTGTACGCCGGAGAATCTGGAACGGGACCTTTGCTTTATCGGCCTTGTCGGCATGATCGACCCGATCCGCCCGGAAGTCAAGGCGGCGATTCAGGAATGCGTGGGTGCGGGGATTCACCCGATTATGATTACCGGCGACCATAAGGATACCGCCGCCGCCATCGCCATGGAGCTCGGCATTATTAAGGGTCTGTCGCAGGTCATCACCGGCGCCGCGCTGGCGGAGATGAGCGACGAGGAATTCGAGCGGGATATCGGGAAGTATTACGTCTATGCGAGGGTGCAGCCGGATCAGAAGGTCCGCATCGTCACCACCTGGAAAAAGCACGGAAAGATTGTCGCGATGACCGGAGACGGCGTCAACGACGCGCCCTCGATCAAGACGGCGGATATCGGCATCGGGATGGGCATCACCGGTACGGATGTCACGAAAAACGCCGCGGATCTCGTCCTCACGGACGACAATTTCGCCACGATCGTCGCCGCCGTGGAGGAGGGCAGACGCATCTATGCGAATATCCGCAAGGCAATCCAGTTCCTGCTTTCCTCAAATCTATCCGAAGTGCTCACAATTTTTTCCGCCATGCTCATGGATTTTACCGTGCTCAAGCCGTCGCATTTGCTCTGGATCAACCTGATTACGGATACGTTCCCGGCGCTTGCGCTCGGCATGGAGCGGAGCGAAAAGGATAGTATGCTGCATCCGCCGCGCGACCCGAAGGAGGGCATCTTTGCGGGCGGCATGGCATTCGACATCATTTTTCAGGGAACAATCGTTTCTTTGATCACGCTTGGTGCTTACTTGATCGGGCATTTTCTGGAAGCCGGAAGATGGGAGTTCATGGGCAGCCCGGACGGCATGACCATGGCATTTCTGACGCTCTCCATGGTGGAGATTTTCCATTCTTTCAATATGCGTTCCAGCTTCCACTCCGTTTTTTCCATCCGGCATCAGAACAAAATGCTCTGGCTGTCGATGCTCGGTTCGCTGATCCTTACCACCGCGGTAATCTATATCCCGTTCCTTGCAGGAGCGTTCGGCTTTGAGCATATTTCCGCAGAAGAGTATTTTGTGGCCATGGCGCTCGCCGTCTGCATCATCCCGATTGTGGAGATTGAAAAGGCAGTCAAGCGGAGAATCCATAGAGCCGGATAATCCATAGCCTGCAAAACAACAGCCCCGGAAGCCGTCTCTTCGGCATCCGGGGCTGCTGTGACTTCAGAGAAAAAGGGATGCCGGTGCGAAAGCGGTTTTCCGGTAGAGGGCCGCGCGCGCCCGTTTTCCGCATTTTTCCACGGCGCCGACGGAGGAGAGGATCATCAGCCCGGTTCTGGCGGCGAAAACGCTGATATGCGCCGCCTTGGAAAACTCGGCGGAAGTGAAGGGTTCCGGCAGGTTTTCCGGCATCAGTTTTTGAAAATCTTCAGGTTTTTCAATCAGGATTTC
Organism: uncultured Oscillospiraceae bacterium; assembly: GCA_964560915.1. Lineage (GTDB taxonomy): Bacteria > Bacillota > Clostridia > Oscillospirales > Ruminococcaceae > UMGS1668. The sequence goes on from CAZLMO010000208.1 coordinate 2,479, forward strand.
ATCATAGAGTGCCTCCGGAACGCGCTCGCAGCGGGTCGAACCGCTTTTTTTATCCCTGCTCCAGCCGTCAAGATAGCGGTACTCCACGAGGTCGATCAGCAGGATGCGAAACCGGAGATGCTCCGATTTCAGATACG
>CAZLMO010000209.1:0-2555 GCA_964560915.1 uncultured Oscillospiraceae bacterium
GCACGAGATCGAGCCGACCACGCAAACGCTTCCCGACATGCTCGACGGCGCGGTCGCCGGATCTTCCTCCCCTGCGGTCGCCTCCGCGGTCATAGCCGCGATCTCCGCCGCGGTCGGGTTGGGGTCTTGCCCCTTCGACCGGGCTGATGACGACACGGCGGTTCGGTTCGCTGCCGATGGATTTGCTGGTGGCTCCCTCCACGGTCTGCACCGCGGAGTGGACGATCCGGCGCTCGTAGGGATTCATCGCCTCAAGCGTGATGGATCTGCCGGCGCGGATGGCCTGATTCGCCGTCTTTCTGGCGTAGGCCTGAAGGCTCGCCTCCCGCTTGCTGCGGTAGTCGTCCACGTCAAGCACGACACGGACATAGGCGCCCTCGCTGCGGTTGGCAACGAGACTTGCAAGATACTGCATGGCGTCGAGGTTGTCTCCTCTTCTGCCCACGACGGAACCGAGGCTCTCACCGAGCAACTGCAGGACGACCGTGCCGTCCTTCTGCGTATAGGTGATCTCCGTATCGGGATAGCCGAACGCGCTGAGGATCTCCTTTAAATATGCCGCGGAAACGGAGCCCTTCTGCTCCAGAACTTCCGGGCTGAGCTCTTTCGGTTCTTCCCTCTTCGGCGCGGTATCCGGATCATTTTCCTGGGCGGCTTCCGATTTCGGGAAAACCTTTTGGGGCGGATTATCCCGGAAATTGGTCTGCTGAGGAGCCTGCGGTCTTTCCGGTCTCTTCTGCTGCGGTCTCTCCTGCTTTTGCTGAGGCCTCTGCTCCGGAACCGGCACGGTTTGCTGGGCCGGTGCGGCTTGCTGAACCGGCCTGCGCTCCGGATAGGATTCTTTCTTCTGCTCCGGGGCGGGTGTGATCTGCCGGGCCGGGGCCGGCTTCTGCTGCGGCTCCTGCGGTTTCTGCTCCGGCTTCCGTCTCTCCTCCTTCTGGGAGAATTTGAAGAGATATTCGTCCGTCAGGATAACTCTGATCTTGGCCGGAACTTTCTTCAAGCCAAAGAATGAGGTTTTCGGGCGCTCAAGTACTTCATACTCAACGTCGGAACGCTCCACTCCCAGCTGCTGGCAAGCCTTCTCAAGGGCTTCCTCGTAAGTGCTGCCGGTGGCAATGATTTCTTTTTCCAAGGAGTGTCCTTCTTTCTTATTTAAGGTCCTCGTCCGTGACCTCAGCATACTCCTCGCCGTATTTCTCTGCGTCGCGTTTTCTGGCTTCCGCAAGTTTACGGCGATTGGCTTCTTTTTGGCTCATGGCTTTTTCGCTCAAAGCGCCGGAGCCCTTATCTTCATTATATTTTTGGCGCGCGTCGATCCGCTCCTGGCGTCTTTTTTCCTTATTTTCTTCCTGCTCGGCGGCCATTTTCTCCGCGAGCTTTTTGGGATCGTATTTCCAGTAGAGGTAGACCGTCTGCAAGAACATCAAGATGTTGGAAAATACCCAATAAAGGCCGACGCCCGCCGGAACGATGAATGCGATGTAAACGGAGAAACCGATCATGAAGATCATCATGCCGAAGGAGGTGCCCGCAGCGGCCGCTCCGCCCGCCTGACCGTTCATGCCACGCTTAAACGTATAGACCGAGGTCGCAAGGCTGGTCAGCCCGCAGAGCAGCGGGATGATAAGCAGCCAGTTGAAGCTGCCGTCCAACATGAATTTGAGCTGCGGGATTTTGGAAAGGTTGAGCCCAAACGCAGCCATGTTGAAATTGCTGATCCTGCTGATCACGTCGGCGTCAAACCCCGAAAAAACAGAGGGGTCGGTCTTGACAATATTCATCAGCTCGACCTGGGAAGCATAGCTCTGGCCAAAGCTGTAGCCTGCGGCCTCTGCGGTCGACTCCAGCTGCGCAATCAGATCGGAGCTGAGCCGGAGAATATGATAAAGGGGCTTGTAGACAACATCGATGACGCCGAAGAGGACCGGGAACTGAATAATCGCCGGCAGGCATCCGGAGAGCGGGCTGTACCCTTCCTCCTGATAAAGTTTCTGAACCTCTTCGTTGTATTTTTGTTTGTTGCTGCCGTATTTTTGCTGGAGGTTATCCAGCTTCGGCTTAAAAATGGCCATCTTGGCCTGTTCCTTGTGCTGTTTAAGGGAAAGCGGAAACAGCGCGACCCTCGTGACAAGCGTGAAGAGGAAGAGCGCGAGCGCGTAATTACCGCTGACCAGATAGCAAAGCAGCATGACCCAGCCGAAGGGCCAGCCGAAAATCTTCATTAAGAACTGCATGTTTGGTTGTCCTCCCGTTTTCGGCAATGTTTCTGTTTCTTATAGTAATGAAGATCCCACTCCTCCGGAACGGGATCAAACCCGCCCGGATGATAGGGATGGCAACGTAGGATCCGCATAAAAGCGAGTAACCCGCCCCTCAATGCACCGAAGCGATCGATCGCGGTGATGGCATATGCGGAACAGGTGGGATAATACCGGCAGCAAGCCGGCGTATATGCGGAGATATAATTCCGATAAAACCGGATCAGAAACAGAAACAGCTTTTTCATAAGCGCTCTTTGCTCTGCAGGGCGCCCAGTTTTTCCAGCTGAGCGG
>CAZLMO010000210.1:0-2551 GCA_964560915.1 uncultured Oscillospiraceae bacterium
ACTAACAATTTTTTCTTTTTATCAGTTGGATTAACAATCTTTATCATTTGAACTACTATTGTTTTACTCGTTCATTATTGTGAGGTCAAAATGAAACCGGATCAGAAAAAACAGCGGATCGTTGACGCAGCGGCGGCGCTGCTCTTGTGGCAGGGCGTGAAGAAAACCGGAATGGAGGATATCGCCGCAGCGGCGGGCGCATCCAAAGTGACGGTATACAAGTATTTTGGCGACAAAGACGGCGTGCTGACCGCCGTATGTACTCGGCTGACAGAGCGCTGCCTGCAGGCGCTTGCTGCCAATGCAGAGGCAAAGGAGAACACCGCGGCGCGCATGGTGGGTTTTACGCGCGTGCTGAGTGATTTTATCCACAGCGGCGAGCATGCGCTATGCGGTGAACTGGGTTCATTACCCGGTCCTTCGGCAACCCATTTGGCTGTGTTCGAAGACAAAGTACGCGATATGATTTTTGCACTGATCCACGAAGGTAAGGCCGCGCAGATGATTGATCCAAACCTCAGCGATGAAGTGGTATACCATTATATCGAAATGGGGCTCTGCTACTTCCGGCACGACACCTTATACCGTGAACGCATGTGGACGGATGAAGCTTTCAGAAAATCTTTTCTGCATTTGATCTGGCGCAATATTTTTACCGCCGAGTCCCTGTAAAAAAATCGAGACAGGATAATGTTATGGCCGAAAACAAAAAAAACGTCCGAACGCTTGAAGACTATATTCCGCTGGCCCAATCCGGCGCGCCGGCCGATATTGATGCCATCATGTCTGATATCAATATGGAGATGAGCATCGCTTCTTCTAAGCTCATCGACTATTCGCTGAGCTTTGTGGAATCGGAGCCGGGCCTTGAGCGCATGGCACATTACCTGTTTCATGGTACACAGATCCAGCGTAATTACTCCACGCTCTTTTTTAATCGCCGGGGCGACTGGCCGCTCGTCAAAGCCGCATTCGACGCGGGCCTGATCGACTCGATACAGGCATTTTCACGTTGAACAGCAATAAACCGTTTCCCGGATAATCAGCTTCGCCGCAATGTGCCGGCCCGACACATAATAGGTGCCCTCCCGGACCTCACGCGTAATGCGCGCAATGTGCAGGGCACGCGCCTTATCGCTTTCCGTTTTGTTAGAGACGATCCGTATCACCGTCTGGGTCTGCAAACCATTCACCTCTCATCCTCGCTGAAAGGATTATCGGTAAATGCGCTAAAAAACTTAAACTTGCAAGATAAAAACCCTGCATAAACAGACTGCTAAATCAAACAGCCCATTCGCGCTTCAGTTGCGCTTTCAGCCTGTTCAGCGCAGCGGCGCGAATCTGGCATACGCGCGCCTCGGTGACACCCAGCGCCTGTGCAATTTCCTTTTGCGTCATCTCCTCGTAATAATAGAGCGATACCACAAGCCGTTCCTTCTCCGGCAACCGATCGATGGCATCCCCCAGCAGTTCGACCAGTGCGCTGCTCTCCGCGGTTTCCTCCGGTGAAGCGTCCATGCACGGCACAGACTGTTCCCAGGCGTCGCCTTCGTCCGCCATGTCTTCAAAATAAACGACACTGAACGCGCGCTGCTTCTCCAGTGCCTTGCGCAGCGATGTCTCGCTGATCCCAAGGTGCGCAGACAACTCGCTTTCTTCGGGTTCGCGCCCCAGCCGCTCCCGCAGCTCTGTCTGTGCGCACTGCAGCGCTTTGAGCCTGCGGCGCAGGCTGTCGGATGCCCAATCCTGCGAACGGATGCTGTCGAGCATCCCGCCGGTGACGCGCATCGAAGAGTAGGTTTCAAACCGCACCCCCAGCGACACGTCGTACTTTTCGATCGCGTCCATCAGTCCGATTACGCCGTTCGAGACCATATCGTCAAAATCGCAGTAGGCGCGGTAAGTCGGCATCAGCCGCAGCGCCGCCTTCTTGACAACGGGCATATAATGCATCACGAGATTATTCTTATCCGAAATTTTGCCGCTGGATTTGTACTGCTGCCACAATTTCTGCTCACACGCGTTGTTTTCTATCATCGCTCTGCTCCCGGGCTGATTTTTGTGCCAGCCCGGCCTGCAACGTCTCCCCCCAATAGCCTTGCTATCCGAAGAATGAAAAAAGTGCAGACCGTCTTGCCGACCCACACTTTATATACCCGCATTCATTGCGATGAAACAGCACCGCGACAGGAGGCTCGCCGTTTGCGGCTATGTCCTGTGCTTGACGAATCCACAGATCCGGCTGTAAAGCAGCTCCGCTTCATCCGGATGATGATAACTGTGCTCCGAGCGGCTGAGCATCAGCACTTCCACCGCGCAGGCGTTTTTCAGTTCCCGCTTAAAAATGTCCGCACTCCGCCACGCCACGGTTTCATCCCGCTTCGACTGGATGATAAGGACAGGCTGGGATACCCGTTCCAGCCTGCGGCGCGTGCTGCCCATCAGGCGGAAAAGCGCACTGAACGGAGCGAGCCAACGTACCCGCTGCCACAACGAGCCCGTCTCTACGCTGAAAGCCCGGCGGTAGCTTTTGATCCGCTCGTCGTCCTGA
>CAZLMO010000211.1:0-2517 GCA_964560915.1 uncultured Oscillospiraceae bacterium
GCACTTCTTGGCAGCGCCATCGCTTTCTCTTCCGGCACCCGAATGATATAGCAGAGGTAGCCGTCCTCCTTTGTCATCGTGCTCAGGGCTTCTATACCCGCGGATTTCATCACCTCGACGGCGTGCTCAATTGTATTCTGAAAAACCCGTACATCCCGAATCAGGTATCTGGTCTGTGCGGGAGGACGCTTTTCCTGCCCATACCGAAGAATCGCATCCACATAGTTTTCCGCTTCCTGCACGCTCAGAGACGCCTTAATCATATGGTCGGCCGCCTGCAGCTTTCCCACGTCGTCCGAAATCCGGAGCAAAGCCCTGGCATGCCGTTCCGTCAACCCTCCGGAACGAATTTTTGCCCGTACCCCCTCTGGCAGGCGAAGCAGACGAAGCTTGTTGGATAGCGTTGAGGGAGCGAGACCCAGCTTTCGGGCAGCCTCCTCCTGGTTGACCCCCCAGATTTCAATCAGCTCTGCGATGCCCTCTGCCTCTTCAAAAAGATCGAGATCGGAGCGCTGCAGATTCTCCGTCAGTGCCCAGAGCGCCGCCTCACGGTCACTCAGCTCATAAATAATTGCGGCGATTTGTTTTTCTCCGATAGAGGCCGCGGCCCGCAGCCGACGTTCCCCGACGATTAACTCGTAATCGGAGGCCGTCCTTCGCACTGCGATCGGCTGAATCAGCCCGTTTTCCCGGATACTTTCCGCAAGGGAGGCGATCTCTGCGGGGTCAAAGTTTTTCCGCGGCTGGGCGGGATTCGGATGCACTTGATCGACGGGCACGAAAACAACCCTGTTTTGTTTTTTCCGAAAATCCAACATGCCCAAGGCATCGCCTCCCTTACAGCAAGAAGGATACCATAGTATTCCAGAAATTTCCATATAAATTGACCGCAAAAAATACGCCGTTTTCCTGTTTTCCGACAAAAAATCTGTCGGCGAAAAGTGAAAAGAGCGTTTTTGTAAAAAAACATATTGATTTTTGCGAATTCTTTTTGTCGCAGATTCCGGCTTGCATGCATACGTTGATACGTTTACCGGAACGCCGAACAGATTTTTACAGCGGCTGCTTTGCGATCTTTGCCGCACAGCGCGGGTATGTCCCCGGCGTGGCGGCGGTTTTCCGGATGGCGATCAGTGTCCGACCGTCTCCGTTCGGCAAGCGGTAACTCTCCCGCTCTGCTTCCGTGCCACCGAGCACACGGATCGCCTGTTTTGCGGCGGCCAGTTCCTCCCCCGGCTCCGGGCCTTTCATCGCGGCAAAGATCCCCCCGCGTTTCACGAGCGGCAGGCAGTACTCGGCGAGCACATTCATGCCCGCAACCGCCCGCGCGGTGACCAAATCAAATTGCTCCCGCAGTTCCTGCTTCCGGCCGGCCTCCTCCGCGCGCAGATGCAGGCATTCCGCCGAAAGGCCGAGCGCCTCGAGCAACGCCTCCAGAAAGGTGATGCGCTTGCCGAGCCCATCGATCAGCGTCAGCTGCAGATCTGGCCGGGCGATCTTCAAAACGACGCCCGGAAACCCCGCCCCGGTGCCGATATCCGCAACTTTTGCGCCCTGAGGCAGCTTCAAATAGCGGAACAGCGCCAACGAATCGAGAAAATGCTTGATGGCGATCCCCTCGTCGTCGATGATGGCAGTGAGGTTCATTCTTTCGTTCCACTCTTTGAGCACGGCGGCGTAGGTCTCGAGCATGGCAAGCTGTTCCTCGCCGAGCGAAAGGCCGTATTCCGGCAGAAAAGGTTTTAAAATCTCTGTGATCATCGTTCCCTCCGGGCGCCTTATGGGCAATAGAATAAAGAAAAACAAAAATTGGCTCCGGTCCGCAAATAAATTCCTCCCAGGGAGGTTCCCTTGCTCCGGGGGACTTGTTTGGGGGTTGCTTTGTCAGCATCCCCTCTGGAGCCAGATCAGCAGCACGGAGATATCCGCCGGGTTGACGCCGGAGATACGCGATGCCTGCCCGATGTTAAGCGGGCGGATGCGGCCCAGCTTCTCCTGCGCCTCAAGGCGCAGGCCCCGAATCTCCTTATAATTGATCTCTTCGGGAAGTTTGCGCTCCTCGAGCCGCTTCATCTGCTCGACCTGCACCAGCTCCTTTTTAATGTAGCCCTCGTACTTGATCTCGATCTCAACCTGCTCGATGACGGCTTTTGGCAGATGCGGGCAGCCCGGGTCAAACGGCGCGAGATCCTGATAGGAGATCTGGGGCCGACGAAGCAGCTCACTGAGCCGCATCCCGGTTGTGACTGGGGAAGTGCCTTTCTCCTCAAGCATGGCGTTGAGCTCCGGCGTCGGCGGAATCGAATGGGTGGCAAGGCGCTCGAACTCTCCGTCGCGCAATCTTTTCTTTGCCAGAAAGCGCGCATAGCGTTCGTCGCTGATGAGGCCGATCTCGTGGCCGAGCGGCAGCAGGCGCATATCGGCATTATCCTGCCGGAGCAACAGGCGGTATTCGGAGCGGGAGGTCATCATGCGGTAGGGGTCCATCACGCCTTTTGTGACGAGATCGTCGATCAG
>CAZLMO010000212.1:0-2516 GCA_964560915.1 uncultured Oscillospiraceae bacterium
CCCATGCGAAGGAGACGATGGAAAAGACGGAGGCGGGTTCCCACGCTTCAACCGCGGAAATGACCGCGATCCCGATGACCGTGAGCCTTGCCGCCAGCATGGCCTGCTTCTCCGTGAGCTTTACGCCGAAAACGCCCTGCAGCACGTTCTGCGCGACGGCGGAGGAAGCGACCAGCAACTGCGAATCGGAGGTGGACATCGTGCTCGCAAGGATGCCCGCAATGACAAGCCCCGCCAGCAGCGCCGCAATAGCTCCGTGCTGACTCAGGTAATTGGAGATGGAGACGATGATCGTCTCCGCGTCGCTGTATGTATTGAGCGCCGGGATCATCCCGTCCTGCGACAGGCTGAAGCCGGTGACGCCGATCAGAATGGCCACGCTCATGGAGAGGACGACCCAGATGGAGGCAACCCTGCGCGCCACCTTGATTTTATTTTCATCCCGGATCGCCATAAAGCGTAAAACGAAATGCGGCATGCCGAAATATCCGAGCCCCCATGCCAGGAGGCAGATCGCCGCGAGCACCGTATAGGGCCGACTGCCTCCGGTCTCCCAGACATAGCTCGCGGAGACGCTCAGGTAGCCCGGCAGTTTAGAGGCATTCTCGATCACGTTGCCGAATCCGCCGGCATGGATCACGCCGTAAATAAAAACAAAGCCGAGGGAAAAACTCATGATGATGCCCTGAATCAGATCCGTCGTGGATTCCGCAAGGAAGCCGCCCAGAGCGGTGTAAACCACGATGACCACCGCGCTGATGAGCATCGCCGCGCGGTAATCCACGCCGAAGAGGCTCGCAAAGAGCTTTCCGCTCGCGTTGAAGCCGGAGGAGGTATACGGCACAAAAAACACAATGATCGTGATGGAGGAGATCAGCAGCAGAAGCTTGCTTTTATCATGAAACCGGTTCGCAAAGAAATCCGGGATCGTGATGGCATTGACCGCCTGAGAATAGCGGCGCAGGCGCTTCGCTTCAATCAGCCACGCAAGGTAGGTGCCGGCCGCAAGGCCGACCGCCGTCCAGAAGGCCTCGGCCGTGCCGAAAAAGTAGGCCGTGCCCGGAAGCCCCATCAGCAGCCAGGCGCTCATATCGGTCGCCTCGGCGCTCATCGCCGTCACATACGGGCCTAGCGTCCTACCGCCGATATAGAAATCGTCGGTCGTCTTATTCTTTTTCGCATACCACAGGCCTATGACGATTACCAAAGCAATATAGAGAGCAATGGAGATCGTCATAAAAATCTGACCCTGCGTCATAAAGTATCACCCCATTCGTTTTTTTACAGAACGGAGTAATTATAACACAAAAAATATTATACCAAAATACAGAATGAAGTATGTACTCCATTTCATTCCGTTGGAATTTTTCAAGAGTAATAATGCTATTATTAGGCAATTATATTGATATTCTTATTTATAGACCGGAAATAATACCGAAAAAAATATCTTTTTAAATATTTTTCCGAAATTCATGCAAAAACACAGGCATCATGCGTTTGGCATACTGCCGCAGGGAATATTCGCCGTTGCAGATGCACCAGTCGTAGAGCAGCGCGCGCTCCAGAAGCGCATAGGCTTTCACAATCTCGTTGGCGGAGACGTCATCCCGCAGCTCCCCCCGCTCCTGCCCTCTTGTCACAATCGCCCTGAGGAGCTTATAATAAATACGGTTCCTGTCGAGCAGATGCTTATCCCCTTTTGTCACGAGCTGGGAGGAATACAGGCGCGCAAGCAGATCGATCGCGACGGTGTTTTCGATCATGCCGAAGAGCTCCTCGTTGAGATAGATCAGCTCATCAAAGGAATTCATCTCCGGATCCGCCGTCTCCTCCAGCGCCTCATACTTCTCGTCGAAAAGGATCGAGAGCGAAGAAAGCAGCGCATCTTTTCCTTCAAAATAATGATAAAACGAACCTTTGGAGGTGCCGGATTCCTCGATGATATCGTCAACGGTCGTATCATCGTACCCCTGCCGGTAAAAAAGATGCCAGGCGGCGTCAACAATGCGGCTTTTTGTATTGCGGGAATTCTTTTTCGGCATTTTCCATCCCTCCTTTTTATGGATAGTGTACCATGATCTCCGTGAATCATCAAGCGCTTTTTCAAACATTCAAAAGGATAAAAGGATGCCATTTGTGTCGTTTTTTTATGAATTATGAAATTCATTTCTCTGATTTATTCAAAAAGTCTTGATTATTTCCTGTGGTATGATAAAATGATGAATACATACTCTCTTCCCATGCAGAAATTGTTTTTAAAGGGGTGAATAAAATGGATCGTGTGTATAACTTCTCCGCAGGGCCGTCGATGCTGCCGCTGCCTGTGCTTGAGCAGGCGCAGCGGGATCTTCTCTGTTATCCCGGTGCGGGATGCAGCGTCATGGAGATGAGCCACCGATCTCACGCCTATGAAACCATTATCGCTCGTGCGGAAGAGACTCTGCGGAAGCTGATGCAGATTCCGGAGGACTACGCGGTGCTCTTTTTACAAGGGGGCGCCTCCCTGCAGTTCTCCA
>CAZLMO010000213.1:0-410 GCA_964560915.1 uncultured Oscillospiraceae bacterium
GGACAAGCGATCGGACGCTCTACGCCTATTGGAAACAGAGCCAGTTCGTAATCACTTTCAATCAGCAGAGCGGTACGGGCGGCACGAGCAGCATCATTACCGGCGTGACGATCGATGGGGGCACCGGGGATATCACCGATAAGGGAATTCTGACGGCGCTTTCGGTTCTTCCGACAAGGGAGCATTACGCTTTTACGGGCTATTACGATCAGGCCTCCGGAAACGGAACCCAATATTATAATACGGACGGCACGCTTACGAGCAGCGCCGCGAGGATCACGGAAAATAAGACGCTGTATGCCTGCTGGACGCAAAACCAATATTCCGTCACATTTAACAGAAACGGCGGGCTCGGCGGCACGGAAAGCGCTTACACTTCCGGCACGGACGGCACGCTTCCTTCGACATCC
>CAZLMO010000213.1:420-2511 GCA_964560915.1 uncultured Oscillospiraceae bacterium
ATTACAGCACGGTAAGCGGCGGGACCTGTTATTATGACGGAACCGGTGCCGAGCAGAGCGCAAAGCTTTCCGCCAACACGACGATGTATGCAAACTGGAGCGAGGCTTCTTACGCTATCACCTATAATCTCAATGGGGGAACAGCCGGAGAAAATGCGCCGGCTGCTTATTCCTACAACGTGGGAACCACCGTTTCCAATCCGACCAAAACGGACTATACCTTTACCGGTTGGCAGATAAACGGAGGCACCGAAAGAATCAGAGATTTCAGCGTTTCGGCAAACGACGCGGGCTATGCGAAGAACCTTACACTGGAAGCCGTATGGACAAAATCGGCTGAGGTCAGCGTTGCCATCGACAGCAAAATTTCCGATGAAGTACAGACCTCCGAAAATACAAACAGCCAGCTTGAAGCGGTCTTCAATACCGTGGTGAGTGATGAAAACAGCGGGATCACGGCAGACGATCTTTCCCCGGACAATGCCATTTCGTTAGAGCTCTCCATCAGCGCGGCCGATCCGGAAGGCACCGCTTCCTCGGATGCGGAGGCAATTGCCGATATCGCGCAGGGCAGTGCGGAAAAATATTACGATATCCGCGCCACAAAAACAGTGATTACGGGAGAAAACAGCACGGAATACACCCTGACGGAGATTCCTTCTTCCGTGGAGGTGCTGATCCCGATTACCGGCGATCTTTCCGGGCAGGAATCCTATTTGGTCTACCGCTATCATGACGGCGTTGCGGAGAGGCTTCCGCTTGGCCTGCTTGCGGATGCATCCGACAGTTCGGAATATTACTATATCGATTCCGCAAACAGCCAGATTGTCATCGTGACGCGCAAGTTTTCCACCTACGCGGTGTACAGTTCCGAGCTGTTGCTTACCGGGGAAGGAAACTTTTATTCCGGAAACAATAACGTCGACGTTCAGGCGCGCATCACGGAGGATACCAGCCCGGTCTATAAAATCGATATCGGCTGGGGCAGCATGAAATTCGTGTACTCCACGGATTCGGAGTGGAATGTGGATACCCATATGTATTCGGAAGGTTCCTACAACGACTGGCTGCCGGATTACTTTGACGCGATAAACAACAAGATCACGATGCTGAATCATAGTAACGACGCGGTAAAAGTGACCTTGGCCGTCACGGAGAACATCCTGAGCGGCGTCAATGTTTCGCTGCACCTGTATAACGAAATAACCTCCACGGAAACGGGAAGCTATATTCTTGATGCAGCCGCGACGGGCGCCGCCGATGGGGATCTGACCCCGGCCAATGTCTATCTTTTCCTGAGCGGTACGCCGGAAAGAACCTGGATCAACGACGATGAAAACCTGACCTTTCAAAAGGTCGGTGTGATCACAGCCACGGTAGAGCCGTATACGGGTTAAAACCACGGGTGCCGGAAAATCATAAAAAAGAGAAGAGGCCGCCGCATTTTTCGTGCGGCGACCTGCTTCTTTATGTAGCATGGAATCACGACTTCAGACAAAAATCGCATGAGCATGAGAGGCTGAAAGAAAAGGGCCTTTTGAGCATCGGATGCCGGGCTTTTAAAATAAAAAGAAGTATGGACCGGGAACGATGCAAAATATCAAAAATTATGACCCAAATGATTATCCATACTACCTAATTGAAGGGATTCTCCGGGGGAAATTTTCTATAAAACAGAGAAAAATATGGAAGGGGCTTGCTTTTTCAGCAGAACATGATACCATTATCATGTTCTTTTATCTTTTAATAAATGGAGCGAAGAAAAATGAAACCCCGAAGTTTTGCCAACAGAACCGAATCCTGTAGTTCATCCGCGGTGCGCAGCAGGTACTACGGGAAAGGCGGCTACAACTATAAGCACAACCTGACAAGATAAGGGCACCATTTCGGCGCTCTTTTTTCTTTTTTTGAACGGAAAGGGTGATGGACATGCACGATTTCTATGAGAGCCCGCTGGAAAATCGTTATGCCGGCGAAGAGATGAAGCGGAACTTCTCGGATCAGAAAAAATTCTCCACCTGGCGCCGACTCTGGCTCGCGCTCGCGGAGGCGGAGCAGGCGCTTGGCCTCCCGATCACGGATCTTCAGCTC
>CAZLMO010000214.1:0-2475 GCA_964560915.1 uncultured Oscillospiraceae bacterium
TTGTCGGGCAGAATATCGGCGCCGGGAAGAAGGAGCGCGCGCATCAGGGCGTCAAAGTCTGTTTTGGAATTACGATGACAACCGCTTTGGTGCTCAGCACGATTCTGTTTTTTGAGGGGAAAATCCTTTTGACCATCTTTTCCTCGGATTCTGCGATTATTGAGATCGGCTTCCGCGCTATGCGGCACCTCGTACCGTTCTATTTCACATGGGTGTTTGTGGAGATCCTCTCCAGCGCACTCCGCGGCTCCGGAAACGCGTTTGCCCCAATGGTGATCACGGTACTCGGAATCTGCGTGCTCCGGGTGATATGGGTATATACGGCCATCCCGCTCAATCCCTGCATCGAAATGATCTGCTACAGCTATGGCCTGACCTGGTCGGTCACAGGAGCGGCGTTTCTGATCTACTATTATAAAATCGGCCGCTCGCGGTTTTCCTCTTAATGTGAAAAGGGGAAACGCTTTCCAGCGGAATTGCAACCGGGTCTCGGGCCGGTTTTGAAGCACAGCGCGGATTTTTTCGATCAGGTGTGCAGAGGATCCCCTGAATTTTCGAGGACCCTTTCCGCATAAAAGTGCGGGAAGGGAAGTGAGTTGTCATTCCGCCGGGGCTTAAACAAAGTGAAAGCCAGCGCCCGTTTAGACGCTGGCTTTTGTCATGTCTTTTTAGGACGCGTATCATGCTACCCCTCTTAGGGGCGTCATGACTACCTTGTTTCCGGTCTCGGGATGAACGCCGGGTTATAGGCGTAATAGTTTTTGCTGTTCAGACCCTCGCGAATCTTTTCGAGGCTCTCGCCGAAGCGCTGGTAATGAACGATTTCCCGCTGCCGAAGGAACGTGATCGCATCCCGTACATCAGGATCATCGGTCAGCTTCAGGATATTGTCATAGGTAAGCCGCGCTTTCTGTTCGGCGGCCATATCCTCATGCAGATCGGCGAAGGGATCGCCGGTGGATTGGAACGTAGCCGCATTGAACGGTACGCCGCTTGCATCTACCGGATAGATGCCGACGGTGTGATCGACGAAATACGGCGCAAAGCCGCTGTCTTCGATATCCGACATTTTGAGATTCCTTGTCAGCTGATGTACGATGGCGCTGACCATTTCCATGTGGCCGAGTTCGTACGGACCGTTCAATTATACCTGATGCTCATTAAAAAGGCAGCTTCGGAGAAATCGTGATGAATAGGTCACTCTCATGATACCGGCCACCGACTGATTTGTGATATTCAATGTATTCGAGCACGCTTCGAAGCAGATCGTTCTTTTCTTTTGCGGTTTTGGCAAGGTCATAGCTATCCAACACGCGGCGCACCGCGGGGGCAATCTCTCTTTTCGCTTCTATAATGGATTCCAGTTTGGCTTGAGAGGCGCAGATGCCCTGAAGCCGCTCGAGCGCGGCTTGCCGGCGCTTCGAAAGCTCGGCCATGCGCCCGGTAAATACTTCGGGGGTATATACGCCCTGCTCAATTAAATCATAGGCTTTTGCTTCCTGCTCGTCGATCTGCTTGAGCTCCTTTTCCATCTCGGCGGCCAATCGCGAGAGGGAGGCCCTCTCCGCGGCCTCGGCTGCGGAATCGGCTTCCAGAGGAGCGCTCTCAAAGTCGGCAAGCCATGATTTAAGGCTCTGGATCACCAAACGCTCGACGGTATCCAAATCGGAGGCAACTGTATGGCATGAGGTATACGGGCACAGCAGCGTATCTTTCCGCCCGTTGCCGTAGGGGCGCCGCACCATCGTCCGGCCGCACTGGCTGCATCGGACAAGGCCGGCCAACGGATTTTTGGTTTCGCAATTTTTAGGGCCGGGACGGCCTTTATTTTTTGCCAGCAAATTCTGCGTCAGATCAAAGGTTTCCTGAGAGACAAGGGCGGGATGGATGCCGTGCGTCAGCTTCAAACTATCTTCGCCAGCGTGAGGACGGGATTTCACGACTTCACCGTTCACGACGCTTTTGCACTGCGCACGGTAGCCCCACCGGATCCAGCCGGCATAGGCCGGGTTGCGCAGGATCGGCGGGATGGCGCTGCTGGTCCAGTCTTTGCCACCGGGGGCGGGAATGTGATGATCGTTGAGCTTCCGAACAATCCTTGAAATTCCGAGGCGCTGGAACGTGCCGTCCTCCTCCTCGGTGCCGGCCGTGTACCAGCGGAAGATATCCTGCACGGTCGCTGCGTGCTCATCCGGTTCCAACGTCCAGCCCTTTTGCTTTTCGAGCTTCACGCGCCGATAGCCATAAGGCGTCTTATTCGCCACCCATTTTCCTTCGTTGAGGGAGGCGATGCGGCCGGCCTGCTGCCTGCGGTTTATGGTCTTGTACTCGCGGCGGGACATGTAGAGGCCAAACTCGAAGTATTCCTGATCGAATTCATTCTGCGGATCATACGTTTTTAAAGGGGTGATAATTTTTGTGCCGGAGAACTGGAAGGCACGCGCGACCATACCCTGATCGATGGTATCCCCACGC
>CAZLMO010000215.1:0-2469 GCA_964560915.1 uncultured Oscillospiraceae bacterium
GCCGGACGTGATGAGCAACGGGCAGCACATGCTGTGGATGCTGGACGAATTCGAGACGATCCACGGGGAGCGCGCGCCGGGATTCATCACCGGCAAGCCGGTGGGCATGGGCGGTTCGCTGGGCCGGACCGAGGCCACGGGCTACGGCGTGGTGTTCACGCTGCGCGAGGCGCTGAAAGAAATGGGCAGCGCGCCCAAGGACACCATGGCCAGCGTGCAGGGCTTCGGCAACGTGGCGCAGTACGCCATTCGCAAGTACGGCGAGTTGGGCGGCAAGGTGGTCTGCGTGGCGTGCTGGAACAACCGCGAGAAGAAAGCCTACTCGTTCCGCAAGCGCGACGGCATCGCCGTGGACGAGCTGGCGGGCATCGCCGACAAGTTCGGCGACCTGGATCCCGAAAAGGCGCGCGCGCTGGGCTACGAAGTGCTGGCGGGCGACGAATGGATCGCGCAGGACGTGGACATTTTGATGCCGGCGGCGCTGGAAAATCAGGTCAACGACAAGACCGTCGGCCGGATGAGCTCGCGGGTCAAGATCGTGGTCGAAGGCGCCAACGGGCCGACCACGCCCGAGGCGGACGCGGTGCTGAAGGAAAAGGGCATCTTCCTGATTCCGGACTTCCTGGCCAACGCCGGCGGCGTCACGTGCAGCTATTTCGAACAGGTCCAGTGCAACATGAATTTCTTCTGGGAAAAGAAGGAAGTCCTGGATCGGCTGGATTTCAAGATGACGGCGGCGTTCCGGGCGGTGAGCGAACTGGCCCGCAAGCGCAAGCTCTACATGCGCGACGCGGCCTACGTGATCGCGATCGACCGGGTGGCGCAGGCGGTCAAGAGCCGCGGCTGGGTCTAGACGCGCGGCCATGGCTCCCGACGGGAAACCCCTGGACCCTTCGCTGGACGGCGTGCTGGACGCCCTCCGCGAGCGGGCCAAGGAGCTGGATTGCCTCTACCACGTCGAGGAGCTGCTGGGGCGGCACGATCTGCCGCTGCCGGACGTGCTCCAGGGCGTGGTGCGCATCATCCCGTCGGGCTGGCAATTTCCGGACATCTGCCAGGCGCGGATCGTCTGCGACGGCGCGACCTACGACTCGGGGGCCTACGCGCCGCCGGTCTGCGGCCACCGCGCGGACGTCCGGGTGGAGGATGCGCCGATCGGCTCGGTGGAGGTGTCCTACGTCAAGGAAGTGCCGCCGCAAGGCGACGACTGCTTTCTCGAGAAGGAGCACAAGCTCATCCATACCGTGGCCGACCGCATCGGCCAGACCATCCAGCACCGCAAGCTGCGGCAGATGCGCAGCGAGTGGGAAACGGCCCGGAAGGAACTGGGCAGCCGGCCGGCGCGCGAATGGATGGTCATCGTCGACCTGATCCGGCGCACCGATCCGCCGATGCTCAACTACATCTCCCGGCAGATGCTCTACCATCTGTTCTGGACCGGCGTGCCGGAGGCTCAGGAGCTGGTGCGCGGCGGCGACCTGTTCAGCGAGGAGGGGCTCCACGAAGAAGCCAATTCGCCCCTCCCGGCGCAGACGATGGAAAAGATGCTGGGCACCAGCGACGCCATCTTCCAGCTGGCCGGCAAATACCTCAATCCCGACGACATCCTCGCGTCCATCCAGAAATGGATCCAGGACAAGCGCACAAGCTTCCTGATCAAGGCGGTGGACAACGTCGGTACGCCGCTGGAAGAAATCATCGATGCCGTGATGCTCTACAAGAACCTGGTGGAAAAAGGCGTCCGGTTGCCGCCGTCCACCGACCAATGGCTCAAGGTGGCGCTGATCCGCCGGTTCTTCTCGCGCGATCTGGCCTACATCCGGACGGCCAAGCAGAACGTCGAGGTCGTGGATTTCCACGACCTGGTGCAGCGGATCATTTTCCCGGCCGGCTGCAACGGCGATCTGGGCGGCAAGAGCGCGGGGCTGTTCCTGGCGCACGCGATCCTGTCCAAGGCCGACGATCCGGAACTGGCCGGCGTGCGGTTTCCCAAGACCTGGTATCTGCCGGCGGACGCGCTGACGGTGTTCCTGCACCTCAACGAGCTCGAATCCATCAACGAGCAGAAGTACAAGGATCTCGACCAGGTGCGCCTGGAGTATCCCAACATCGTCCACCTGCTCAAGGCGTCGCGGTTCCCGACCGACGTCGTGAAGGGCCTGTCGGCGGCGCTGGACGATTTCGGCGACGTCCCCATCATCGTGCGCAGTTCCAGCCTGCTGGAAGACCGGGTGGGGGCGTCGTTCGCGGGCAAGTACAAGAGCCTTTTCCTGGCGAACCGCGGCACGAAGGCGGAGCGGCTGAAGGCCCTGCTCGAAGCCATCGCCGAAGTCTACGCCTCGATGTTCGGGCCGGATCCGATCGAATACCGCGGCGTGTGGGGGCTGCTGGATTTCTACGAGAAGATGGCCATCATGGTTCAGGAAGTCGTCGGCACCCGGGTCGGGCCGTATTTTTTCCCGACGTATT
>CAZLMO010000216.1:0-2456 GCA_964560915.1 uncultured Oscillospiraceae bacterium
GCAATCGGGTTTTCGCCTTTTCCGGCGGCTCTCAAAATCGGGGCCATGCGCCGCACATGCGGTTTGCGCGAGCCCCGAAAGGGCGTCGGCATGCGTTTTGGAACGCCCCGAAAAAATGTATTCCTTGCTCCGCGGCTGCCCAAACCGCCGCGGCCGGAAAACCCGTTCCAAATCACCTTGAATCGTTTTCTGCTCCGTGATTTTGAGAGCCGCCGGAAAAGGCGAAAACCCGATTGCACATAAAATGGGAAGACGCAGGAAATTTCGCTTTTCTTCTCACTTATCTTAATGAAAAAAGAAAAGGTTTTCCGTGCGGTTCAGAGGAATTCCGCTTTTTTATTATTTATCGGTGAAAGAAGGAAGGATCCGTGAAGAAACTTGCGGTGCTCATAACGGCCCTTGCCTGCGTGACGGCCCTGCTGGCCGGCTGCGGCACGGAACCGGAGGAAGAAACAACATGGGACCGAAGACCGATGGTGATGGCAGGAGGGCAGCTCTATCTCGATACCGGCAGGCAGGTTGCGGCGGAGATCGATTCCTCCGCGATTCTTGGCACCGTCACCTCGCAGGTGGACGGCTCCGAAGTGCCCGCGGAGGACGGCCAGAGCAACTTCGGCTGCATGGGGGCGGAATACGCCTATTATGAGGACGGCCTTGTGGTGAAGATCAATAACGAGTGGCAGTTCTTTGAAAAAGACACGGAGAGCGGCGCGGAAAGCACTTCCCAGGCGGAAACCGCCCATGACGCCGCATGGCTCTCGGGGCTTTCGGCCGCGGATATAAAAAGCGTGGAGATTTCTCTCACCCCGCCGGGAACCAAGACAACTATTACGGATGAAGTCCTTCTCTCTGAGCTTGCCGGAATCCTGAATACGGTCACGGTCGGCGAAGAGGATGATTCCTGGAGAGAATACGACGGCCAGTTCGTGCAGTTCACACTGACGATGGCGGACGGCACCACGGCCACCGTCGCGGCCTATAATCCGTTTATCATCATCGATGGAACCGGTTACAAAACGGAGTATGATCCGTGCGAGGAGATGAATGCCTTTGGGAACCGGGTGACCCCGGAGGAATATCCGCTGGATTTCGACGGAGACGGCAAGGTCGGCGCGGCGGATTTTACGCTGTCCGGCTGCGAACGGGAGGAATTCATATTCCAAGTGATGTCGGAATACGGCATCACGGAGGGCGAGGCGGAAAAGCTGCTGAACGGGGAAATCTCCGTCGTGTGCGGAACCGGCCCCGGCTATTGCGAAACAGCGGAGGGCTGAGCCGAATTTCCGGCGCCGGCCTTATCGCGGCATACCGGGATAAATGAAAAAGAGCTTTCGTGATCCGCTCCGCTTGAAGAGGAGCGGATTTTTTGGGGGCGCGGCATGATCCGGCGGCGAACGGTTTCTTTTGTGTCCTTAATAAGAAAGAGGCTTGACATCCTTCTTTTCCCATGTTATAATGCAGTCTGCCGCATGCCGTGGGCTTCCTAAATTCAGTGCGCCCAAAACGCGCTGGTGCCCTTTCGCAGCGAGTCCAACAAAAGAAGGTTTATTATGTACGCGATCATCGAAACAGGCGGAAAACAGTACCGCGTCGAAAAAGACGACGTGGTCTACATCGAAAAGATCGAGGCCGAGGCCGGCGACGAAGTCATTTTTGACAGGGTTCTGGCAATCGGCGGCGACGAAGGCGTCAAAGTCGGCGCTCCTTATGTAGAGGGAGCGAAAGTCGGCGGCGTCGTGGAAAAACAGGGCAAAGGCAAGAAGATCCGCGTTTTCACTTACCGTTCCAAAAAGTGCAGCAAACGCTGCCTTGGTCATCGTCAGCCTTATACCAAAGTCGTCATTGGGGCGATTGAGGGCTGATTGCAGATGATCCGCGCGGAGTTTTGTTATCATAAGGGCCAGCCGGTCTCCTTCCGCATCAGCGGACATGCCGGCTATGCCGAAAGCGGAAAAGATATCGTCTGTGCGGCGGTGAGCGCCTGCACCGAGATGGCGGTCAACGGCATCACGGAGATCGTAAAAACGAAATGCGGCGTTGAAATTGGGGCGGAGAGCGTGGAGCTTTCGCTTCAGGAGAACGCGAGGCCGGCGGCCTGGCATTTCATCTCGGCCCTGCGGCTTGAGCTGCAAAATCTTGCGGAAGATCACCCCGGCACAGTCAACTTAATAATTTCGGAGGTGTAAAACCATGATCAGAATCGGTATTCAGTTCTTTGCTCATAAAAAGGGAATGGGCTCCACCAAAAACGGCCGTGATTCCGAATCCAAACGTCTCGGCGTCAAGAGAGCGGACGGCCAGTTCGTTCTCGCCGGCAACATTCTCGTCCGCCAGCGCGGCACCCACATTCATCCCGGCGAGAATGTCGGAAGAGGTTCCGACGACACCTTGTTTGCTTTGAAAGACGGCATCGTCCGTTTCGAGCGTCTCGGCGCAGACCGCAAGAAGGTCAGCAT
>CAZLMO010000217.1:0-2449 GCA_964560915.1 uncultured Oscillospiraceae bacterium
CGGCGAAGCTGCCGATGCTCGAGCCTTCCGACTCCGGCGAATGCCGGGATTTCACGAAGGCCGCGTTCGATCTCTCCGAGGAATTCGACACGCCGGTGCTGCTCCGGCTTTCTACCCGCGTCTCCCATTCCCAGAGCGCCGTCGAGCTTTTCGACCGCGAGGAGCGGGAGCTCCGGCCTTATAAAAAAGACATGATGAAATACGTCATGATGCCGGGCCCCGCGAAAGCCCGCCATATCGTCGTGGAGGAGCGGATGCAAAAGCTCGCCGCCTACGCCGAAACGTGCCCTTTTAACCGGATCGAATGGAACGGGGAGGAACTGGGCATCATCACCGAGGGGATCGCCTGCGAATTTGTCAAAGAGGCATTGGGCGACCGGGCCTCCGTGCTCAAAATCGGGCTCATGAATCCGCTGCCGCAAAAGATGATCCGCGATTTCGCGGCAAAGGTCAAGCGCCTTGTCGTTGTGGAGGAGCTCGACCCGGTCATCGAGACGCAGGTGCGCGCGATGGGCATCCCCTGCGAGGGGAAAGAGCTCTTTACCCTCCGCGGCGAATACACGGCGGAGATGATCCGGGAGCGGCTTCTCGGCGAAAAGCCGGAGCATCTTGATTACCCGGAGAAAATCCCGCCGCGCCCGCCGGTCATGTGCCCGGGCTGCCCGCACAGAGGGCTGTTTTACGTGCTGCACAAACTTGATCTGACCGTTTTCGGCGATATCGGCTGCTACACGCTCGGAGCCTCCGCGCCGCTCTCCGCCATGGATACGACGATCTGCATGGGTGCCTCCGTCTCCGCGATGCACGGCTTCAACAAGGTTCGCCCGGAGAACGCTGCGAAATCCGTCGCCGTGATCGGCGACTCGACGTTTATCCATTCCGGCATCACGGGCCTTATCGATTTATGTTACAATAAAGGCACTTCGACGCTGATTGTACTCGATAACCGCATCACCGGCATGACCGGCCACCAGCAGAACCCGACCACCGGCTACACGCTCAAAATGGAGCCGACGCCTGAGGTCTCAATCGAGGCGCTCTGCGAAGCCTGCGGCGTCAAAAGAATCCGCGTTGTAGATCCGTATGACCTTGCCGAAACCGAAAAGGCCGTCCGGGAGGAGATTACGGCAGAGGAGCCCTCCGTCATCGTCAGCCGCAGACCCTGCGCGCTGCTCAAAGGCGTCAAAAAAGGCCTGCCCTTCCGAGTGAAGGCCGATACCTGCCGGAGCTGCAAGCGGTGCTTTCAGATCGGCTGCCCGGCCATCCATCTGGAGGAGGGCAAAGCCGTGGTCGACGATACGCTTTGCGTCGGATGCGGCCTCTGCGCGCAGATGTGCCCCTTCGGTGCGATTGAAACGACCTGGAAGGAGGGAATTTGATATGGCGAACACGAATATCATGATTGTGGGCGTCGGCGGGCAGGGAACGCTGCTCGCGAGCCGCATTCTCGGTGATCTGCTGATGAAGCAGGGTTTCGACGTTAAAATTTCCGAGGTTCACGGCATGAGCCAGCGGGGCGGATCTGTCGTTACATACGTCAAATACGGAGACGCGGTCGCCTCTCCCACCGTGGAGGAAGGCTGCGCCGATTACATTCTCGCGTTCGAGCGGTGCGAAGCCGCCAGGTGGCTGCCGTATCTGAAAAAAGGCGGAACCCTGGTTGCGGCGGATCAGCGCATCGATCCGATGCCGGTCATCACCGGGGTTGCCTCCTATCCGGATCGAATCTTTGAGACGATCCGTTCTCTCGGGGTCGATCTGATTGTGGTGGATTCCGTTGCGCTGGCTGAAAAGGCCGGCTCTGCGAAGGCGGCGAATGTGGTGCTGATAGGAGCGCTTTCGAGGCAGTTTCGATTTACGGCGGAGGAATGGGAAGCCTCCATCGAAACCGTCGTCCCGGAAAAATTCCGGGAACTTAACCTCAAAGCCTTCCGCCTTGGAAGAGAAAGTGAAAAGGTGAAAACCGATGAAAAATATATTGTGTCAAGTTGAAACCGCATCCCGGGACGAACTTGCCGCGCTTCAGGGCGAGCGTCTCCACAATACCGTAAAACGTGTCTATGAAAACGTACCGTTCTATCGCCGCAAATTGGACGAAATGGGCATCACGCCCGAAGATATCCGCACGGCGGAGGATGTTCGGAAGCTGCCGTTCACCTATAAGCAGGATCTCCGCGACAACTACCCCTATGGCCTTTTTGCCGTGCCGGCGGAGGAGCTTCTTGAGATTCACGCTTCGAGCGGCACCACCGGCAAGCAGACGGTCGTCGGCTATTCCGAGAAAGACCTCAAAATGTGGGGTACCCTTACGGCGAGGGCGCTTGCCGCGGCCGGCGGCACCAAGGAAGATTTCGTCCATGTCGCCTACGGGTACGGCCTCTTCACCGGCGGCCTCGGCCTGCATTATGGCACGAAGCAGCTCGGCGCGACGGTCATACCGGTCTCGAGC
>CAZLMO010000218.1:0-2425 GCA_964560915.1 uncultured Oscillospiraceae bacterium
CAGCAGCGTGACAAATTCCTTATCTTCGACGTTCTGGTTAAATTCTTTCAATACTTCGACATTTCCGAAGCATTTTCTGACATTTTCAATTTGAATGGTTGCCATTCATCATCCCTCCTTAAATCGAGAACCTGCCCTTGGTCAGCTTATTGAGCAGCCAGTTGACCAGGACAATAAAGATTAGGATCGCGCCTGCCATGGTGGAGGCCATCTGTTGGCTGTCGAATTCCTGGAAGCGGAACAGGATGACGCCGATGGTTGTCGTGTCCGTGGAATAGAGGATTGTGGACATCGTCAGCTCATAGAAGCAGGGCATAAAAATCAGAAACCAGCCCGCGACGACGGATGGCGCGATTAGGGGAATGGTGATATCCTTGAAACTTCGGAACCAGCTTGCGCCGGAGATCAGCGCCGCCTCCTCGAGCGAGGTGTGGATCTGCGTCATCGCCGAGACGATGGTGCGCATCCCCATCAGCAGGTATTTGACCATGTAGGCAATAATCATAATCAGCAGGGTATTGTAGATATTGATGACGAATTTGCCGTTCATCGTCATGATGAGGCCCAGAGCGATGACGATGCTCGGCGTGCCGGAGCCGAGGGTAATCAGAAAATCCGGGATGCGGCGGCCCTTGACGCGCGTGCGGGTCAGCAGATAAGCCATCACGCAGGAGATCCCGATTCCGGCCGTTGCCGCCGCGGCGGCGGCAAGCAGCGAATGCTGCACGGCATTGAGAATCTGTTTCCTTGTGAAGAGCGACGCCCAGTATTTTATCGTGAAGTTGCCTTCCTCCCAGGCCGTTTTGCCCATCCGGATCGAGAAGGATGTGTCGAACACGGAGATGAACGGGATCGCGACGACGATGACCGCGAAGAGCACCACAAGGATCGTAAGCGGGAGGCGCCATCTGCCGAGATCCACGATATTCGGGCGGACGGATTTCCCCGAGACGGTGATATATTGCTTGCGGCCCACGACGAAAGTGGAGAGGTAGAGCACGACGTTCGCGATGACCATCAGAAAAACCGCAAGCGTAACGGCATCCATCAGGCCCGC
This sequence comes from uncultured Oscillospiraceae bacterium, assembly GCA_964560915.1. Taxonomy (GTDB): domain Bacteria; phylum Bacillota; class Clostridia; order Oscillospirales; family Ruminococcaceae; genus UMGS1668. The sequence continues at coordinate 1,058 of CAZLMO010000218.1, forward strand.
CGTGCCGCCGACATAGACGAGGTCGATGATGCGGGTGGTGACGGTGTTCACCTTTCCGGCGCCGACGATGGACGGAATCCCGTAGCAGGAGGCCGCGGAGATAAAGACCAGCAGTCCCGCCGCGACAATGGAAGGTGCCATCATCGGCAGCGTGATTGTCATGACGGTCTTAAGCGGAGAAGCGCCGGAAATCTTGGAAGCCTCCTCAAGGGAGGGGTCCATGTTCTCCATAGCGCGGGAAATCGTGATAAAAGCATAGGGATAATAGAACGTGGTCAGCACCCAGATCATGCCGCCGATCGTCTCGATATTGAACGGCAGCTCGGAGAGGCCGCAAACCGCGGCAATGATCTTGTTGAGGGTTCCGACCGTCGGGTTGAGCAGCTTGAGCCATGCCATGGCGCCGACATACGGCGGCACCATGTAGGTCATGACAAACAGGGTACGGAAAAATTTCTTGAAATACAGGTTGGTTCTCCCGACCAGCCATGCGAGCGGAAATGCGATGAGCACGCCCAAAATCATGGAAGCGCCGGCGGTGATGACCGTGTTGCGCACGGCGATCCAGTTGAGCGGATAACTGTACACATCCTGAAACTCGTTCAGCGTGAAGGCGCCTTCCGGAAAAAACGCCCGGTAAATCAAATAAAACAGCGGAAAGACTTCAAAAATGGTCAGAAACGCGATGATGGAAAAAATGACCGCCCACTTGACGTCGAAATGGAACTTTTTTGCTGTCTGCGGCGCCATGGAAGCTTCCGTCTTCATAACACATTGCCCCCTTCTCGAAGGATGACGCTCCGGCACCCAAAAGAAAAACCGCACCCCGGAGCTTTTGAAAAATTCGGCGGAAAGCGGCAGGTCTGCCGTCTTCCGCCGAATTCAGCAGAATATACGGAAAAAATCAGCTCTCCGGGATCTTGACGGCATCTTCAAACGCGGTGCGGACGATGGAACGGTTCTGATAGCAATACTCCCAATCCACCGTCATCAGGTTTGCGGTGATATCCGCGGTCGGAATGGCATCATACGGAGGCTCCGGATAATCCTTGCGGACGGAGTGCATCCAGCCGGCAACGATGGCGGACTGGCCGTCGAGCGAGAGGAACCAGTCGGTGATGGCCTCGCAGGCGGCGGAGTTGGCATTGGCGCTCTTATCGTCCTCAATCGTCATAATCGGGGATGGGCAGCAGACGGTACCGTCCTCCGGATAGATGCAGGCGATCGGGGAAGCTTCCTCCTCACGTTTCTTCAGAACGGATTCCTCAAGAATCATAACCTCTTTGCACTCGCCGGTCTCGAGCTTCGTCAGAGCGACGGAGCCGGACTCGACCGCGACGCTGCGCGCGCCGAGCGCGACAAAGTAGT
>CAZLMO010000219.1:0-2396 GCA_964560915.1 uncultured Oscillospiraceae bacterium
CGTTGGCAAAATTCCTCGGACGTCCGAACTATTGCTTTGAGCAATGGCAATTTGGCGAGAAAACCAAAAAGCCGACTTATATCTGGGGCTATTTTAATCCGCCTAAACCACTTGTCAAATTGCCTCCTGAAGAATTTGTGACAACAATGGGGAGCAAGCACTCCGGGAATATGCATTATAAACATCCCAAAACGCCGGCCTGGTGTAATGAATATATCAAATCGATCAAAGGAGCTACAGCCCGGAGAGCCGCCGTTCGTGCTATCACCCCGCCCGGCTTCGCGGAAGCATTTTTCCGGGCCAATCAATAGGAGGGACCAGTCATGAAGAAGTGCTTTAAAACTGCATTCGGTGCGGCGGCGGGCTTATCGCTGTTTTTGCTTTTAGGTACCGTGGGCGGGATGGACTGCGAGATCCTGCCGCTGATACCCGGGATGATCCGCTGCATTATATTTTTGGTCGTGTGGATCGTAAATACATATGTCGCTGGGGCATTCGATCGAGACTATAAGAGGTGAATCAGAAATGAGAATGAAGGCGGCCGTTTCTAAAAAGCTCTATGGATCTCAAGACGCATATCTCAAAAAACTAAAGACCGTTATGGAGCGGATCGGGACTGAAAAATACGACTATAACTGGGATCGGTTTGGATCATACGTTGAATTCATCTACCACGGAAAAGGCTATAAATTCGCCGACAGCATCGAAAATGCGGCACAGCATGGGCAAAAGATCAGCTATGTCAGTGATACGTTTGCCCGGGTTGTCCTCTCGCTCGAAGACATTGCGCGGATGAAGGACCGCGGTATCTATGATCTTGACACCATCCTCGCAGGTTTCCCGGCGCTTCCAGAGGGAGAAGAGGTCCCTGCCTGTTTCCACGTGCTTGGCTTTGAACATATGCCAGCGGGGGCCGACGATGTGATGCGGCGGTTTCGGGTATTGGCAAAGGTTTCACACCCGGACACCGGAGGCGATGCCGAGCAATTCCGGGTTTTCAATGAAGCAAAAGAACAGGCTATAAAATATTTTGAAGGAGAACAAAAGGAGATAAGCAAATGAGCGTCAAAATCAATGAATTCTCCGTTGAGAATGTCAAGCGCGTCCGAGCGGTCAGGATTGAACCTACGAAAAACGGCTTGACTGTGATCGGCGGAAAAAACAATCAGGGCAAAACCTCCGTGCTGGACGCCCTCGCATGGGCGCTTGGTGGGGATAAGTACAAACCATCGGCACCGGAACGCGAAGGATCCGTAATTCCTCCGTATCTGCAAGTGAAGCTGTCAAACGGAATCGTCGTGGAGCGGAAAGGAAAGAATTCCGATCTCAAGGTGATCGATCCCACCTCTCAGCACGGCGGGCAGCAGCTCCTGAACGACTTCGTCGAGCAGCTCGCCCTCGACCTTCCGAAATTCATGAATGCCTCCGGAAAGGAAAAAGCGGACACGCTGCTGAGGATCATCGGCGTCGGAGATCAGCTGTATGAGCTGGAACGGCAGGAAAACGATCTATATAACCGCCGCCGTTATGTGGGGCAGGTCGCCGACCAGAAGGTTAAATTTGCGAAAGAGATGCCGGAGTATATAGATGCCCCTTCTGAGCCGGTATCGGCTACGGAACTGATCCGACAGCAGCAGGACATCCTTGCCAAGAACGGCGAGAATCAGCGCCTCCGAGAGCATAAGGGTGACCTTGAGCGCAAACTCCAAACCTTACAAGACCAGATCAATGCGCTGCAGCGTCAATTCCAGATGACGCAGGAGGCCTATCAGACGGCCTGCCGCGACGCGCAGGACCTTCAGGACGAGAGCACCGCCGAGCTGGAAGCATCCATCCGAAATATCGAAGCGATCAACGTCAAAGTCCGGGCGAACCTCGATAAGCAGAAAGCCGAAGAGGACGCCCGGAATCATTCCATCCAGTATGAAGCCCTGACCGACGAGCTCGAAAAGGTCAGAAAGCAGAAGGCCGAGCTGCTCAACAGCGCAACGCTTCCCCTTCCCGGGCTGTCGGTTGAGGATGGCGAGCTCATCTATAACGGCCAAAAATGGGACAACATGTCAAGCTCCGATCAGCTCAAGGTCGCGACGGCCATCATCCGGAAGCTGAAACCGGACTGCGGGTTTGTCCTCTTGGATAAGCTGGAACAGATGGATCTTGATACCCTGCAAGAGTTTGGTGCATGGCTGGAATCCGAGGGGCTGCAGGCGATCGCCACACGGGTCAGCACCGGCGGAGAATGTTCCATCATCATCGAAGACGGATATGTCAAGGGCGAACCGATCCCGGAGCCCTCTGAATCGGAAGAAGAAAAGCCGAAATGGCAGAAGGGAGTTTTTTAAGGATGGGAAAGTATGAAATCACTTCCGGGAAAATCGCGAAGGCGCAAAAAATCG
>CAZLMO010000220.1:0-2380 GCA_964560915.1 uncultured Oscillospiraceae bacterium
TTGTGCCCCAGCCTGAACTATGCGGGAAAAACAACCGGTATGTCAAAGGGATCGGAAAAGTAGGCAACGACGTAAAATTGCTTCTGAATTGTGAAAAGCTCCTTTCCGATCAAGAAATATCGGTCGTGGAGAAGATTAATATCGAAACCGAATAGAAAGAGGGTTCGTTATGGGCTGGTATAAAAATCTGAAAATCAAAGCGAAAATGCTGATAGGTTTTGTGATGGTCGCCCTGATCGCGGTGGTGATTGGGGCCGTAGGGCTGTTGGAACTACGGGAAGTCGGAACGGTGCGCCTACCGAGCGTGGAAGATCTCGAAACCATTGGTCTCAACCTGAACACCGCAGTCATCGGCGAGAGAGGGCTGATCAATGATTCGTATACGGGCGATACCTGGACTTCCCAGCTGACTTTCATTGAAGACGGTTACTCGGCGATCGAGGAGGCCACGACCAAATACGAAGCCGTCGAAAAAGACAGCGAAGAACTTGCACTCTGGAATCAGTTATGATACATGGAAGGCCGGCCAGCAGAAGGTCGTGGAGCTGGCGCAGGAGGTCCGCAATACGGACGGAAAAACAGAGGCCCAGATCGATACATTAAAAGAGCAGATGATGGATCAGCATTTTACGACAAGAGAATACTACCTTACAGCCTACAGCAGTCTTGAAAAGATGGTTGATTACAATATATCCGTGGCGAGCACTTCGGTCACGCAGGGAAATATCATGCTCATCGGATTCGGGCTTGTCGGCGCGTTGCTTTCCATCGTGCTCGGGTTTTCCATCAGCGCGCTCATCAGCAAGCCGATCATTCAAATGGTCGGCGTCGCCGAGAGAATCGCCGATTATGACCTCGACGTGTCGATGGATTATAACGCAAAAGATGAAATCGGCGAGCTTGCCCGGGCGATCTCCGTTATGGTGAATAACCTGAACCACTCCGTAAATAACGTGCGTTCCGCCGCCGAGCAGGTTGCCTCCGGATCTCAGCAGCTCTCCGTGTCCAGCCAGGTGCTCTCCCAAGGCGCCACCGAGCAGGCCAGTTCCGTCGAGGAGCTCAGCGCCTCAATCGAGCAGATCGCGGCGCAGACCCGTGAAAACGCAAAACGGTCAAACGAGGCGAGCGATCTCGCGCTGGCGTCCCAAAAGAATGCCGTTCAGGGCAATGAGCGCATGAAAGAAATGCTCAAGGCAATGGATGGCATCAACGAATCCTCCACCAATATTTCCAAGATTATAAAGGTGATCGACGACATCGCCTTCCAGACCAATATTCTGGCGCTCAACGCCGCGGTGGAAGCGGCGCGGGCCGGACAGCACGGCAAAGGGTTTGCCGTCGTGGCGGAAGAAGTCAGAAATCTTGCGGCGAGAAGCGCCGATGCCGCCAAGGAAACGACCAACCTGATCGAAGGATCCATGAAGAAGGTCGAGGGCGGAACCAAGATCGCCAGCGAGACCGCCGAATCTCTCGATAGGATTGTGAATGGAGTCACCCAAGCCGCCGATCTGGTCCAGCAGATCACAACGGCTTCCAATGAACAGAGCACCGGAATTGAGCAGATCAATAAGGCCGTAGTTCAGGTGTCGGATGTGATTCAGACCAATTCTGCGACATCGGAGGAGAGCGCGGCCGCGAGCGAAGAGCTTTCCAGCCAGGCCGAGCTGCTGAAGAATGCGGTCAGCAAATACAAACTGCGCGGCCAGGCATTCGATTCCTATGCCGGCTCCGGCGAGTTTGCAGTCAAGGCAGCAGGGCCCGAATCCAGGCGGAATCAGGAAATCGAGAAGCGTGAAAAAGAAAAACGCAGGATTCCGGCTAAAAAAAATGAGATCCGCATTGACCTCGGAGAGCCGGAGATGGGTAAATACTGATACTTTTTACCGCAAGGCATGAGAGATCCCAAAAACTTTTACAAAAAAATTACGGGGCCCCAAAAGGCCCCGTAATTTTGGGAATAAGGGTTATACATGATTGAAATCACCGAAAAAGAGTTCCGGCAGTTTGCGGAACACATAGAGCGCAACTATGGGATTCATCTGAAGGATGAAAAAAAGAACCTCCTGTGCGGAAGGCTCAGTTCCGTTCTCGAAAAAAATCATTTCGACAACTTCTCCGATTATTATTCCTATATTCTTTCCGATTCGACGGGTGCGGCGGCAAAGACGCTGGTCGATCGCATCACAACGAATTACACGTATTTTATGCGGGAATCGTCCCATTTCGTTTATTTTAAAAATATAATTTTACCGAATCTGGAAAGGATCATAAGAGATAATGATCTGAGGGTCTGGAGCGCGGGATGTTCCTCCGGAGAGGAAGCCTATACCCTTGCTTTTATCATGGACGAATACTTTCACGATAAAAGATATTGGGATAC
>CAZLMO010000221.1:0-2372 GCA_964560915.1 uncultured Oscillospiraceae bacterium
CGAAGCCAGGCTTGCTTTTCCAAGCGGCAAAGCGGTATAATATAACACTTGATAACGCCTATATGGTGGGGGATCAGGTTTCCGACGTGGAGGCCGGTGCGGCGGCTGGTTGCAAGACGGTGTATATCGGTGAGCCGACCGTACTGTTGCCGGAGAGAACCGAACGGTTTGAAAGCTTGTATGCCTTTTGTAAGAAAGTCGAAGCCGATGAAAAAAAGGATGGGTTGATATACTTTGGTCATTACAAAGACCCCGTTTCGCATGTCTTTTTTTGGCGGTGGAACGGATTACCAGCCGTTTTTTGACGAGTTTGGCGGCAGCGTCATTGCCACGACGTTCGACAAATACTGCTATGTGATCGTGCGTCATCTGCCGCCTTTCTTTGAGTTGCGTAACCACATCGTCTATTCCGCGGTGGAGAGGACCAATACAGCAGACGAGATTGAGCATCCGTTGATACGCAACGCGATGAAGATGCTGGATATGCACGATTTGAACATTATCTACGATGCCGATCTACCTGCCCGCTCTGGCATTGGCAGTTCCTCGGCCTTCGCAGTAGGGGTCTTGCAGGCATTTTATGCGTTGAAAGGCAAAATGATCGGAAAGCAACAACTGGCGGAGGAGGCAATCTATCTGGAGCGCGTTCTGTGCGATGAGGCGGGCGGCTGGCAGGATCAAATCTCCGCAGCTTACGGCAATCTCAATCGAATCGATTTTTCGGATGGGAAATTCTCGGTCAATCCTATCATTATTTCTAACGAGCGAAAGCAGTTGCTGAACGACCATCTGATGCTCTTCTTTACGGGGTTTTCAAGAACCTCAGCCAACATTGCTGGCGCGCAAATCAAATCCATTCGCGATAGAAAAGCTGAGCTTTTGGAAATGCTGAAGCTGGTAGACGTGAGCGAGGAGATCCTAACGAACAAAAGCGACATATGCGATTTTGGTCGCTTATTGGATCAAACCTGGAAACTAAAACGCGGGCTGACGAACAAGATTTCCACAGACGCTATTGACGATATGTATGCCAAGGCAGTCGCGGCGGGCGCGTTGGGTGGGAAGCTGCTGGGGGCTGGAGGCGGAGGATTTCTGTTGCTCTTTGTGGAGCCGGACAAGCAGCTTGCTGTAAAAGAGGCGCTTTCGCAGCTTTTATATGTGCCATTTTCCTTTGAGAAATCGGGGACGCAAGTGTTGTACTACACCCCCGAGGTCTATATGAAAAAATAGAAAAGCCGGAAGTGGACGGCAGAAAAGGAGTATGATTTTGGCAAAACGCGCATTGATTACTGGAATGACCGGTATGGTGGGTTCTCATCTGGCGGATTATTTGCTCGAAAACACGGATTGGGATATCTACGGGATGCAGCGTTGGCGCAGCCCAATGGACAACATATCGCATCTTATGGGTCGGATCAATATGACAGACCGTGTGTTCTTGGAATACGGAGACCTGAATGACATGGCGTCCTTGATTACTGTGCTGGAAAAAGTACAGCCGGATTACATCTTCCATTTGGCGGCACAAAGCTATCCGCTAACCAGCTTCACCGCACCCATTGACACGTTGAATACCAACATCCTTGGCTCCTGTCGCTTGCTGGAGGCGGTGCATATCCTGCGTCAAAACCCTCTGATTCATGTCTGCGCCTCCTCCGAGGTTTTTGGTCGCGTTACGGCGGATAAACTGCCCATCAATGAGGAGTGCGGATTTCAGCCTGCTTCTCCCTATGCTATCTCCAAAGTGGGTACGGATCTTGTGGGTCGTTATTATGCCGAGGCGTATGACATGACAGTGATGACCACCCGGATGTTTACCCATACCGGCCCACGTCGGGGTGATGTGTTCCATGAATCCACCTTTGCAAAACAGATCGCAATGATCGAGGCAGGACTTGTCGCACCCGTAGTGAAGGTGGGCAATCTGGATTCTCTTCGAACCTATGCCGACGTCCGCGATGCCGTGCGCGCCTACTATATGCTTTTGACGGTAAACCCAATTAGGGGTGAGTATTACAACATCGGCGGCACCTATACTTGCAAGGTGGGCGATACGCTCCATACGCTCCTTTCTTTCTCCTCCGTGAAAAATGATATAAAGATTGAAGTAGACCCGGCACGGTTGCGTCCCATTGATGCGGATCTACAGGTGCCGGACTGTTTGAAGTTTACCGCGCATACCGGCTGGAAGCCGGAGATTCCCTATGCAAAAACCATGCACGACCTGTTGGATTACTGGCGGCAGCGGATCAAGCGTGACCGGATCGCCCTGAAACCAGCCCAAATAACCGTTATAAATCTGCCGCACGCTGTGTTTCACCGTGCCGTAATACTCGCGCAAATACGGCGTGTAACCCGCCAGATGCGGTGGC
>CAZLMO010000222.1:0-2354 GCA_964560915.1 uncultured Oscillospiraceae bacterium
CAGCAGCTTCGCCTGCGTGCTCTTTCCGGAGCCGTCAAGCCCCTCCAAAACAATGAAAAATTCCCTCTGATCCGTCATAACGGCGCCCCTTTTCGCATATTACAAAACCATTGTAATCCCCAGCCGGAATCTTGTCAAACACGGGATTTCATGGTATAATAAAATTTACAAATTTTAGTATGATGGAGGGACGGGCATGGAGGAATATTATGAAACGAGCCTGTTCAGCAAGCCGTTCGTCAGCGTGGTTATCGTCGCCGCCGGCGATTCCACGCGTATGGGCGGCAGCGACAAGCAGTTCCTGGAGATCAACGGCGTGCCCGTTCTGGTGCGTTCCATGCGCGCGTTCGAGGTCTGCCCGGTGATCAGCGAGATCATCGTTGTGACGAAACCAGAGTCCATCCCAAAAGTTGATTCCCTCGCCCTCGAATTCGGCATCACCAAATACCGCGGCGCGGTCCCCGGCGGCGCAAGACGTGCGGAATCGGTGCGCAGTGGCGTGCTGGCCGTCTCGGAGCAGGTGGAATTCATCGCGATTCACGACGGCGCCCGCCCGCTGGTGCTGCCCGAGGACATCGAGAAATGCGCACAGGACGCCTTCCGCTGCGGGGCGGCCGTTCTGGCGGTTCCGGTCATCGACACAATCAAATACGGCAAGAAAAACGGCTTCGTCGAATACACGCCCGCGCGGGAACGCCTTTTTGCCGTGCAGACGCCACAGATTTTTGAAAAATCCGCCTACCTCACCTCCATGGAGCGCGCGTTTCGTGAGCTTACGGACTGGACGGACGACAGCCGCATCTTTGAAAACGATGCCCGCAAGGTCTTTCTGACCCAGGGCTCCCGCGACAACATCAAGATCACGAGCCCCGAGGATATCGCCGCGGCGGAGGCGCTGCTGAAGCTGCGGGGAGGCAAAAAGCTATGAAGATCGGTCACGGCTACGACGTCCACCGGCTCGTGCCCGGGCGGAAGCTCATCCTCGGCGGCACGGAGATCCCCTTCGAAGAGGGGCTGCTCGGCCACTCCGACGCGGATGTGCTCGCGCATGCGGTGATCGACGCGCTCTTCGGCGCCGCGGGCCTCGCCGACATCGGCGCACACTTCCCGGATACCGATCCCGCCTACGAGGGCGCAGACAGCATGCTCCTGCTGAAAAAAGCCTTTTCGGAGGTCTCCGCGCTGGGCTTCAGGGTGGAGAATATCGACTGCACCGTGATCGCCGAACGTCCGAAGCTGCAGGCTTTTCTTCCGCAGATGCGGGAAAACCTGGCCGCCGCGCTCCACGCCCAACCGGAGCAGATCAACGTCAAGGCCACGACGGAGGAAGGGCTCGGCCTCGCCGGAGCGGGAATCGGCGCCCACTGCGTCGCGCTGCTTCGCAGGGAGCCCTGACCACTGCCCGGAACAAAAAAACGCTTTCCGATTTGTATAGAATGCACAGACCGCTACCGCCGGTACAGGAAAGGTGGGGCGGTCCTTTTTTGTTTCAGGGCAAAAAAATGCTTTTATTTCCAAAAAAATACAGGGTTTTGAATTCATAGATTCTTGCTATGATTTTTTTCTGATGGTATAATACATCTACTACGACGGAAAAGGGGAAACGGACATGATGATCTCGACAAAGGGGCGCTACGGTCTGCGGCTGATCCTGGCACTCGCACAGGAGGCGGGCGGAAAGCCTCTCTCGATCCATGAAATTTCAAAGCGGCAGGACATCAGCGAAAAATACCTGGAACAGATCATCCTCCAGCTCTCCCGCGCGGGCCTCGTGACGGGCCTCCGCGGCGCGCAGGGCGGTTACACCCTCTCGCGCTCGGCCGATCAAATCACTGCCGGTGAAGTGCTGCGCGCCGCGGAGGGCTCGATCGCTCCGGTGGAGTGCGCCGAGATCGGCTGCGACCACTCGGACGGCTGCATGACCTACGGTCTTTGGAAACGCATCAAGGAAGCGGTTGACGCGGTCGTGGATTCTACGACGATCGCGGATCTTCTCTCCGATCCGGTTCATCCGTGCCGCTGATATTCACAGAAAAAACATAATTTCGATATTGTGCGGCGGCGTTCGCGGGGTTATAATAAAATATAACTTGTCCCATAATAAATCTGATATTAAATAAGGACCGCTCGAATAGAAGGGAGAGCTTTTATATGTTCAACCAGGATATCGGTATCGATCTCGGTACTGCCAATACGCTCATCTTTGCAAAAGGGAAAGGCATCATCATGCGTGAGCCGTCCGTTGTGGCGGTCGACACCAGAACGGATACCGTCCGTTACGTCGGCAAGGAGGCGAAGGAGGTCATCGGCCGCACGCCGGGCTCCATCGTCGCGGTTCGCCCGCTCAAGGGCGG
>CAZLMO010000223.1:0-2342 GCA_964560915.1 uncultured Oscillospiraceae bacterium
CTTAATTATATCAAATAGTGCAAAATGATATAATTAACTTGACAAAAAATAATAATGAGATTAAACTTCAATTACATCATATAACCACCAATGATGTAATTGAATCTGATTTGAGGAGATTGTATGCGCGAATACAATTACGGTGACATATGGCACGATTTGCTTACGCCGGGCATCGTGGCTTTGCTTACCCAAATACATGAATACAAGGGCGAGCAAAACATTTTTATTGAGGCAAAAACAGACGCTTTAACACAGCTTACTGAAATTGCAAAGATCCAGAGTACAGAGGCATCCAATAAAATTGAAGGAATATATACCTCGGATGAGCGTTTGAAGAAAATCGTTCGGGATAAAACGATGCCCCGCACGCGGAACGAGCAGGAAATCGCCGGGTATCGGGATGTTCTTGCAACGATTCACGAAAGTCATGATTTTATACCACCAAAGCCAATGATCATGCTTCAGCTGCACCGCGATTTATACAAATTCAGCGGGCTGTCGATCGGAGGTTCTTATAAGAGTGCGGACAATTTCATTACTGAAGAAGACGGGAAAGGCAACAAATTCATTCGCTTTCAGCCGGTAGCGGCATGGGAAACGCCGGAAGCAGTCGAAAGGTTGTGCAATGCCTACGAAGACATAACCAAGGACGGAAAGGCCGACCCTCTGTTGATGATCCCTATGTTTATCCTGGATTTTCTATGCATCCACCCATTCAATGACGGCAATGGCAGACTCAGCCGATTGCTGACACTCTTGCTGCTATACCGCTCAGGGTACATCGTGGGCAAGTATATCAGTATCGAAAGGTTGATCGAGCGCTCAAAAGAGACATACTACGAGGTGCTTCTGCAGAGTTCGGAAAATTGGTACGAACGCAAAAACGACTATGCTCCTTTTGTGCAATATATGCTTGGCATTATCGTCAGCGCTTACCGGGAATTCGAAACCCGTGTACAGTGTTTGACCACAAGCGGTCTTTCCAAGCCGGATCGTGTCCGGGAAATCATCAAGGGAACACTCGGTAAAATCACGAAAGCCGAAATAATGCATAAATGTCCAGATATCAGCCCGATCACAGTGCAGCGTGCGCTGAGCGATTTGATTGAAAGCGGTGAGGTCGTTAAGCTCGGCGGCGGACGTTACACTTCGTACACTTGGAACAGAGAGAGAGAATAATATGATTACAGGCGAATTAAAAAACAGAATAGACGGCCTCTGGGAGATGTTCTGGACGGGCGGACTGACAAATCCGTTGGACGTAGTAGAGCAGATGACTTATCTCATGTTCATCCATGACCTGGACGATATCGACAACCTGCGCGCCAAAGAAAGCGCAATGCTGGGACTTCCTTACCAGAGCATTTTTACACACGAAGTATTGGTCGGTGAACGCAGGATGGACGGCAGCCAGCTGAAGTGGTCTGTGTTTCGGGATTTTTCCGCCGGGAAAATGTATTCAACGATCCAGGAATGTGTATTTCCGTTTATTAAGAACCTTCACGAAAACAAAGAGAGCGCCTATTCGAAATATATGGATGACGCGATTTTTAAAGTGCCTACAGCATTGATGCTGTCCAAGATTGTCGACGCGTTAGACGAGATCTACCGGCAGATGGCAGCCATGAAAGAATCGGACGTTCGCGGGGATGTGTACGAGTATCTGCTTTCAAAAATTTCCACTTCCGGCGTGAACGGCCAGTTCCGCACTCCGCGTCACATCATTCGCATGATGGTGGAACTTCTGGCCCCCCGTCCGGACGATATGATCTGCGATCCTGCCTGCGGAACGTCCGGCTTTCTTGTTGCTGCCGGAGAATATCTCAAGGAGCATTACAAAGAAGAGATCTTTTTCAACAAACAGAAAAAAGATCATTATATGAACCACATGTTCCATGGCTATGACATGGACAGGACCATGCTGCGCATCGGCGCCATGAATATGATGACCCACGGTGTGGATAATCCGTTCATCGAATACCGGGACAGCCTTTCCGACCAAAATCCGGATAAGAATAAGTATTCGCTGATTCTTGCCAATCCGCCGTTCAAGGGCAGCTTGGATGCTGATATCGTGTCTACGGATCTACTGAAGGTTTGTAAGACAAAAAAGACCGAACTGTTGTTTTTGGCGCTGTTCCTCCGCATGTTAAAGATCGGCGGGCGCTGTGCCTGCATCGTGCCGGATGGTGTCTTGTTCGGTTCCTCCAATGCACATCAGGCCATCCGCAGAGAACTGATCGAGGAGAATCGCCTGGAAGCCGTCATATCGATGCCCTCCGGTGTGTTCAAGCCGTATGCCGGGGTGTCTACCGGTGTGTTAGTCTTTACGAAGACCG
>CAZLMO010000224.1:0-2317 GCA_964560915.1 uncultured Oscillospiraceae bacterium
ACCCCTCATCGCGGGCAAGGGTGGAGGCGATTCGCAGGGCAAAGCACTTCTTGCCGAGCAGCACATTGCCGCCGTAGCCGGAGTTGACGGAGCAGATCGTGTTGTCCTCCGGGAATTGGCAAATATAACGATTATCCTGATCGATATCTTTTTTCGCATGGAGACCCTTGACAAAATCCGCGGAACCGCCGAGCTGATCGAGCGCCTTCCGGCCCATTCTCGTCATGATGCTCATATTGAGCACGACGTAAATGGAGTCGGTGAGCTCGATGCCGATCTTGGCGAACGGGCTTCCGATCTGACCCATGCAGTATGGGATGACATACATGGTGCGGCCGACCATGGCGCCGTCATAAAGAGGACGGAGCCGGGCGTACATTTCGTCCTTCTCCACCCAGTTGTTTGTCGGGCCGGCGTTTTCTTCCTTCTTTGTGCATATAAAGGTACGGGCTTCGACTCTCGCGACGTCGTTGACCGCCGTCCGGTGAAGCAGGCAGCCCGGAAGTTTTTCTTCATTTAGAGCTTCCATCTCGCCGGTGGAAATCGCTTCGTCGCGCAAGCTCTGAAGCTGCTCCTCGCTGCCGTCCATCCAGACGACTCTGTCGGGTTTGCAAAGGGCAACCATTTCATCAATCCATTTTAATACATGGGTATTCTCGGTCATAGGGGGAAATCTCCTTTCAGAATCTTCAGAAATGCCATATGAAGCTTCCTGATATTCATATTATAACGCCGACGCTCGAATATTTCAAGGGCCGGCGCACAAAATTTGCATTTTTTTCTTTTAAATCCTGCAAATATATTCTTTCAAAATTCATCGTCGATGGCCATACTCGGCGCGGCGTTGAGGCCGAGGCCTGCAAAATGACCGGCCAACGCCTCATAATATGCCTGCGAGCCGACCATCGCGCCGTTGTCCCCGCAGAGGGAAAGCGGCGGCACAAACATCCGCAGACGGCGGCGTCCGCACTCCCGCTCCAGCAGCGCGCGCAGCCCGGAATTGGCCGAGACGCCGCCCGCCGCCACGACGGTGCGGTATCCGCCTTCCTCCGCGGCGGCCATGGTGCGGTCGACCAGCGCATGGCAGATGACGTCCTGATAAGAGGCGCAGAGATCGGGAATATTGATCGTTTCACCGCATTGTTCCGCATGGTGAAGAATATTGACCACCGCGGTCTTGAGGCCGGAGAAGCTCATGTCGAGCGGGCAGCCCTCCACATGCGGTTTGGGCAGGCGAAAAGCCTTCGGGTTGCCTTTTGCGGCCTCTTTATCGAGAGAGACGCCGCCCGGATACGGCAGCCCCATGGCTCGCGCGGCCTTGTCGAAGGCCTCGCCGGCGGCATCGTCCCGCGTCCTGCCGAGGATGCGGAACTGTGTATAGCCGTCGACGGAGACGATGTGGCTGTGGCCGCCGGAGACGACGAGGCAGAGAAACGGCGGTTCGAGCTCGGGGTGAGCGAGATAGTTTGCCGCGATATGGCTGCGGAGATGGTGAACCGGGATCAGGGGCTTGCCTGTGGCAAGCGAAAGGCCCTTGGCGAAGCTGACGCCGACAAGCAGCGCCCCGATCAGGCCCGGCGCCGCCGTCACCGCGAGATAGTCGATGTCGTCAAGCGTGGTTCCCGCATCGGCGAGCGCCTTTTCCGTCACGCCGACGATATTCTCCGTATGGCGGCGGGAGGCAATTTCCGGCACGACGCCGCCGTAAAGGCCATGCTCCGCAACCTGCGTATTGACGACGTTGGAAAGTATTTTCCGCCCGTCCTCGATCACCGCGGCCGCGGTCTCGTCGCAGGAAGACTCCAAAGAGAGGATCTTCATATGGTCACCATCCTATATTTTCCGCCTTCTCCGCTCAAAAAGTACAGGCAGATTTTTCCTGGCATTTCGGCACGGTTTTCATTATATCAAAACAGAAAAGCTTTTACAAGGCCGCTGCCTGAGAGAGCGTTTTTCCCCAAAAAATGCAAAAAACGCATCTTTTGCAGCGACAGTCCGCATTTGCAGGAATATGCCGCAAAATTCAAAAAAGCGCGGGCAATAAAAACGCCGGGGAGCGTGTTTTCGCTTCCCGGCATCTCTATGGATTTTGTGTATCAGCCGTGGCTTTCCTGAAGCGTGACTTTTACGGTGAAAGTTTTGTCGTTCTTGCCCGTGGCGGAATAGCGGTAAAGCGTGAGGGTCACTTCGTCGCCCGGGGTATAATTGATAAGCGCATTCTGCAGGTCTTCGACGGAAGTAATCTCCGTATCGTCAAATTTTGTGATGATGTCGCCGACCACGGCCTCCGTGCCGATCAGCGGGCTGTCGTCGGTGA
>CAZLMO010000225.1:0-2312 GCA_964560915.1 uncultured Oscillospiraceae bacterium
CCGGGAGACGCGCGCCTCCTTGATCTTTTCGCCCAGTGTCTCCTTGAGAAAATCAAGTACCGCTTTTCCGGATTCGGCCTTCTCTTCCGCGGCTTTTTTCTCCTCCTCGCTCTCCGGGAGGGCATCGTTGTCGGCGACGGATTTGATCTTTTTTCCATCGTATTCGCCGAAAACCTGAATGACGAATTCGTCCACATCCTGCGTCAGCCAGAGCACCTCATAGCCCTTGTCCAGAATGCGCTCGACCTGCGGGGAACGGGAGAGCCGGTCCTCGGACTCTCCGGTGGCATAATAGATATATTGCTGATCCTCCGGCATGCGCTTGCAGTATTCTTCGAGCGTGGAGAGTTTGCCGTTTGAGCACGGGAAGAGGATCAGATCCTTGAGCAGCTCTTTCTTGGAGCCGTAATCCGACGCGGCGGAATATTTGATCTGCAGGCCGAAGGCCTTCCAGAATTTTTCGTATTTCTCCCGGTCCTCCTCCAGCAGCTTAAGCAGCTTCGCCTTGACCTTTTTTTCGATGTTGCCTTCGATGATTTTGAGCTGGCGGTCGTGCTGAAGCATCTCACGGGAGATGTTGAGCGAGACATCGGGCGTATCGACGACGCCCTGAATGAAGCGGAACGGCTCCGGCGTCAGATCGGCGCATTTTTCCATGATGAGCACGCCGGAGGAATAAAGCTGCAGACCCTTTTGATATTCGCGGCTGTAATAGTCGTACGGTGTCTCCGCCGGGATATAGATCAGGGCCTTGTAGGAGACAACGCCCTCCGCGTTAATTAGGATGGTATCCAGCGGGTCCTCATATTCCCCGAATTTTTGTTTATAGAAATCGTTATAATCCTGCTCGGTGGCTTCATCCTTGCCGCGCTGCCAGATCGGCACCATAGAGTTGAGCGTCTTCCATTCGTGGATCGTCTCATATTCCGCCGGCTGATCCTCCGGCGCGTCGGGGGCTTTGGGTTTCGGCTTCGTCTGCTCCATCTCCATGCGGATGGGGTAGCGGATGTAATCGGAATACCGCTTTACGAGCGACTGCAAATTATACTGGTTAAGATACTGACCGCAGTCGTCGTCCTCCTCGTCCGGTTTGATGTGCATGATGACATCCGTGCCGACGGCATCCCGCTCGCATTCGGCGATCGTGTAGCCGTCCGAACCGGTGGATTCCCATTTATACGCCGTATCGGAGCCGTAGGCTTTGGAGATGACGGTGATCCGGTCGCTGACCATGAAAGCCGAATAAAAACCGACGCCGAATTGCCCGATGACGTCCAGATCCGCACCCTCTTTGCCCTCCGCGGCGGCCTCTTTTTTGAACTGGAAGGAACCGCTCTGGGCGATGGTGCCAAGGTTGCGCTCCAGCTCCTCCTGCGTCATGCCGATGCCGTTGTCGGATACCGTGAGGAGACGGTTCTCCTCATTGGCGATGATCACGATCTGGAAATCGGAACGGCTCATCCCCACCTTGTCGTCCGTAAGCGCAAGATACGCCAGTTTGTCGATCGCGTCGCTGGCATTGGAGATGATCTCACGGAGAAAAATCTCTTTGTGGGTATAGATCGAGTGGATCATCAGCTCCAGCAGACGCTTGGATTCCGCTTTGAACTGTTTTTTTGCCATTTTCCTGCCTCCAGAGAAATAAAATGTAAGTTTGCGGAAAAATCCGCACACAAATATATTTAACTTCATTCGCATGAAAACTTCAAGTATTTTTTGTGAACTCGCCGCCTATGGCGCTCGCCCGCGGCCCCTTTTTCCGTTGCAGAAAATCCTGAAATATGGTATAATTTATAAAAAGAAAATGATGGGAGGCGTCGGAATGCTTGGAGCGATCATCGGCGATATCGCCGGCAGCAGATATGAATTTCACAATATCAAAACGACAGATTTCCCCCTGATGGACGACGAATGTTTCTTTACGGACGACACCGTGATGACCGTCGCCGTTGCGGAGGGCCTGATGAACGGCAGACGCGACCCGGAAAAGACTGAGGCCGCCATCGTGAAAGCCATGCAGAAATACGGGCGCATGTTCCCGGATGCGGGGTACGGCGCCCGCTTTGGCGAATGGCTGCAGAGTGAGAACCCGGAGCCCTACGGCAGTTTCGGCAACGGCTCCGCAATGCGCGTTTCCCCGGTGGCGGGATATTTTCATACGCTCGCCGAGGCCGAACAGTTTGCCGAAATCAGCGCACGGGTCACGCACAGCCATCCGGAGGGCATCAAGGGCGCGCAGGCCGTGGCCGCCGCCATCTTCCTGGCCGGGAGCGGCCGTGACAGGCTCTACATCAAGCGTTATATTGAGCTGA
>CAZLMO010000226.1:0-2295 GCA_964560915.1 uncultured Oscillospiraceae bacterium
GCAGGTCGTCACGGGCGCCGTATTCGCGGAACTCGCCGTCCTTATAATAAAACCAGTATGGTTTCAGCGTCGGTTCCTCGGCGGCGGATTCCTCCTCGTCGGCGTAGCGGTCGTAGGAGAGATCCCAGGCGGTGAAGTCGCCGTTTTCGTCCTGAGAGAAATTCCTCACCTTTCCGGAGAGGGCGGGCTGATAGACCTTGCTGTTTTCCACGCCGAAGATGTAGGTGAGCCCCATGTCTCCGCTCTGGTTAATCAATACGAGCGCATTGCCGGAGAGCTCGGCCAGTTTCGGATAGGTGTAGCTGCCCATGCTCAGCATTTCGACGGCATAGTCTTTGGTCACGAACCACGCGCTTCCGACAAAACCGCCGTTTGCGTCCGTGGTGCCGGATTCCGCCGTGAAGCCGAACGCCTCATAGGTGCCGTCCCCGTCGAAATCGCGGCATTCGAACCAAAGGATACTTCCTTTGGCATAGCCCTTTAACACCGTACGAAGCGCATCCTCCGTGCCGGTATCGTCCGGCTCCGCCTCCACAGGCTCCACCTTGCCGACAAATTTATCGAGCAGGCCCGTGTAGCCATCCCGGAGCTCGGCAAATTTTCCGGAGCACCCGACGAACAGCGCCGCGAGCACGAGAATCACGATGAGCACAGTTATAATTTTTTTGAGCATTTGCATTCCTCCTGTTGGGAAAAGTGGTTACCGACAGTATAGGCCGTGGGCCCAGATATATTCCGCCACATTCTCCGGCACGGCGTAGGAGATATCGTCTCCCTCGAGCACCTTTTGACGGATCTGCGTGGATGAGATTTCACAGACATCGATCGGCAGGATTTTCACTTCGGCGCCCTCGCTCATCAGCTCGCCGGCTTTTGCGGTCAGGGCGCTCTCCTCATCCCAGGTTCTCGGCGCGCAGACCAGCGCCGCCCTCTCGACAATGCGGTGCCAGTTGTGCCATTCCTCAAAGGAGAGCAGCATGTCGCCGCCGACGAGAAGATAGAGGTCATCCTCCGGATAAAGCTCCGCAAGCTCCTCCACGGTGTCGGATGTATAGCTCGGGCCGCCCCTGCGGATCTCCAAATCGCTGACCTCGAAACGCGGATCGCCCGCAAAGGCGATCCGGCACATGGCGAGGCGATCCTCGGCCGGGGCGAGCATCGGCGCATCCTTATGCGGCGGCAGAAAATTCGGGATAATCAGCAGCCGGTCGGGAGCGAGCTCCTCCAGAAATGTTTTTGCAGCGTTGACGTGCCCGTTATGCACGGGGTCGAAGCTGCCGCCAAAAATTCCGGTTTTCAAATCAAACCTTCCTTTCAGCCGTTCAAAGCGATCTTCGGCTCCTTCGGGTTCCGCTTGTATACGATAAAGCGGCGGCCGATGACCTGTACGGGTTCGCAGCCGGGGATGGCCGCCAGCACGAGGGCGGCGGCTTCCTTGGAAGAAACGGGGGAGGTCTCCAGCACGGCGACCTTGACAAGCTCCCTCGCCTCCAAGGCCTGGGCAAGATTCTGAATCACATTTTCGTTGACGCCCTCCTTGCCGACCTGGAGGATCGCGGGGATGCCGTTTGCGAGTCCGCGCAGAAGCGCGCGCTGTTTGGTGGTAATCATAGGCAGCCTTTCTCTTTTCTTTAATAGAAAAATTATAAATCATTTCAAAAAGTTTCGCGGTATTTTGGGCACGGCGCTCCGGCGGCCGTCTGTCCGGAAACAAAGCTTTCGCTGAAAAAAGCGGGAGAAGAACTTTTTACGGAACTTGCGGCGCGGGATGGGGTTCGGATTCCCGTTTCATGAGCTCCGCAAGATTCCTGAGCGCGGCGCCCCTGTGGCTGACGGCATCCTTTTTTTCCGGCGGGAGCGCGGCGAAGCTCTTTCCCCCGTAAAGAAAAATCGGGTCGTAGCCGAAACCGCCGCCGCCATCCTTTTGAAAAGCGATCGATCCGTCGCAGCGGCCCTCCGCCAGCAGGAGCTCTCCCTCCGGCCGGCAGAACGCAATCGCGCAGGCAAAATGCGCGCCGCGCTTTTCGGCCGGGACGCCGTCGAGCGCCCGGAGCAGCTTTTCCATGCACAAATCCGGGGTGCCATCCTTTCCGGCGTACCGCGCCGTGTAGACGCCCGGCGCGCCGTCCAGATACTCCACGCAGAGCCCGCTGTCGTCGCCGATGGCGGGCAGGCCGGAGGCCTCGCAGACCACCTTCGCTTTCAGAACGGCGTTTTCCGCAAAGGTGGAGCCGATTTCTTCGATCTCGTCGGGGAAGCCGGCCTCTTCGGCGGAGACGGCCTCGTATCCCAGCG
>CAZLMO010000227.1:0-2279 GCA_964560915.1 uncultured Oscillospiraceae bacterium
GGGCTGGAGACGATCGCCCGGCTGTGCGAGATGGTCGAGCGCGTTCCCGTGATTATTCTTTCTGCGACCGAAGACCAGAGGCTGGCCCTGGAGGCGCTCAAGGCCGGCGTCGAGGACTATCTGGTCAAGGGCAAGGTCACTGGCGAGGTGATTGAACGGATCATCGGCTATGCCCTGGAGAGGCATCGGAACCGGCAGCGGCTGAGGGAATCGCAGCAGTTCCTGCGCGCCACCCTCGATGATATTGGTGAGCTGGATGCCTTTTCGGGCATAAAGCATGCCGATGCCTTTCGGGCCGTGGAATTTATGCGCGGACAGCGACAGCATATCGATATTCTGTGCTTTGATGTCAATATGCAAATGGCCCGCAGCCTGTACCGCGTCGGTGTGGAAAAGCACGCCTTTCTTCCTGCAGACGTCTCCGATCCCGGCAATCGGTTGGATAGTGCCGATTTCGTTGTTGGCATACATGATTGTCACTAGGCAGGTATCGCCGCGGATGGCGGAAGAGACCTCCTCCGGGGTGACGATACCGTTTTCATGTACGTCAAGCAGCGTGATTTCAAAGCCATGTTTTTCAAGCTTCTTTAACGTGTGCAGCACCGCGTGATGCTCAAACGCTGTTGAAATAATGTGTTTCTTGCCCTTCTTTTCTCCGAACATAGCGGCGGTAATAATCGCCTGATTGTCGGCTTCGCTGCCGCCGGAGGTGAACGTAATTTCCCGCGCCTCGCAACCGAGGCACTTCGCCATGGTTTCCCTTGCTCTCTGCAGGGCTTCGGCGACCGCCTGGCCGATTGAATACAGGCTTGACGGGTTACCGTATACCGTCTCCATGTACGGCAGCATGGCATTTATCGACGTGCGGCTCATCTGTGTGGTCGCCGCATTGTCCGCGTATACTTTCATTCTTATCAATCTCCGTTGTTGTAAAATATCTTTTTCCCGGCTTCCACCGAGTGGGGCTGCCATACGTTGCCGCCAATTACGAAGTTTTCATCAATAACGGTGCTGCCGCCAAGGATGTTCGCAACGGCATATATAAGTACATGGTTCCCAATGTCCGAGTGGCGCTTAATCCCTTTTATCGGGTTTCCGTGTTCGTCAAGTAAACTCATTACAAAGGAAGATTATTTTTTCGAATAGCTGAAGCTTTTTTGAACCACCGGCGCAGGTGGTATTCGTTGTAAAATATGGTTATGGGAAGCAGCACTGCCCATAACCATATTTTACGCCGTTTAAGTCAGTCTGCAAACAATGGGGTTGAGAGATATCTCTCGCCGGTATCCGCAAGCAGAACCACGATGACTTTTCCTTTGTTTTCCGGCCTTTTGGCAAGTTCTGCCGCTGCCCAAACCGCAGCTCCGGACGATATTCCGACAAGTACGCCGTCTGTTTTTCCGATCTTCTTACCGGTCGCGAAAGCGGCGTCATTTTCAACCGTTATGATCTCATCATATATTTTGGTATTCAGCACCTCTGGAACAAAGCCGGCGCCGATCCCCTGAATCTTGTGCGAACCGGCGACACCGGCCGAGAGCACTGGGGAGGCAGATGGTTCAACTGCCACAACTTGTACAGCCGGATTTTTGGATTTCAGGTATTCGCCGACTCCCGTAACGGTACCGCCGGTCCCCACGCCAGCCACAAAAATATCAACCGTCCCATCAGTATCGTCCCAGATTTCCGGACCCGTTGAAGCGCGATGCACCGCCGGGTTTGCCGGATTGACGAACTGGCCCGGTATTAAGCTGCCGGGGATTTCCTTCGCAAGCTCGTCGGCCTTGGCAATCGCTCCTTTCATGCCTTTGGCACCTTCCGTCAGAACGATCTCCGCGCCGTATGCCTTCATAAGGCTCCTGCGTTCGACGGACATGGTCTCGGGCATCGTGATAATGATCCTGTAGCCTCTCGCCGCCGCCACTGAGGCGAGCCCTATGCCGGTATTGCCGCTGGTCGGCTCAATGATGACAGAGCCTTTCTTCAATAAGCCCTTTGATTCCGCGTCGTCGATCATTGCCTTAGCGATTCTGTCCTTGACGCTACCGGCAGGGTTGAAGTATTCAAGCTTAGCGAGTATGGTGGCACCGAGGTTGTTTGTCTTTTCGAAATTTGTGAGTTCAAGCAAGGGGGTCTTTCCAATCAGCTGGTCGATGGATGTATATATTTTTGACATAGCCTTTATCTCCTTATCATTTTATTGAACCAAAACCGTGCTCAAGGTCGGCGATGATGTCGTCTATATGTTCCGTGCCGATTGAGAGCCTGACCGTTGTCGG
>CAZLMO010000228.1:0-2232 GCA_964560915.1 uncultured Oscillospiraceae bacterium
CGAACGGCATCCCGGTGTTGCGGGAATACATGCACTGCTGATAGGCGGCGCGGTACTCCGGATTATTCGGATTCATGCGGTTGGCCTGCGCAAAATGGCTCAGCGCCTCGTCGAGCCAACCTTTTTTATAATAAACGCTGCCCTTGAGAAAATACCATTCGGCATCCCGCTGCGGCATGGCTACGCCATCCAAAAGCTCCTCCGCCTCAACGAGGCGGTTCTGCATGATGAGCCGGCGAATATCCGCAAACTGGTTGGTTCCGGAGGCATAACTTCCTCCGGAACCTTCTCCATATGTTCCATAATAAGAGCCGGAGGCACCGGCGGAGCTCCCGCCGTTTTTCCGCATGGAGGTGATCTCGTCGTAGGCGGCGTTGACCTCCTTCATCTTTTCCAATGCGACTTCCTGGAGCGGGCTGCCGACATATTTATCCGGGTGATATTTCTTTACCAGTGTGCGGTAGGCCTGTTTGACTTCGTCATCCGTCGCCGTGGGGGACACGCCTAGTACCTTATAAGAATCGCTCGTCGACACCCTCTCCTTTCTTTTTCAAAATCCGTTCGACCTCGTTTTTGAGGCCGAGAAACACAATATTATCCAAAATGCCGGCAAATTGCCCGGCCTCGAGCAGATCATAAGCCGCTCCCGTCTCCGCCACGGTGAGAAAGAGCGATCCTTTCGCGTGCTCGGCGGCAGCGCTGTTTTCGGAGCAGAGGAAGGGATTATAGTTCCCGGCGCTGCGGTCATCCTCAAGGTCATCCAGCGCGTCGCAGAGGTAGACATACCGCCCGAGCAGATAGCCAAACCGCTTGAGCACGACGGCCCGCGTCCCTTCTTCAGGGAGAAGCATGCCGAGCACGGCGGAGAGAAACTCTGCGGTCGGCTCCGCGGCGCGATCGACGGAGGAACAGCGGTCCGCCTCGAGGCCCTGTTGAGCCTCCATCATTTTTGCGGCGGCGGCATCCACCCCCGGGGCCTGTTCGCAGACGACGAATGCACGTTTCCGGGCATACTTCGCATAAGGAAGCAGCAGAAAAGCGCAAAACCGTTTCCAGAAACCGCGGTCAAGGAGGTCGTCACGGACTTTGTAATAAAACAGCACCATGGCCGCCGCCGCGGAAAAGGTCTGGATCTTTCCGGGCAGGCAGCAGGTCTGCTTCCGCACCGGATGGGCGATGCAGCGGCATTTTCCAAAACAGGCTTCACCTTCCGCCTGCACGGACATGCCGACCAACGACAGAAATGCGAAGTCGTAGCTCAGCGTCAGCCGCGCAAACGGGCCGAATTTTTTGCCCAGTTCGTGGCAGAGGCCGCAATAGATCGCTTTATAGGTTTCCGCCTCCCGGATTTTGAGCTCCGGACGACAAGGCTTGAGATATCCGAACAACGCCGTCCAGCTCCTTTCCGAAGGGTCCTTTTGTTATTTTACACCATCATTTTCCGGAATAAATGAAGAAAGTGTAAATACTGTCCGAACAGGTTCCGCAAAAGGGAAAAGAAAGGAGAAAAAATTCCCCGACGGTAAATAAGATGTGATATTTTGCGGCGCGGCGGTAAAAGACGGCCGACCCCCGCGCATTTTCAGCACCGCTTTTAAAGGGACGTTTTTTCCCCTGCGTATATTTTTGGAAAAATACGATTTTTTTGCCGGCGCTCTTTACCTCGGCGCGGCAAAGTGGTACTATAACCTTTAATATTCATTATTGACCGGAAAGGCTGTGATAATTTGAGAAAAATGATGCTTGGCAATGAGGCGGTGGCCCGTGGACTCTTTGAGGCCGGCGTAAAGTTTATCTCCAGTTATCCCGGCACGCCCAGCACCGAGATCACCGAGTATGCCGCAACTTATGACGAGATGTATGCCGAATGGGCGCCGAATGAGAAAGTGGCTGTGGAAGCGGCCCTCGGCGCCTCGATTGCGGGGGCGCGGAGCTTCGCCGCCATGAAACACGTCGGGCTTAACGTCGCGGCGGATCCTCTTTTCACAAGCTCCTACACCGGGGTTAACGGCGGCCTGCTGATCGCCGTTGCGGACGATCAGGGCATGCACTCCTCCCAGAATGAGCAGGATTCCCGCCATTACGCCGTTTCGGCCAAGCTGCCGATGCTGGAGCCGGCCGATTCCGCCGACTGCCGCGATATGGCGTCCTTCGCCTATGAGCTGTCGGAGAGGTTCGACACGCCCGTGCTGCTGCGCCTTTCCACCCGTGTGTCCCATTCGCAGAGCGCGC
>CAZLMO010000229.1:0-2226 GCA_964560915.1 uncultured Oscillospiraceae bacterium
AGTCTTTTAGCTGCGGAGAAGAGTAGGCTACAGAAGGAATTGAATAGTCAGTATAGTACTAAAAATAATTTAAAAGCACAAATAGGTGGAATAACTAAAGAAATTTCGCAACTTCAGCAGACATTATTGTATATAAGGGGTGGAGGGACTATAGAAAATGTAGATGCGGTGTCGAGTAACTCTACACTTACAACACAATTACGATATTTCATTGACAATGCTCCTGCGGGTACTTTTGGAATCTTTAGTTATGGAACGAGTACTCATAGAAATGGTATGAGCCAATGGGGAGCTTGGGAAAGAGGACAACAAGGACAGTCATATACGCAAATACTGAGTGCATATTATCCGAATTCTAAAGTAAGAACAGGAATAGTGAAAACTGATAAATATGGAGAGGAACCAATAACTTCCAGCATAGATGTAGACGGTTATGGTTCTATGTCTTTAGAAACATATTTATTGGGAATAAGAGAAGTTGATGATTCTAGCATGAATACACATAACGAAAATTATCTTAATTATCTTAGAGCTCAAGTTGTTGCAGCAAGAACTTATGCTGTTAATCGTACATCTAATGGAAGAAGTTCTATTTGTACTACAACATCTTGTCAGGTTTATAGCACTGATCAGCTTGGGGGTTTATGGGCCCAAGCAGTTGGAGAAACAACAGGTATGACTTTAGCTAATTCGGAAGATTATATTTTTTCTTCAGAGTTTTCAGCAGTAACAGGTGGTTGGATTAATGCGAATAGTAGTCTATCTAGTTCTGGCTTCTATGATGTAAATACAGCTTTGTCTGGGACTTGGCAATCTAAAGCTTGGGAAGCTCTGTCTGGTGTTAATTGGTTCCATATGAACTGGTATCAAAAGAAAAATACTACTTCTAATAAATGGGAAACTTGTTCTACAGAACCGAATCCCTGGATGACAGGGGAGGAATTGGCAGATATTCTTAATGCATACAAATACTGGATGGATTCAGGTACATCTTCTGATACTAGGCTTGTTTCGGTAGATGCAGATACTTGCTGGGGAGGAAGTTCCAATCCATATTCGTGGAATGAATTAAAGAGTTTAGTTACTGATCCTATTAAAAGGGTAATTACTGCTGAGGCAGTAGAAGGTTCTGGATGGACAACAGAGTTAAAGTTTAGTATTGAACTCGAATCAGGAAGTATAACAACATTTAATATCACAGGAACAAAATACACTTTGGCATTTAGAGATGTTTACAATATGAGGGCTCCGGGGTATTTCAGTATTCCTCAAAAACCAAAGTATGGTGAAGGTTTTATACACATAAATATTGTTAAAGGTGTGAAATAGTTTTTTTTATTGATATGAGAGTTCAATAACAATCATTATATGCATATTTCAGTATAGAGAAGAAATAAGTATGTGTGTTTCAAAATTTGAAAATATCAGTACAAACAAATAAAAATGCTATTTTTTTGAAATATTAATTTCTATTTAGAAGTAGAATGTTTTTAGAAAGTGTAGCTAGTATATAAATCTTTCTATAACAGTTTTTCTATTTCTCTGTATTCCAACTTAATATTGAAATATTTTTCAAACTCCTTTTTAAATAATTCTTCTCTATTAATATTAGGTAATAATTTGAGAAAATTTATTGTTTTTTCTTTCCCATATTTTTTAATGAGACCTTCGACAACAAAACCTGATTCCTCATATACTTTAGGATTTCCATAGTCATAACAATGGATAAAGCTTTTTAAAGTCTTAGGTTTTTTCATTACAGATATTTCATTTGAAACATACATTGCGAAACCTTCGTCTAACCATGCAGGACCTTTATCGTGTGAAAGAATAGCATAGTATAAATGACCTAATTCATGCTTTATTAGTGAATAATACTCCTCATCCGAATATTTATGAGAACTTTCTTTCTCATAGAATTCTGGAGAAAGCAGAAGTAATGTATTTGGGCCTAAAGAAAAACCTACTTGCCATGACTCTGTTTCTCTTCCATATAAATTATCGAAATCTTTTCTACTATCTGCTAGCAAAAGAATTGGAGGATTTTCTACCCAGTTAATTTGATAAAACTCTGCTAATTCATTCTTCGCTTTCCTAAAAAAGGAATTTATTTTTTCATTAGTGGATTTACTAGTTTTTATTTTATAAACATCTGGCATGTAAAATGAGTAAAATGAGCTTAGCTTAAATCAAAACCATTACCCAGTAAATATTATTTAAGGTTAT
>CAZLMO010000230.1:0-2218 GCA_964560915.1 uncultured Oscillospiraceae bacterium
CTAAAGAAAAGCGTCTGTTATGTCCCGAATGAAGAGAAATTTAACTGAGACCGGGGCATAAGAGATCGCGTGGAGAGCGTCGTGTGCGATAATGCGCCGGCCGTAACCATATCCGGGATTCCGGTATCCTTGCGGTCGTTTTTTATTTAAGCAAGAATCCGGCCCGCTGATACCGCGCGGAAACGGGCTCCCGTATTTTTATTTTTAACTTATGAAGACGAGAGCGTTTTCCGTATGGAAAAAGGAAATAATGAAAAGGCACGATCGGGCGTTTCCGAATGAAAAAATCCGGAGGCCCTGCCGGCCGTGAAGTATAACAAATCCGAGATGCCGGAGGAAAAAGAATGCTGAGGCATGTTGCTCCATTCGCAGCGGTTGTTTTTGCCTGTATATTGCTGACGGCGCTCCCTGCCTATGCGGAGGGAACGGCCGAGGAAGAAGGACTCTCTTCGGCGGCGGAGGCTCCGGTTCTGATTGCAGGTTGCTGTGACGGCGATCCGATCGAATCCTACGACAGCGCAAAGGGCGTGTTCGTCGGGATCATGCCGGATATTCTGGCGAGGATCAGCGAGCAGACCGGCATGACGTTCCAATTTGTCGGTTCCCCCGCGGAAGACGACCGCCGGGAACTGGTGGAGAATTTGCGGGTTGAGATGGTATCCGCGGTCAAGGATAACGGAGAATTCAGCGGACTTGATCTGCAGAAAAGCGACGAAGTTTTGATCTATGAGATCGACGGGGTATCTTACAGCGCCTATTTTGCGTTTACGGAGCTTGCCGATCCGGAACTGGTCCAAAGTTTCAATCAGGCGTTCAAAGAGATCCTGCAGGGCAACGACATGCACAATATCCTGATGAAATATGCGATCAAAAGCCGGCAGGGGGAAGATTCCGGCTGGCTGGCGGCCCTGGTTGCCGTTGCCTATCTTGCGGCGGTGATCTCCATCATCATCCTCGCGGAAAAAAACCGCGCGCTCAGGCACAAGCAGCGGTACAGCGAATTTTTCGACGATCTGACCGGCGTGTGGAACCTCGACCATTTTTGCCTGACCTATGATAACCAACTGACGGACAGCCAGCGGTCGGAGTATTCCCTGGTTTATTTCGGCGAAGATTTTAAACAGCTGTATGATCACTTCGGCACCGAGGAGGTCAACCATTTCCTAAAATATATGGCGCATATCCTCACAAGAAGCATGGGCGATTCCGGGATGCTCTGCCGGGTGGAAAACGATTATTTTGTTCTTGCGCGGAAAACGGGTTCCCAGGAGGAACTGGAGAACTGGGCGGTCAGGGTGCTTGATAAAATCGACGCCTATCCCGTGGTGTTTTCCAAAGAATACGAGATCAACATCCACGCGGGTATCTATGCCGTGCAGAAGGAGGACCGCTTTGCTCAGAACGTTATCTATTACTGCAAAGAGGCGTACAAGTACGCGCTGAAACATAACCGATCCTATGCGATCTGCGGGAAAGATATCCTGAATGAGATGCAGGAGCAGGATCAGCTCATCTCCATGATCTCCGAGGCGTTCCGGACGGAGCAGTTCGCCATCTATGCACAGCCGTATGTCAGCCTGAACGAGAGCGGCATTTACGGCTGCGAGGCGCTGGTTCGGTGGAACCATCCGACCAAAGGGCTACTGAAACCGGATAAATTTATTTCGCTCTTTGAGGGGCAGGGCACGATCATGGATCTGGATCTGTATCTGTTCGAACGGGTTTGCAGATGGCAGCAACAGCGGAATATTAGGGGAGAAAAGCGGGTCGTCGTCTCCTGCAACTTTTCAAGATTCGACTTTGACTCGCCGGATCTGGCGGATAAGCTGATTGACATTTTCGGCCGGTATACGGTGGATCCCAAACAGGTCGCCGTCGAGATCACCGAGAGCGTCGTGCAGGAAAACAACGCGACCGCGCAGAGGAATATCGAGACCCTCCGCCGGATGAATTTCAGCATTTATCTTGACGATTTCGGCTCCGGGAGTACCTCCTATTCCGACCTGAAGAATTACCCCATCGACATTTTGAAGCTGGATCGCTCGCTGCTGCTGATGGCGGATAACGAAAAGGGCGCGGTCATATTGGATTCCATCGTCTCCCTCGGGCATCGGCTGAATTTCAGTATTGTCTGCGAGGGCGCCGAAACGGAGGAACAGATCGAACTGCTCAAAAGATTAAAGTGCGATTATATTCAGGGATTCTATTATTATCGTCC
>CAZLMO010000231.1:0-2168 GCA_964560915.1 uncultured Oscillospiraceae bacterium
CGGCCGTCGCCATCTATGCGAAATACCTGATGCAGAAAGAGGCCACCGGAATCCCCCCCTTCGAGCCTGCGGCGGAGACCCCGGAAACCCCTCCCGAGCGGAAACCGGAGCCCTTTGAGAAAGCGGAGCCCGGGCCGGATATCCCGGAAACCTAATTTTCATTTCGGGGTGCGCGCGCCCCGCCGGAATCCTCCCCGGGGCCGGAACCGGAGTTTTTGAGAAAACGAGATCCGGGCCGGACGCTTTGAAATGTGACCTTATTTTTTCAAAAGAGCCGGAAGGCTCTTTTTTATTGGAAAAATAGCCGCACGGCCAGCGCGCTCGCCACCGTCCCGGCGAAATCCGCCGTCAGGGCGGCAGGAATCGCGCCGTTTCCCCTGCGGACCTCCGCCGCCCCAAAGTAGACCGCCGCGGTGTAAAAAGTGGTCTCTGTGCCGCCCATCAGCACGGCGGCTACCCGCCCCTCGTAGCTCTCCGTCCCGACCTCCCCCAGCAGTTCCTCAAAAAACGCCAGCGCGCCGGAACCGGAGAGTGGCCGCAGCAGCGCGAGCGGCAGCACCTCGGCCGGAAAGCCCAATCTTTCCGCGGTCGGCGTGACAACGTCGGTCAGGAGGCTCAAAAGACCGGAGGCCCGCGCCATGCCGATCACCGTCATCAACAGCACAAGTGCCGGAAGAACACTCGCCGTCGTGGAAAGGCCCTCCTTGGCCCCGTTTAAAAACACGGAAAACAGGTCTTTCCTCCGGACCGCCGCCGTGAGAAAGACCAAAACGATCGCGAGCGGAACCGCCAGATCCCCGATTCCCGGCGCAGTCACGGTTTTATCTCCCGGCAAAAAACCTTCGCCGCAAGGATGCCCGCCAGCAGGGAAAAACCGCCCGTCAGCCAGACCGCCGGCAGGATATCCATCGGGGCAGGGGAGCCCTCATTCAGCCGCAGCGCCGCCACGGTCGTCGGGAGAATCTGCAGCGAGGCCGTGTTGATTACGACAAACAGCGCCATATCCTTCGTCGCAGCCGAGAGATTCCCACCGGCACGTTTGAGCTCCTTCATAGCCCTGATACCGAGCGGCGTGGCGGCGTTCCCCAGCCCGAGCAGATTGGCCGTCACGTTGAGCGAAATCGCCCTCATCACTTTTTCGTCGCGGCGCGCACACGGAAAGAGCAGCTTCAGCACGGGAGCGAGCAGTTTCGCGGTCCACGTCGTCAAGCCGCACTCCTCCGCCACCGCGGAGATGCCGCTCCAAAGGCAGAGCGTGCCCAATAATTCCAAGGACAAAGTCGCCGCATGGGAACACTCCCCCAGCGCCGCCGCGGAAACTGCCGAAAGATTGCCGGAACAGGCCCCGTAAATCAGGGATGCCGCCGTCACCGCCGCCAAAAAATAGCCCGTACCGCCACCCCCCAACCGTATCTGGGATAATCTATTCCGGCCGATTGGAGGATATTCCGAAAAAAATACACGACCTTGACGAAATATGTCCTTGACAAAAAATGGATAATAAGGTAAACTGTACACGTAGTTAAAAGAACTACAGGAAATATTTGGGAGGCAATTGTATTGAAATCTACTGGTATCGTCCGCAAAGTTGATGAACTCGGCCGTATCGTCCTGCCGATCGAGCTTCGCCGGACTCTTGACATCAATGAAAAAGATTCTCTTGAGATTTTCGTCGATGAAGGCTGTATCATGCTCAAAAAGTATGAACCAGCCTGCATTTTCTGCGGGAGCGCCGACGGGATCGTCTCCTTTAACGGCAAGAACATCTGCAGCCACTGTCTCGAAGAGCTCCGCAAATAATTGAGGTCAAAAAGAAAAAACGTCTGTTTTCGTCTGAAAACAGGCTTTTTTTGTTTATTCGGAGAAATTACCGGTATGTCCGGGAGACTTACCGTTTTCGGAGGAATTCCCAGCATGTATGGGACACTTCCCGTTTTCAGCATGTCCGGGACACTTTCCATTTCCGGAGAAGTTTCGCGGTTTTGCGAAAGCAAAATGCCGGCCCTATTCTTGGGCCGGTAAGCGAAACTTTCAGTATGAGCGGGACACTTCTCGTTTTTGGAGGAATTCCCAGTATGTACGGGACACTTCCCGTACATACGATTTGCGGAATTCCCAGAGGCACCGGGATAGGTTCCCGTTTTCAGAGGCACCGGGATTGAATTTCG
>CAZLMO010000232.1:0-2159 GCA_964560915.1 uncultured Oscillospiraceae bacterium
CGAGAGGATAATTTTCGTCCGTCCGATCCGAAAGGAAATCAATAGGGCACCGCCTTTCGCGGCGGGATCATCTTACCCCGGTACTCGATTTGCAGATGCAGGTGGCTGCCGGTAGAAAGACCGGTGGAACCCACCTCCGCGATGGTCTCGCCCCGGCCGACTTTGTCCCCTTTTTCCACAAGAATTGCGGAGCAATGGGCGTAAAGGCTTTTTACATTACATTTATGCTGAAGCACGACATAGTTTCCGTATCCGGAGCCGTACCCAATTTCCACAACGGTTCCGTCCGCGATTGCGGCAATCGGCGTGCCTTCCGGCGCGGCAAGATCCACGCCGTCGTGAAATTCGAGCCCGCCGCGGATCGGCGCGATCCGCAGCCCGTACCCGCTGGTCACCGTGCCGCATGTAAGCGGATTTACCGACTTCAGGCGGAAAACCAGCAGCGGAACATCCCTGCAAATGAAAGGAATCTGCAAAAGCAGCATGATTACGGAGCCGGCTATCCATTTCAAAGTCTTTCTTCTCATCGTTCCATCCCCCGTCTCCCCCAAAAATATGAGGTACGGAACAAAAAAATACCGCAGCCCAATAAGGACCGCGGCGAAAAGATTATGCTTGTATCATTTATTAGAAAACAGGTCCGGGGCCCTGCGTTCCCTCTGTTTTTTAGGGGGAAAACGTCTCCGGATTCCATCCGGGAAAAAGCTTCCTTTTGCCCGTTGGGCCTTCCGGGGAACTCGGCCGGAGCGGCCGGGAATTTAGGAGGACTCTCCCTCTGCGGAAAGAGTCTCCTCCCCGGAATCCGGCTCCTCGCTGCTCTCGGAAGAGTGCTCTTCCCCACCGGAAGAGTCGATGGAGTCGCTCTCCGGCTCCTCTGAGGAATTCTCCTCGGAGGAACTCTTCTCCTCCTCGGAGGAGATCTCCTCGGCTTTGGAGGAGCTCTTTTCCGTCTTGGAAGAGGTTGCTTCGGAAGAGCTGCTCTCTTCTTCCTCATCCTCTTCCGGCTCCTCATAATCGTCATCCGGGATCGAGGACTTTTCGCCGACATACTGTGTGCCGTATTTATAGTTCCCGTCGTCACCGACTGCGCCGAGGTAGCTTTCCACGGCGTCCGCGATGGCTTCGGCGATATCCTTCTGGTAAGAGGATTTGATCAATTTATAATAATCGCTCTCGTTGCTGACGAAACCCAGCTCGCCGAGCACCGCCGCATATTGGGAGACGCGCGTGACGTAATACCGCCCGACCATGGCGCCGCGGTTGCTCGTGTTTAGGGTGTCGGATACCGCATCGGAGAAATCCGCGGCAAGAGCGGCGGAGAAGCGGTTAAAGTACCAGCACTCGGTTCCTTTTCCGGAGCTGCTCGTGCTCGAGTTGCAGTGGACGCTGACAAAGACGAGCGGCTTCGCGGATTCCCCATAGGCGACGCGATCCGCGAGCGAAGGCCTCTGGCCCTCCGTATCCATCAGGTAGACGGTCGCGCCGCGGTTCTTGAGCTCTTTTTTCAGATAGCCGCCGACCGCAAGGTTAATCTCATATTCCCCGTAGGCGGAGAGGAAGCCGAGTGCGCCGACGCCGAGTTTGCTGTGCCCCACATCGACCACGACGGTCACGCCGTCGACGCTCGATTCTCCGGTCGGGTTGTTGAAGCGGAAGATCAGGTCGTCCCCATCGAAATAGGCATAATAACCGAGGAAGCCGTTGGTGGTATTAAGTTTAAGTGTGACCTTCGTGCCGCTCCAGTTGGCGGAGCTAAAGAGCGGGTTCTTCGAGAGGGAAAGATTCTCCGGCACCTCGGACGTATACTGAAAATCGACCGTGAACGCGCTCGATGTGTATTTTGCCACATACGAGACCTTCTGATCCATGTTGAAAATGACATAGGTATAGCGGCTGTTTGCGTTGACGGTCACGCCGTTGATGCTGACGGTGACGAGCATATATACACGCTCAATAGAATCGACCGGGGTGATCGCCACATTGACAAGCACGGAGTCGATGTTATTGCCCGGCAGGACTTCCACAAATGCGCCGAAGTTCATCAGACGGGTCACTTTACCGGTGTAGACTTCGCCGACTTCCACTTCTCGCACAATATCTTCGATCATGGCAATGGCTTTTTCGCCTTTGGTAATAAAACAAGGCTTATTGATTAAAAA
>CAZLMO010000233.1:0-2133 GCA_964560915.1 uncultured Oscillospiraceae bacterium
TTCAAGGTCGCCGGTTTTGTTGGTCAAGACCGTAATAACCGCCCCGATGGCAAGCAGCGCAATCACCACGCCCATGATGATTCCCGTTGTTTTCAGCGCGGCAGGAGAAAGTCCGTTAAACCAGTCTTTTAAATTTTTGATGCCCTTTACCGCGTCCCCGATGCCGCCGCTCATTTCGCGGATTGCTTTCGTTGCCAGAATTGTCGTGGTGACGATGCCGGCGATCACGATGATTGTTTTCATCGTCTCCGGCGGAATCTGAGAAAGCGCGGTAAACACGCCCGTCAGCGCGGGAAGCAGCCATTCGGCAAGGCTATTTTTAAGAGCAAACGTCGAGGTATTAAACTGCTGCATCAGGTCGTCGAGGTGGCCCAATTTTGTGAGGGTTTCCTCATCCATGACATAACCCAGCTCGTGGGCCTGCGCTGCAAGCTCTTTCAGTCTCTCGCTTCCGCTCTCGATAAGCGGGTTCAGGTCACGGGCCGATTTCCCAAAAATCTGCATGGAAATTGCGTCGCGTTCGGTTTCATTTTTCACCTTTCCGAGCGCATCAATCGCCTCATAAAAAACATCGTTCGCATCCCGGAGTTCGCCGTTTGATCCCGTAACTTTGATGCCAAGCTGTTTATAAGCCTCCGCCGCTTCTTTGCTTCCGCCGCGTGCGCTGTCCATGCTTTTTATCATCTTCGTCATGGAGGATGTCATGGTATCCGTGCTCACGTCGACAAGTTCTGCAGCATAGTTGAATTCCTGCAGCGCGTCTGTGGAAAGCCCGCTTGTGGAGGACAGCGTCATGATATCATCGGCGGTCTGGGCGGCTTGGATGGTCATTTTGCCAAGTTGATAGACCGCTCCGGCAATTCCACCGGCAAGTGTGGCTCCGCTGACGGATACGCCGTCAAGCTTGTTGACCATCGTTTGCAAAGCGGGAGGTAGGCTGATTCCCGCCATGCTTGCAAGGCTGTTGACGGCATCGGCAAGGGAACGGGTGTTTGTGGCTGTCTTTTCCGTCTGTTCGGAAACTTTCGCGAGCTCCGTATTGGTGCCGGCCGCTTCTTCCCCGAAGGTTTTGAGCTGCGATTCGGTTTTGATGATCTCCCGCTGCAGAGCGCGGTACTCTTCTTCGCTGAGCTTGTTTCCTTTTTCGGATTGTTCCTGAACTTGTTTTTCTGTTTCTTTCAGCGTGACAAGCTTTTGAGAAGTGGTTTTGATTCTTTCCGTGAGAAGCGTTTGTTTTTGTGCCAAAAGCTCCGTATTTCCCGGATCAAATTTCAGCTGATCGTTAACTTCTCTTAATTCTTTTCCCAGCTTATCGCTGGTGTCGTTGACCTCTTTGAGCGCCTTGGTAAGCGGCGCGGTGTTTCCGCCGATTTCAACCGTAATGCCTTTGATGTTATTCGCCATCCTGCGTCACCTCGCCTTTCCGAAATATTTTCTCAGCGCATTGCGGTCCGGGTCCTTTTGCTCCGCCGCCCAGCACTTCTCCAAGTACTCATTCCCGGAATCGCTCTGCATGCAGTTATAAATCACCGCGTCGCGCAGATAGAGCCAGAATTCAAAGACCGTCAGGGACTGAAGCCGGCCAAAATCGAGGCCGGTATAATCCCTGACGATCTTTTCTTCCAATGTGCTGATCTCAAAGCGCCCCTCCTCCCCGCCTCCACTGTCCGGGCAGGAAGGGACTATCAGTTTTTTGCCTGTCTCTCTTCTCTGACCCAGACCCAGTAGGCTTCCTGGATCCCGGCAAGCTGGTCATAGTCCAATGCGTCGATATATTCGACCGGTACCCGGTAGCCGGTCTTATTCCGGCTTAGGATCCCGCAGACGGCGTCACGGAGTTCCTCCATATTATTATCGTCGCCGCTGGATTTCTCGATAGATACCATCCGTCTCATCTGCTTCACGGTGGGCGGCAGAACCTGCAAATCCACACTGTGGGTCTGCCCGTCCTCATCCTCCACCGTCAATCGGAGATCAAAATATCGTTTTTGAATTGCAGATACGTCGTACATTCCAAATCCCCCTTTATGCTTTCGCCGTGACGACCGTGATGCCGGCCTTCACCGCTGCGACGGAAGCGTCGACCTCCGCCACCGTCAAAATATCCCCGGTTGCCGCCGTGATGTCAGAAGT
>CAZLMO010000234.1:0-2124 GCA_964560915.1 uncultured Oscillospiraceae bacterium
CAAGTTCGGCGGCGGCGACCCGGTTGAACACGTAAAGGCTCCAGTCGGCAGAAACGGGGTTGAGGCCCTCCTCCCTGAGCATCTGGTAGCCCGCGAGATCTGCGCACTCCCAGTCCGTCCAGCCGCGTTGCGCGAGCGAGCGGAGGGTATCTTTCAGGCGTGCCAACTCCGGCTCTCGCGTGATGAGCGGCAGGGCAAGCAGGGTCGGTCTGGCGCCGCTGACGGAACGCCATGCGTCGAGCTGCTTCTCGAGTGTGCCTTGCGGGGTATGGCCAATGGCGAGAATCAGGGTCTGGAAACCTTCCAGGGCATCCTCATGCGGCAGGGGCGTCCCTGCCCGGAGTTTGAGCGACCAGTGTGCGGGCAAGCCGGAAGGCTCGGGTGATGGGGGGCTAGAGGCGAACCCCCAGGTGGCCGCGATAGCGGCAAGGCGGTCGGCGCGGCGGGTTACCCAGTTTGCGGAAAGTTTTTCGACCAGGGAGCGGCGGATCTCATTGAGTTTTGACGGGGGCGCGTAGAGTGTGTGGGGGTCGTCGAGCGTCAGCGTGCCGAGTTGCCATTGGGTGTCCCCGAGGCGTTCGAAAGCCTTGCGGACTGCGGGTGCGGTTTGTTCCGGTTGGCGTGAGGGCGTCAGCGCGAGGGGGAAGGCCACGTCGGACCGGATGTCGCCGTTCTTTTCAAAGGTTGTTTCGGCGCGGACGGTGATGCCGTCGGGCGCAAGGGACACGTGAAGGTTGACGGGATGTCCAGAAAGCAGCGCAGACTCGCGCAGTTTTCTGATCTCGTAGCGGCGGCGGACCTCTTGCGAGGCGGAACAGAAGACGGGCGTCCCGCGCGGGATCATGGGCACATCTTCTATTGGCAATGCCACTTCGGCGGTCGCCCCGGCGGGAAGGGTGACGCATGTTCTCTGCGAGCCTGCGGCGCGTAACAGGTTAACCGCACAGCCGAAGGGCTTGCCGCCGCTAGGCAGTTCGACTTGGATGCCGTCGTGTTTTTCCAAGGTGCGTCGGGTGGTGAAGCGCAGCCACCGCGTGCCATCACGGTCACGGACCACGGCTTCGGCGCTGCCGATCAGCGCGCCGCGGTGGCCGACAGCCACAGTGTCGATGATGGTCTCAGCACGTGCCCCGCGCCCTTCGGCATAGAGGCGGGTCCATGGGCGGCTGAAGACGGTCTGCAGGTCTTGGATCAGGGCGAGTTCGGTATCCGGGGTGAGCGTGCCGTCGAGCTTGCGCCGATAGAAGTCGGTGACGCAAGCCACATAGAGCGGGCTTTTCATCCGGCCTTCAATCTTGAGCGAATGTGCGCCGGTCGCGGTCACCGCGTCCAAAATGGGCGCAAGGGCGAGGTCCTTCATCGAGAAGGGAAAACGGGCGGATACCTCGGGTTCCGCCGCATCGGGAGTCGTGAAGGCCTCACGGCAACAGTAGGCGCAGCGGCCGCGGTTGCCGCTGCGGCCGGAGGTGTGGGAGGAGAAGAGGCACAGGCCGCTGTAGCTGTAGCAAAGGGCGCCGTGGACAAAGATTTCGATCTCGACGCCGCTCTCGCGCACGATGTGGCGGATCTCGTCGAGGGTCAGTTCGCGGGCGAGCACCACGCGGGTGAAGCCGAGGGCTTTGAGAGCCAGCACGCCATCGAGGTTGTGCGCCGCCAACTGCGTGCTGGCATGGAGCGCGAGGCGCGGGAAGTGGTCGCGGATCAAACGGGTCACGCCGAGGTCTTGCACGATGACGCCGTCGGGGGACAGGTCGTCCAGTGTCGCCAAGGAATCGAGCGCGTGCGGCAGTTCGGCGTCCTGCACGAGCGTGTTAAAGGTTACGTAGACCTTTTTGGCGGGGGTGAAAGAGCGGGCGTAGGCGAGAAGGGTTCGCAGACGCCCCGGCGTCAGGTTATCGGCATCCGCACGCGCCGAGAAGCGCGGGAGACCCATGTAGACCGCGTCCGCGCCATATTGAAGGGCGGCGAGCGCGGCGTCAAAACCGCCGGCGGGAGATAGAAGTTCAGGCGTCACGTTAGAGACTCACGGTATGGAGCCGGCTTTGGGCGGATTCCGGTTGCGGGGGGGGAGAAATGGTCACACATCACCAAATAGAAGACCGGCTCTTACAAGCCGGTCTTGGG
>CAZLMO010000235.1:0-2106 GCA_964560915.1 uncultured Oscillospiraceae bacterium
AACATTAAAGAAAGTATAGGAAAAGTCTATATTGCTGGTTTTAACACATTTATAGCTTTTATTGTCAATCATAAGAAAGAGCTCTTCCGGAGTTTCTTCTCCCACTACTTTAATTTTTAAAGTAAAATCTTCTTGTTGAAAAACGGTTAGTTTTGGATTGATAACTTCAAATTGGTAGGGCGTTGGTTTTTCATAATAATTATAATAGTTTACAATGCGTCGTGTAGAGTCTGTAAAAATTTCGCTTTTAGTAGAATAAATAAGAATAAAAAGACAAATCGGAATCGCAACCCACTTCAAATATTTTTGGGATTTATGAAAGGGGATAGCTTTAACGAAGGGAAACGGCTTTATTTCTACTATTTTAGTATCGATAGCTGCCAACAACAAATCGCGACTTTTGTATTCATTTTCAGAAAGTTGTCTTTCTAATTGAACGACATTCAACAATTTATCATCAATTTCCGGAAAATGATTTCCAATAATTCTGGCCACCTGTTCAGAAGATATTTGTTTGCCGAAACCCAAAATTTTAAAAACAGGTACTATTATATAAAAGAAAAGGGTTGTTAAAAAAATGGTGAGAAAAGAAAAGAAAAAGACAGATCGAATAATTGTATTAAAATAGGAAAAATATTCCAAAACTGCATACACAATAAAAGTAATAAGCGTAATCAAGACAAATAGAATGGCGCCTTTATATAGTTTATTAAGATAGAATTTCTTTATAAACTCTTTTAGTTTGTTTCGAATGAGTTCTTGATTAGAATACATCGTCATTGATTAGTTTTAGGCGTAGAGTGTAGTATATTAAAGAAGGGGTCTTTTTGATCTAAAAAATATTTGTAAAGTTTCTTGTTTTTACTAAAATACTTTCTGATAAATAAATAGCGACCAATTTGATTGCTTTTCTTATTCATTTTGTTCCTTTTAGAAAAAACTTTCATTAAATCGTTTGAAATTTCACGGTAAGATTTTCCATTAGCTAATTCCATCTCGGCAATCAAAAGATCGGTAAAAGGAATCTGAACCGGACAAACCTCATTACAATTTCCACACATAGTGGTGTTTTGAAAAATATTTTGATTCCTTAAATTATCTTCTTGACAATTATTTTTGATTAAATCAATTGGCGAAAATTTATTTGTAATATTATATACAGGACAAACTTTTTTACAATTTCCACAATCTATACAATAAAGAGCCTCTCTCAAAAAATTATTTTCCAAAATTTTTGTCTTACCATTATCATAAAGGTAAACTTCAATATTTACATCTTCCTTAGAATAAGAACTGTTGAATGAAGAATGAAAGGCTTCTTTAATAATTCGTTGAATGGGAGAACTGATAATCTTGATATCATCAGGAAACGGTATGGGTTGTTTATTGATATATTTTAAATATAGAATAGTGTCCAGGTCGTTTTGACGAATAAGCAATTTGTTTATGTCTAATATGATAACTAAATTAGATACCTTATTAAAAAGATTTTTGCTCTTTTTATCAATAAGAACGATTGATCCCGTTTCTACAATTCCAAAATCTGCGTCAACAACCAATAAATCAGCTATTTCTCCACTATTTTCAAAATCATTAATAGAAACTATTTTTACAAGAGAATTGTTTTGATGAATGATTTCAGGAATTTTTGGCAAATCAAAACTTACTTTGTTAAAATGCTTTTTAGGTAAATTTGACAAAAGGGTTTCGCCCAATTCTTCTTCGTCCACAATCCATTGAACTTTTATGTGTTTGGAAGAAATAGAAGATTCAAATGCTAAAAGATGCTTTTCCATTTCTTCTATAAAAGAATGGCGAATAAAATTGGCTCTTGTTTTGATAAATTGAAGATCCTTTTGCATTTCTTTGATCAACCTTTAAATATTTATTTTATTAACTCTGAGAAGATGGCGTCCTCCTTCAAAATCTGTAGAAAAAAAAGTGTTAATAATTTCAAAGGCTTGTTCTTGTGAAATAAATCTTCCCGGTAAAGCTAAAATATTGGCATTATTGTGTTTCCTTGCCAAAGAAGCGATTTCGGGAGACCAACAAAGGGCCGCTCTTACATTTGGGTGTTTATTTGCTGTCATAGCAACACCATTTCCG
>CAZLMO010000236.1:0-2092 GCA_964560915.1 uncultured Oscillospiraceae bacterium
TCATCGTCGGCGTGGTCGGCACGCTGCAGTTCGACGTGTTTCAGTACCGGATGCTGAACGAATATGGCGTGGAGCTTGTGATGACCAGCCTGCCGTATGAGCACCTGCGGTTTATTCTTGCCAGCCCCTGCGACGCAAAAGAGTTGGTCCTTTCCGTCGGCGCAGACGTGCTCGAGGATTTTCGCGGCCACAAGGTGCTGGTTTTCGGCGGGATCTGGTCCCTCGACTATATGCTCAAAAAAAATCCCGGCCTTGAGCTTGCGGAATCGCTGCCGGTATGAAGCGGCGGTTTTTGGCCCCTGCGGGCAGGGGTCTCGATTTTTAAAAAGCAGAGCCTCGTTTATTTTTTCTTTGCAAAAACGGTTTTATGAAAGGTCGAAGGGTGATTTTTTTGCATGGAACCAAAAATTCCTGCGGAAGAATTCTTGACGCGGCAGGATAAATTGTGGTATTCTTTTTTAGGATTTTATGTTTTGGTTTGGAGGCTTCCGATGCTGCGAATGCGGAGCGAACCGAACACGGGAACTTTTTCGGGATGCGTCAGAAACATCCCGTCTGTAACAGTCACTCTTCATCAGACGGCAACGCGCCTCAACGAAACGGCGTTGCCGCCTTTTCTTTTAAAGAATTCCTCCCCCCCGCGCGAGGGGACGCGGCTTTCCCCCCGACCTCCTTTTGCCGATTTTTCGCATTCCTCTCCTCCGCATGCGGGGACGCGGTACTGCCCGGACGGGTAGTTTTCTTTAAGAAATCCAACAGACCTGTTTGATTCTGAAAACGAACCGAAAGTGGGGATTTTACATGCATACAAAATTTATTTTCGTGACCGGCGGCGTCGTCTCCGGATTGGGAAAAGGCATCTGCGCCGCCTCCCTCGGCAGGCTGCTCAAGGAGCGCGGCCTGCGCGTGACCATGCAAAAATTTGACCCGTACATCAATGCGGACCCCGGAACGATGAGCCCCTTCCAACACGGCGAGGTGTTCGTCACCGAGGACGGCGCGGAGACCGACCTCGACCTTGGCCATTATGAACGCTTTATCGATGAAAACCTCAGCCGAACCTCCAGCGTCAGCTCCGGCCTCGTCTATAAGGATGTCATCGAGCGGGAACGCATGGGCGGCTACCTCGGCGGCACCGTGCAGATCATCCCGCACATCACCAACGAAATCAAATCCCATATTTATGCCATGGCATCCGACGATGTCGA
Organism: uncultured Oscillospiraceae bacterium; assembly: GCA_964560915.1. Lineage (GTDB taxonomy): Bacteria > Bacillota > Clostridia > Oscillospirales > Ruminococcaceae > UMGS1668. The sequence goes on from CAZLMO010000236.1 coordinate 1,209, forward strand.
CGTGGCCATCGCCGAGATCGGCGGCACCGTCGGCGACATCGAGAGCCAACCTTTTCTCGAAGCCATTCGCCAGGTCGGGAATGAGCGCGGCCACGGGAACACCATCTTCCTCCACGTCGCGCTGATCGTCGAGATCCCCGGCACCGGAGAACTGAAATCCAAGCCCGTCCAGCACTCCGTCAAGGTTCTGCTCGGAACGGGCATCCAGCCGGATATTCTGGTCTGCCGCTCCGGCGAGCCGATCCCCGACAATATGAAGCGCAAAATTTCTCTCTTCTGCAATGTCGAGCCGGATTGCGTGATCCAGAATCTCACCGCCCCGACGCTCTATGAAGTCCCCCTCTATCTGCATAAAGAGGGCCTTGACGACATCGTCTGCCGGAAGCTCGGCGTCGGCTGCGAGGAAACCGATCTTACGCAGTGGAGCGCCATGGTGGAGCGCATCAAAGCCTCCTCCTCACCGGTCACGATCGCCATGGTCGGAAAATATATGGATCTGCACGACGCCTATCTGAGCGTCTTTGAGGCGCTCTGCCACGCCTCCGCCGCGAACGGCGCGAAGCTCGAGGTCAAATGGGTGGAATCCGAGGACGTCACCGACGAGAACGCTCCGGAGATCCTTGGGGACTGCGACGGCATTCTGGTGCCGGGCGGCTTTGGGGACCGCGGCGTGGAGGGCATGATCTGCACCGCGAGGTATGCGCGCACGCACGGCGTGCCCTATTTCGGCATCTGCCTCGGCCTGCAGATCGCGGTCATCGAGTTTGCGCGGGATTGCGCCGGGCTGCCGGAGGCAAATTCCTCGGAATTTGACGCGGAGGCCGCCGACCCGGTCATCAGCCTGATGGAGGAGCAAAAGCGGCGTCTCGGCAAGGGCGGCACCA
>CAZLMO010000237.1:0-2083 GCA_964560915.1 uncultured Oscillospiraceae bacterium
TCCGGGAGCTTCTTTCGGAATACACCTGTTATTATGAATTTACCGAGGTGCCGGAAGATGACCCGGAGATGCCGGTGCTTCTCAAGAACCCCAAATGGGTTCGGCCGTTCGAGGCCATCACCGAAATGTACGCCCTCCCGATGCCGGGCAGCATCGACCCGGACCCGTTCCTCGCGCCGTTCTACTTCGTCTTTTTCGGAATGATGCTTTCCGACGCGGGCTACGGGCTGATCCTGCTGCTGGGCGGGTTGTTCCTGCTCAAAAAGGCCCATCTCGGCCCGGGCAGCAGGAAACTGGTTCAGACGCTTGCCATCTGCGGCGTATCGACGATCATCTGGGGCCTCATCTACGGCAGCTTCTTTGGAGATTTGCCCGCGGTGGTTGCCTCGACATTTTTTAATTCCGACTTTGCGCTTCCAATGCTGATCGATCCGCTGGAGGAACCGATTACGATTTTGGTTCTTTCCATGGCGCTCGGTCTTGTGCATACCTTTGTCGGTATGGCGCTCTCCATGTATCTGATGTGCAAGCGGCACAACGTGTTCGGCGCGATTTTCGACGTCGGCGTCTGGTATCTGATCCTGATCGGCGCGCTGATGCTGCTGCTCTCCGGCGTCTGGCAGAAAGTCGGGATGATTATGGCTCTGACGGGCGCGGCGGCCGTGGTTCTTACACACGGGCGGAAGAAGAAAAATCTTCTTCTCAAGATCGGCACCGGAATCCTGGGGCTTTATGACATCACCGGATATTTCTCCGATGTGCTCTCCTATTCAAGGATCCTTGCCCTCGGGCTTGCGACAGGCGTCATCTCCAGCGTCATCAACATTCTCGGCACACTCCCCGGCCCAAACATTCTGGGCGTTCTCATGCTGATCGTCGTCGGCGCGGGCGGGCACGCCCTCAACTTCGCGATCAACGCGCTCGGATCCTATGTCCACTCGTCGAGGCTCCAGTATGTGGAATTCTTCGGGAAATTCTATGAGGGCGGCGGAAAGGTCTTCCGTCCGCTCACAGTCAACACAAAATACACGGAAGCCGTCATGGCTCCCTGTGAGGAAAAGGAGTAATGTCTTATGTCTGAATTGCTGATCAACTTTTTTCACAACGGTAACTTTCTTGCCTATCTCGGTGCGGCCAGTGCCGTTCTTTTCGCCGGTATCGGCTCCGCGAAAGGCGTGGGCATCGTCGGCGAGGCGTCTGCCGGCGTTATCACGGAGGATCCGGATAAGTTCGGCCAGCTCCTCGTTCTGCAGGCCATTCCGGGCACGCAGGGCATCTACGGCTTCCTGATCGGCTTCATTATCATGCTCCAGACCGGCATGCTCAATGGTACCATGGGAACCCTGACCGAAATGACGGGCGCCTCCATCTTCGCCGCTTCGCTGCCGATCGCCATCGTCGGATTTATCTCCGCCATTCATCAGGGCAGAGTCTCCGCGGCCGGCGTGGGCATCGTCGCCAAACGCCCGGACCAGGTCTCCAAAGCCATGATCCTGGCCGCCATGGTCGAGACGTACGCCATCCTTGCATTTCTGATCTCCATGCTGATGGTCTTCAACATCCAGATCGAAAGAATTGCCTGACGGGGTGACGATCGTGAATGGAGTTGCCGATTTAAAAGAAAAGATTTTGGAAGAAGCGCAGCGGAAGGCGGCTGAGATCATCGCCGCCGCAAGGAACGGCGCGGAGGCTTCGCTGGAAGCGAGCCGGCGGGAGGCGGAGAAGGCCTCTGCCGAGATCCTCGCGGAAGCGGACCGGAAGGCCGGCAACGTCGCCCTTCGTCTCGCCTCCCAGCGCGATATCGAATCCCGCAGCATGCGGCTTACCGCCAAGCGGGAGGCCGTCTCGAAGGCGTTTGACCGGTCGCTCGCGGCGCTTCACTCCATGGATAAAAAGACCTATCTCGGCTGGATGGCCGGGATGATCCGTTCTGTCCAAAAAGAGGCGGCGGAGGTGATCCTCAACGCGGAGGATAAAACGGCGCTGGGCGCCGAGCTGATCGAAGCCGCCAAGGGCAGCCTGCCGCTGACGCTCTCCGCGCAGACGGGCGCGTTTGCCGGCGGGTTCATCCTCAATGAGGGCC
>CAZLMO010000238.1:0-1080 GCA_964560915.1 uncultured Oscillospiraceae bacterium
GATCGAGACCGCGGAGCGCAGGTTCACGTCATACTGCGGAAACTCCTCCGACGCGAGCTTGCTTGCGGAATAGACGGAGGCGCCCGCCTCGTTGACGATCATATAGCTCACGCCGCGGTTTCGCGCGATGAGCTCCACGGTCATCTGCTCCGTCTCGCGCGAAGCGGTGCCGTTGCCGATGGCGATATGCTCCACGCCGTGCTTTCTGACCAGAGATTCGAGCTTTTCGATGGCGTCTTCCTTCTGCCTCTCGCCGAACGTGGGGTAGACCACCGCCGTATCGAGCACCTTTCCGGTGCCGCTGACGACGGCGACCTTGCAGCCGTTGCGGTAGCCGGGATCGAGCCCCATGGTCACGCGGCCCTTGACGGGCGGCTGCATCAGCAGCGGTTTTAAATTCAGCGCGAAGTTATGGATGGCGCCCTCGTTGGCCAGATCGGTCAGCGCGGCGCGCGTCTCACGCTCCACGGATGGAAAGATCAGCCGGTCGTACGCGTCCTCTGCCGCGGACTCGACGAATTTTCCCGCGGGTGCGTTGGTCTTCACCGCCGAACGCACGACCGCGCCGAGCGCGAGCTCACGGTCGAGGTCGAGGCCCACCTTGAGGTAGCCTTCCTTTTCCCCGCGGTTGATCGCGAGGATCTGGTGGCTCTGCAGCCGGCTCAGCGGCTGGTCGAACTGATAGTACAGCCGGTAGACGGAGTCCTCCTCCTTCGCGGCGGCGGAGCCGACCTTTGCGTTTTTCGCGATGACGTCGCGCAGCTTCTGGCGGATCGCCGCGTCGTCGGATATGTTCTCCGCTACGATGTCCGAAGCGCCCGCAAGCGCTTCCTCCACGGTATTCACGCCCTTTTCCGGGTCGAGAAACGCCTGCGCCAGCGTTTCCAGCGGCGGAAGGTCTCTTTCCTGCGCGAAGATCCTGTCCGCCAGCGGCTCGAGGCCCTTTTCTTTGGCGACGGTCGCGCGCGTGCGCCGCTTCTGTTTATACGGCCGGTAGATGTCCTCCAGCACGGCGAGCGTCTTGGCGTCGTCGATCTGCTTTGCCAGTTCTTCGGTGAGCTTGTCCTGCGCGGCGATCGC
>CAZLMO010000238.1:1090-2066 GCA_964560915.1 uncultured Oscillospiraceae bacterium
CAGCGTGGTGTCGTCCATCGTGCCGTGCCGCTCCTTGCGGTAGCGCGCGATGAACGGGATCGTATATCCCTCGTCGATAAGGTCGACGACGTTTTTCACGTGCGTCTCGTTCTTGCCGAATTCGCGCGCGAGAATTTGAATCTGTGTTTCCATGTGTTCTCCTTGTCTGCCGCGCGGCTTGCCGCGCACTCTGCCGTCCGTAGATCGGACGCACGGATATTTTACCATAAATACGGCAGCTCCGTCGGCAAAAAAATGCGCCGGTCGATCCGGCGCGCTTCTGGCGCAAAAAAGCTCCCGTTATGACTGCTCTCGCGATTCGACCGGCGCGCCGTTCACGCAGTTTCGACCGGCGTGCTTGGAGGCGTACATGGCGCTGTCCGCCGCGGTGATGAGCTCCTCCCGCGTGCTGCCGTTGTCCGGCAGCGCGGCTACGCCGAACGAAAGCGTAACGCGCTCTATCCCGTGCTCCTGCCGCGCGAGCGGCACATCCCGCACGCCCCGGCAGAGAGCGTTCGCGCGCGCGATGCCCTCTTCCAGCGAGCAGTCGGGCATGATGAGGCAGAACTCGTCCCCGCCGAAGCGGCACACGACGTCCGAAGCGCGCACGCTGATCAGCAGATACGCGGCGATTTTTGAGAGCATCTCGTCGCCCAGCATATGGCCGACGCTGTCGTTGATCGCTTTGAACCGGTCGACGTCCGCCATGATGACGGTCAGCGGATGCTCTTTGCGGACGGCGCGCCTGATCTCGCGATCGAACGTTTCCTCCATATACCTGCGGTTGAACAGCCCCGTCAAAGAATCCCGCACGGAAAGGTCGCGGAGCTTCGCTTCGTCCAGAATCAACTGGTTTCTCTGCTTTTCGATTTCGTCAAGCTGCCGGTTGCTGATAAACGCGTAGGAGATGCCGATGACGGCGGTGAACACGATGTAGGTGACAAGGCTCGGCCAGTTGATGGTTTTCAGCGCGGGG
>CAZLMO010000239.1:0-2030 GCA_964560915.1 uncultured Oscillospiraceae bacterium
CGAGCAGCGTGATGAAGTCGACCGGCTCCCCGGAGGTAAACATCCGGATCATGATCGTGAAGATTGCCCGGTGCTGCGGACGATAAAAGCTCTCCGGCTTCAGTTTGTCAATCAGCTCCGGCAGGCAGCTCGGTTCCACCAGAACGGCCCCGAGGACGCTCTGCTCCGCCTCGAGGCTGTAAGGCATCTCCATCCCGAGGAGGTAAGAAGAACCCTTCTCCATAGAAGCTCACCTCAATCTCATTTGGGAGTCTCAGCTTTCCACGACTAAAATATAGACGCTGGCGCTGATGCCGTAGCCGAGCTTGACCTCGGCCGTATAAGTGCCGAACGCCTTGATATCGTTTTCCAATACGATCTTTCTGCGGTCGACCTCGACGCCGCACTGCTCTTTGAGCGCAGCGGCGACTTCCGCGGCGGTGACGGAGCCGAAAAGCTTTCCGCCGGCCCCTGCGTGCTCCACCCTGCGGATGGTTTTTTCGTTGATTTGCGCAGCGATCTCCCGGGCCTTCTGCTTTTCGAGATCAATTTTTCGGGCGGCGGAATCCTCTCTGGCCTTGAGTTCGGCCAGAGCCTGCGGCGTCGCCTCAATGACCAACTTTTTGGGAATCAGATAGTTGCGGGCATAACCGTCGGATACGTTTGTCAGTTCTCCTTTTTTGCCGGAGCCCTTGACGTCCTCGATAAAGATTACTTTCATGGATACTCGCTCCTTTCAGAGAAAAACCTTCCTGTTGTCGTCGGATCCATGCTCCTTTACGGCTTCGTCCGCCGGGCAGAGAGCATGGTATGTTGTTTCGATGCCGGGGCCTCTTTCGCTTTACGGAATGACCGGCACGGAAACGCAGTCGGAAATGTTTTAAAAAATTATTCCTTCGGCGGGGTTCCGTCGGATACGGCTGCGGATTCGGTTCCCACGCCGTCCGCATGGCCGGCAGTGTTATCGTAGTAACTGTCGATAGACTGATATAGCGCGGAGAGCGCCTCCTCCGGCAGGATATCCTTTATCTGCGCGCCGGCCATGGTCAGATGCCCACCGCCGCCCAGAGCCTCCAGAATGACCTGTACGTTCATTGCGCCGAGAGAGCGCCCGGAGATCGAGGTCCCGCCATCCATCGGAAACAGGACAAACGAGGCGTTGGCGCCCTCGATGGTCAGGAGTTCGTCGGCAGCCTGCGGAGCGACAAGGGCAACGTCCGAATAGGGTTTTGCGATGGCAACTGCGCAGTTGCGGTAAAGTTCCGCGCTGGAGACCACCTCGGAACGCTCCCGGTATTCCTCCAGCGTGCCGGAAAACAGCAGCTTGACCGCTACGGGATCGGCACCCCGGCGGCGGAGATAGGCCGCGGCCTCAAAGGATCTCGCGCCGGCCCGTACCGTAAAGCTCTTAGTATCCAACATGATGCCGGCGAGCAGGGCCTCGGCTTCCGGCTTGGTGGGCCTGCACGAATCGGGGAAATACTGCAGCAGCTCCGTCACCATTTCACAGGCGGAGGAGGCGTAGGGTTCGTGATAAAAGATCACCGCGTTGTCGATATGCCCGAGCATGCGGCGATGGTGGTCGATGACGACCACGTTCCGGCAGGCGGAATAAACCTCCGGGGACTCGAGAATATGCCGGACATGCGTATCCACGATGATCAGCAGCGTATCCGGGCTGATCTTGTCGAGCGCCTCCTCCGGCGGGATAAACAGATCGAGATCGCCGTTCTTTTCATAACGGTGAACGAGCGGAATTGCGAGGCAGGATTTGCGGTTGAGCACGATGCGGACCGGCTTGCCCATCAGATTGACTGCGCCGGCCATGCCGATCGCCGCGCCGATGCAGTCGAGGTCACCGTAGCGGTGCCCCATAACGAGAATGTTTTCGCTGGAGTTGATCAGATCGACCAGAGCGGCCGCGACGATTCTTGTCTTGACCTTTGCGCGCTTCTCCACGCCCTTTGCGAAACCGCCGTAGAATTCATAGCCGGACGGGTCGCGCACGGTGGCCTGGTCGCCGCCTCTTCCGAGGGACATCTCCAGCGCCT
>CAZLMO010000240.1:0-1998 GCA_964560915.1 uncultured Oscillospiraceae bacterium
ATCTTTCCCGACCTCGACCCCGGAACGGACTTCCACTCCGGCAGCCAGTATCTTGTCTGTATCTCTTTTAAGCATCTCCCTGGGCAGGCGGTATACCGGCAGCGAGGTCAAAAAGTGCCCGCCCAGGCCGTTGTTTCTTTCGTATACTACCACACTGTGGCCCTGCCTGGCTAAATCATAGGCGGCGGTGAGCCCGCCGGGTCCCGCTCCCACAACGGCCACTTTTTTGCCTGTTTTGTTTACCGGCGCGGCGGCCCGGACGTCCGGGGCGCCTGCCGCTTCCACGGCAAACCTTTTCAGGCCTCGTATAGCCAGAGCGCTGTCGACAGCGGCTCTCCGGCAGTTATCTTCGCAGGGGTGGGGGCACACCCAGGCGCACACTGAGGGGAAGGGATTATTGGCGCTGATCAGGCGGCAGGCCTCAGCGTAGTCTCCTCTGGCAATTGCGGCCAGGTAACCCCGCACGTCTGTGTTTACTGGACAAGCGTTGGTGCATGGTGGTATATGTTCTATCATTCGGCGACCTCCAAACAATTCCACAGGGCTTGTTTACTCGCCTGCTTAGAAAAGGCCAAGCACTTTGCCGGTGGTTGTGTCAACATCTATTCTGCGGTAAGCGGGGTCCGAGCCTGTGCCGGGCATCAGGCTGATAGTACCGGTCATCGGGCACAAGAACCTGGCGCCGGCAAAAACGAGCACGTCACGGACAGGCAGGACCCAGCCTTCAGGCACTCCTTTCAGGGCAGGGTCGTGGGTAAGGCTCAGGTGGGTTTTGACCATCATGGTGGCAAAATCCGCAAAGGCGGGGTCAGCTTCAAAACGCCTGGCCTTGTCTTCCGCCTCCGGCGTCCATGATACTCCGGCCGCGCCGTAAACTTCCCTGGCGATTGTCTCCACTCTCTGCCGCAGGGGCATTTCCACGGGATAAAGGTACCTGAAGTCTGTTTTTTCATTGCAGGCGTCAATAACGGCGTCAGCCAGCTCCAGGGCGCCTTCTCCCCCTTTAAGCCAGTGCTGCGACAGGGCGCAGCGGGCGCCGGCCTGCTCGGCATAGCGGCGCACCATGGCGATTTCTTCCCTGGTGTCGGTATGGAAGGCGTTGATACAAACAACCGGTTTAATCCCGGATTTTTTCACGGTGGCAATGTGGTGCAGCAGGTTGGCCATGCCTTTTTCCAGCAGCTCCAGGTTTTCCCTGGCGTACTCCTCCGGCAGGGGCCGGCCGGGCACTACTTTGGGGCCGCCGCCGTGCATCTTAAGGGCCCTGACCGTGGCCGTTATGACGGAGACGTTGGGCTCCAGGCCGCTGAAGCGGCACTTTACGTTCCAGAATTTTTCAAACCCGATGTCGGCGGCAAAGCCGCTTTCAGTCACGTTGTAATCAAACAGCTTGAGGGCGATCCGGTCGGCGATGATGGAGGACTGCCCTATCGCGATATTGGCGAAGGGACCGGCGTGGACCAATACGGGCTGGTATTCCACGGTGCTCATCAAAGTGGGGTTAATGGCGTTGCGCATAAAGGCGGCCATGGCGCCGGCAACTTCCAGGTCAGAAGACGTCACCGGGTTTCCCTTTTTGTCATAGGCCACGATTATTTTGCCGATTCTGTCTCTCAGGTCTTTTAAATCCGTCGCCACGGCAAGAATGGCCATTAGTTCGGAACTTACGGCGATGTTGAACTTTGATTCCATCATATAGCCGTCCATCCTGCCGCCGATGCCCATGATGATCTTGCGCAGGCCCTGGGCGCAAAAGTCGATAACCCAGCCCAACTGCACGTTGGACGGGTCAATGTCGAGCCGCCTTAAGCCGCGCCTGGCCAGCTCGGCGTCGTCGTAGTTTCTTTCGTGCTGCATCCGGGCGTTAAGGGCCACCATGCCCAGGTTGTGGGCATTCATGATGTCGTTGATGTCGCCGGTCAGCCCCAGGGAGAACTCGGTCATCGGTATGGCCAGGGCATTGCCGCCGCCGGCCGCGGTACCCTTGATATTCATGGT
>CAZLMO010000241.1:0-1976 GCA_964560915.1 uncultured Oscillospiraceae bacterium
GCCGATATGCGTGACCCGCCGCCGTAATTTTCGCTTTGTTATCGAATTTATTTCAGCGAAAGGCCCGATAGCGGCAGGATTCCGCAAAAAAAGACCGGTGCTCCCCGATTTGGGGAACTCCCGGTCTATTTCTTTTCAGAAAGCAACTTGTGTCGTAAAAAACTAAATACGAACAGAAAGGCGCGCCGCAACGGCCGAAACACGATTTTAAAAAAGGGTGCGACATCCCCTTCGCCGAAAACAAAAACTCATGTACCGATTTTATCCGCAAAAAATCTTACTCGCCGTAGCCGGGGGGGTTTTTGCTCTGCCAGTTCCAGCAGTCCCGGCACATATCCGCAAGCGAGCGCTCGGCCTTCCAGCCAAGTTCCGCGGCACTTTTTTCCGGCGAGGCGTAGAAGATATCCAGATCGCCCGGGCGGCGCGGCCCGATTTTATATGGGATCTTCATGCCGCTCGCCTTTTCGAATGCGGAAACCACTTCAAGGACGCTGCAGCCGTGGCCGGTGCCGAGGTTAAACGCGGATTCCCCCGGATGGCTCTCCATATACTTCATCGCGGCGAGGTGTCCCTTTGCCAGATCGACGACGTGGATGTAATCCCGCACCCCGGTGCCGTCCGGCGTCTGATAGTCGCCGCCCCAGACGTTGAGATACGGATACTGCCCCACGGCTACCCGGCAGATATAGGGCATCAGGTTATTGGGGATTCCCCTCGGATCCTCCCCGATCAGGCCGCTCTCATGGGCGCCGACCGGATTAAAATACCGCAGCAGCATGACCGACCACTCCGGGTCCGCCTTTGCGGTATCTCTGAGAATCTGCTCAATCATATACTTTGACCAGCTGTAAGGATTTGTGCAGTTGCCGCGCGGAGAGGTTTCGCTGAGCGGCAGCTCTTTGCCGATGTCGTATACGGTTGCCGAGGAGGAGAAGAGAATTTTCTTCACGCCGTGCGCACGCATGGATTCGCAAAGGGAAATTGCCGCGCCGAGGTTATTATCGTAATACTCAAGCGGCATCGAGACGGACTCCCCCACCGCCTTAAGCCCGGCAAAATGGATAACGGCATCGACGTCGTTTTCCTCAAAGACCCGGTCCAACGCAGGCCGGTCCCGCAGATCAATCCGATAAAATTTGACGGGTTTCCCGGTGATCCGCTCCACCCTGTTTCCGGCCTTCGCGGAGCTGTTGGAAAGATTGTCGGCGACAACCACTTCTCTCCCCGCGTTCAGAAGCTCCACGCAGGTGTGGCTTCCGATATAGCCCATCCCTCCGGTGACAAGAATCGACATAATCCGGCCCCCCATTCCCTTTCATCCATTGTATATTTTCTATGAACATGGTATCATGAATCCGGTTTCATTTCAATGCGGAAATGTCTTGATTTAAGAAGGTGGCGCTTTTGCAGCTCCATGGAATCGGGTTCGAAGTGAAGTATCCGCCGGCGCTGGAGCCCGGCTTTATGCCCATCCGGAAATTCAACCGGGCCTATCTGGAAAAAGCCTCGGCTCCGATCGGGATCGCCCTTCTGCGCCCGGACGGAGAGGCTTTTCTCTGCGAGACAAAACTTTGCGGCACGCCGGAATTTGCCGAGGCGGATCGCTTTTATATCGACCGATTGGTCAAATCCATGCTTTGGATGAAAGGCGGCTGCCGAATCCTTGTGCGCGGCGGCGAGAAGGTCTGCGGATATCTCAAAACCGCCTATGCAAAAGGCGGAGTCCGCGCCTTCGACGCGGATTTCATGGCCAAAATCTACGGTCATACCTTTGAAGTCGTCCCCTGTGAGGAGCTGCCGGAGGAGAAGCGCGTCTCTCTGCCGGTCGGCGGGCATTTTGCCGGATGCCGGATCGGGTTCGACGCCGGCGGCTCCGACCGGAAGGTCTCGGCCGTCATCAACGGCAAGCCCGTTTACTCGGAGGAAGTCGTCTGGAACCCGAAAGAGAATCCCGACCCGGCTTACCATTTCCGCGG
>CAZLMO010000242.1:0-1973 GCA_964560915.1 uncultured Oscillospiraceae bacterium
TGTAATCTTAGGTGCGCTTTTCAAAATTACACACATTAAGGGTGCTAATTTAATGCTTATGTTAGGTATGATTACAGAATCCCTCATTTTCTTCTTTTCTGCATTTGAACCTTTACACGTTGAATATAATTGGGCACTAGTATATCCCGAATTAGCTTTAGGAGACGATCAGGAAGATGAAATTTCTCAAAAAGGCAAAAAATTTGTTCCCACCGGTACTCCTACCCAACAATTAGATAAGATGCTGCAAGAAGCCAAAATCGGACCTGAACTTATTGAAAGTCTGGCAACAGGAATGCGCAACCTTAGCGAAAATGCAATGAAATTATCCGGAACTGCAGATGCTACCGTAATTACTGATAGTTATGTCAGCAATCTTACAAAAGCTGCCGAATCAGTTCGGAACCTTTCACTCCAATACGACAAAACATCAGAAGCATTATCAAAAGATACTAATATTTCAGAATCTTACCTTGCTAATGTAGAAAAAGCCAGCAATGCAGTAGGTAAATTAGCTTCAATATATGAAGAAACTACCAAATCTTTACAATCCGACACAGGCTCTTACAATGAACAACTAAATAAACTTAACCAGAATTTAACTTCGATCAATACTATTTACGAATTACAAGCTAAAAATTCACAGTCTATGTTAGAAAATTTCAAACAGATTGAATCCAATGTTCAACAATCTGCTGAAAACACATTGAAGTATAAAGATGAAGTGGATAAGTTAACCAAGAATATTGCAATGCTTAGCAATGTTTATGGCAATATGGTTGCAGCCATGAATATCAATAAATAATCTATAAATCAAATCATTAACTAAATAAATAAAATACTATGGGTGCAACAAATTGTCCGGAAACCCCGCGGCAGAGAATGATTGGAATGATGTATTTGGTACTCACCGCCATGTTGGCCTTGAATGTATCAAAAGACATTTTGGATGCATTCTCGGTTGTAGATGAAACGTTGGTAACCTCCAATAAAAATACTGAAAGCTCCATCTCTTCTGATTATTCTTTACTTGACAGACAAAAAGCTATTTTTGGAATTGAAAAAGTGAAAGAAGCTGACCAAAAGGCACAACAATTGATGATATGATTAAATATATCAATACTATGAAAAGAGACCTTCTTAAATATGTTGAGAAAACAGATTTAAATGATGAAGGAAAACCTAAATCTGCAAAAGATATTTCCAGTAAAGATGACTATACAACTCCAACCAATTTTTTTATTTCACAGGGGAATGCAGCAAAACTTAAAAATGAGATTCTGAAATATAAATCAAAAATCTTAACTCTTGTTTCAGAAAAGGATCGTAAAAATTGTGAAAAATCAATGGGATTGAATGTAAATGGCGAATATTTTAATAAAGATGGTCAAAAAGAATCTTGGGAAAGTCACAATTTTGACCATGTTATTATGATTGCTTGCGTAACATTGTTAAATAAAACTGCCGGTGAAGTAAGAAATGCTGAATCAATGGTTCTTAAACAAATTATTTCTTCTATAAGTGCCGATGATTTCAAATTTGACAATATTGAAGGGCGTGCAATTCCAAAAACGCAAATGGTTTTTTCAGGAGACAATTATGAAGCAGACATCATTGTGATGGCTTATGATTCCAAACAAACTCCTGAAGTATATTACAAAATGGGAGTTGATACGCTTACTGAAGCTCAAATTGGCGGTGCAACAAAACTTGATGGTGTAAATGGTCTTGTTAAACTTAAACTTGGAACCGGCGGTATTGGCGACCAACGCTATGCCGGTCTTATTAAAGTTAAAAGGCCTGATGGTACAGATGCATATTACGGATTTAGTGACAAGTATACTGTGGTAAAACCATCTGCTACTGTTGCTGCAGATAAAATGAATGTGTTGTATGCAGGAATTCCGAATCCTGTATCAGTATCTGCTCCTGTACCTCCCGAAAAGTTAAGACTTTCCATGCCCGGTTGTACA
>CAZLMO010000243.1:0-1647 GCA_964560915.1 uncultured Oscillospiraceae bacterium
CCAAGCAATAGAATCCACTATAAGGGAATAAACCGATAAAAATCTGCTTTCATACCCTCTCCCGATTTGCGGAGGGGGTATCTTTTTCATCCCTCCCTAAATTGGGATATTGCTTCGCAAAAATACCTGCTGCAAAATGTGTAATATAAGATGGGAAAGGAGGATACCATGCGCCGGTTTAGATCAATCTTACCACTTAAAGCGGATTTCCCCGTTCCACCGGACGGAATGAACACCGATCAGGAAAAGCAGTGGCGAATATCACAGCTCACGGATGATGAGTACAAAGCTTTCTATTGGTTCAGACAGGGGTATACAGCCCGTTGGACAGCCGAGACCATGCTTCTTGATCGTAAGACTGCCAAACGGTTGTTTGACTCCATTTATCGTAAGCTTAGCGTAGCCGATGAAGCCGAGGTCAGCAGAGTATACCGTGCCGCAAAGCTTATGCCGGAGGAGCTTCCCACCGAAGAGGATAGCCCGTAGACAGCCCATTCCGTTTCAAGGTGATTAATATGAAAAGACAATACTACAATGACCTGTCATACAGAGTGTAACAGCAATCAAATGAATCCGGAGGGGGTAAAATGAAAAAGCGGTTAAAGTTGATATGCGGATTGATTCTAGCGTTGATGATTCTGACTCCGTTGCAGTCGGGGGTCTTTGCAGAAACCTCAATGACCTGGTTTGACTTTCACTATCGTTACATCAAAATGGGAACAGAAATCGAAATAACGAGCTACTGGGGAACGGATTCGGACATTACGGTCCCATCACGCATTTATGATGTGCCTGTAACAAGTGTCAATCTAATGGCAATCCTGCACCCGGAGGCTCTCAGGAGCGTAGGAATTCCTGCAGGAGTGACCGAGATTCAAGCCGGTTCTCTTGAAAACTGCCCGAACCTCAAAGAGTTGGACTTTTGGGGCAACGCCCCTCGGGTATGGGGCAGCGCAAATGGGCAGCCATTTCGTAATAATGCTCCGGATTTTAAAATATACTATCTTCCGAGCAAAACAGGCTTTACTGACCCATGGTACGGATACTCCCCGGTAGTGGCTCCTGCACCTTTTATAGACCATGCCTACTACAAATCAAAAGGCTACACTTACCAGATTCTTCCGGACAACAGTGCAGCTATTGTGAAATACAACTATGGAGACTATCAACCTGATGTAGTGATTCCGGCTCAATTGGAAGGCCATCCTGTCAGAAGGATCGGTCCCGGCACTTTTAAGTATGATCGGATAAACAGCGTTCGTATCCCTGATGGTGTCAAAAGTATCGGGGAGTATGCCTTCCAATACTGCGGGCTTAAGGATGTAACCATTCCCGGCAGTGTTACCCGAATCGAAGAAAGAGCCTTTTACCATTGCGGTTTGGAGAGAGTTTCACTGCCCTGGCAAGTGACATTTATCGGGGATGAAGCCTTTCGGGAGTGCAGCGAACTGCGGATGGCCAAGTTTTTCAGCAAACCGACAAGTATGGGAATTCAGGTTTTTGAATCATGTGCTCCTGATTTCATGATTTACTATCTACCCGGAGTGTCCGGGTTTACCAACCCGTGGAACGGCTACAGAACAGCAGAGCTGCCTACAGCACCAAGCAGCAGCGGACAACAGCAGGCTTCTCCCATTGCGCTGCAGG
>CAZLMO010000243.1:1657-1943 GCA_964560915.1 uncultured Oscillospiraceae bacterium
CTCGGGCCGGGGCTGCTCGGCGTAGGAAAAGGACAGGCCCAGGCGGGAGCCGTCAATATAACCCTCAATTGGAATCGTGCCGCTGATTCAAGAGAGATATCCGGTTTCAATGTTTATAAAGGAACCTCTCCTCAGGAGCTGAACGGTCAGACCAGAGAGGAGGCTTTTGTTGCCGGCACTTCCTACTTGGACCGGCAGGTGCAAAGCGGCACAACATATTACTATTGCGTTAAACCTGTTTATGGAGATAACAGCATTGGAGCGCCTTCAAATATTGTGTCTGCGG
>CAZLMO010000244.1:0-1930 GCA_964560915.1 uncultured Oscillospiraceae bacterium
CTAAAGGATATCCTCAAAAGAAAGGATAGATCCATTAAAAATCATTTGCAAGGGCCATTTAAAATTTTTTTCAAAAAAAACCGGCCCCGCATGGGGGCCGACTCGTTCGGTTTTATTTGCGTTTCACGGGATAACAGACCTCGGTGACGAGTTCGTCAGGATTCTGCGTCTGTGCAGGGCTAACATGATAAATGCAGAACATGGCACCGTTAAACTCATAGCCGTTGTCGTTTACCCAATTTGCAACCGCATGATTTACTGCGGTGAGCTGCTCGTAGCTTCCCTTGTAAGTCGCTGAGGCAACCTCTACCGCAGGCACTGTTTTAAACACGACATTCTCGGTATTCTGATAGCTGCCCTTCACAGTTCCCTGAATTTCAACATCCACATCGCTTTCCTTGTATCCTTCGTCATGGAAGATGGCAAGGCTATAGCAATTTTCCGCGGGCTGTACTTTCAGTGGAGCGATTTCCTTCATCATAATGTTCCACAGGATGCTCTCCTGGTCGTATGCGGGAATGATCTTCCGGACGCTGGCAACATAGCGTTCGGGCAGCGTTTTTAAGTTTACATTGTAACTCATCGTGGTCCCATCCTTTCTCAGCCTCTTGATGGCTGTTTCAAGGAGCAGTAAACGGTGCGCGGCTTCCTCGGCCTCCGCTTTTACCTCGGCCTTTTTTACAGATAAAAACTCTGCCATCTTTTGTGGATCGCCATAGCATTTTAGGATTTCACCGATAGCGGACAGGCCGAACCCCATATCCTTCAGGGCGTTGATCTGCCCCGCGACCGGTAGCTGATCCTCGCCGTAATAGCGATAGCCGGTAAAAGAATCGGTACTTTTGGGTATCAACAGGCCGATCTCATCATAATGGCGCAGCATCCGAATACTAATCCTTGACAGCTTTGAAAAATCTCCGATTTTCAGCATATTGAATTCCCCACATATATGTGATTTTTGAGCTCACTATCATTGTAATGCCTACCACAGTGTAAGAGTCAAGGAGTATTTTTGAAAATCTTGCGTGACGGCAAAAATTGCGATAAAATGAACCTGCAAAGATAAAAACACATCCCGGTTGGTAGTCCGGGAGCGTCGCCCCTCGGTGCCTCCACAAAAGCGAATGCTTTTGTGGAAAAAGAGAGAAGTTGCCCGTTGCGGCAGAAACAGCACTTGCGCCGTTTTAAAACATAAAGGCAATTTCCGACGTCAGTAACCTGCCTCCTTGGTTGTCCGTTCTTTGTGAGCAACCCCAAAAGGAGGAATACAATATGGGGACGAGTGTATCCAAGCTGACGGTTCTGTTTGAAGAGCCTTTTTGGATTGGGCTTTATGAGCGCGTGGACGGCCGCCGGTATGAGGTCTGCAAAATCACGTTTGGAGCCGAGCCGAAGGATTATGAGATCTATGACTTTCTGCTTCAAAACTGGAGCCATCTGAGGTTCAGTCCATCCATCAAAGCGGGCGCTCCGGAAGATCGTTGTGTCAATCCCAAGCGGATGCAGCGGCAAATTCACCATCAGGTGGAAAACACAGGGATTGGCACCAAAGCCCAGCGGGCGCTCAAGCTCCAGCAGGCCGAAGGAAAGCAGGCGCGGCAGGCGCACTCGCGCGAACAGCGAGAGGCGGAAGCCCTGCGGCAGTTCGACCTTCGGCAGGAAAAACGTAAGGAAAAGTTATAGGGGACACTAACGCGAAGCGGCATGGTCAGACGACCATGCCGCTTCGCGTTAGTCCGCCTCTCTGAGCCGCTCCACAAGGCTTCGGCGAGCAACCCGGCGAGCTGATGAGCGGCAGCACGGCGCCGAGCAGGGCGAACACCGGAAGCCCTGCGGCAATCGTTAAATTCTATCGATATAGATCATTTTTGGCCGGCGTTCTGCCGCAAAGGATTTACGGCTTGAGGCACGCCGGTTCCGACGGCTTCGG
>CAZLMO010000245.1:0-1916 GCA_964560915.1 uncultured Oscillospiraceae bacterium
CCGTTGTTGGCGCTGATGTTCGGGGTGACATACCAGAGATAACCGGTCATAACCGGACGGTACTCCGGATCGGCGGCAACAAGCTCGACCATCTCGGAAGAGAGCTTCGCGACATCAAGTTCGCCGTTCTGATAGGCAAGGTAAGCTTCCTGATAATCCAGGATAACCTTGTAGTTGATGCCGGCGCAGATGACATTGGCGACATCCCAGTAATTCTCATTCTTGGTAAGAGTGAAAGCGGTGGCGGCAACGGAGTAATCCGTCGCGACGTACGGGCCGCAGGAGAGGAAATACTCCGGAGCGGTGGCATACAGATCGCCGCACTCTTCAACGAAAGCCTGATTTGCCGGGAAGAATGCCGGGAAATACATCAGGGTTTCGAAGAAACCGCAGGGAGCTTTCAGATGTACGGCAAGGGTCTTCTCGTCGACAGCCTCGACGCCGAGCTCGGACGGATCCTTTTCGCCGGCGACGATTTCGGAGGCGTTGACGATGCCGGCCGCGTCACCAAAGATGAACGCATACTCGGCGGCGTTATCGGGGTTGACCATCCTCTGCCAGGCATAGACGAAGTCGGCAGCAGTAACAGGGGCATAGACGCCGTTGACATTGGACCAGTTGACATCACGCAGATGGAAGGTCCAGGTCAGCTGGTCTTCGGAAACTTCCCAGCTCTCGGCAAGACCCGGAGCCAGAGAACCATCGCCCTGAAGCAGGATCAGACCATCGATCAGATGGCCGATCACCTCGAAGTCATCGCCGGAACCGGTCGCAAGCGGATCGACGGAAGTGATGGCAGCGGCTACATGGACATTCAGGAAACGGTCAGAAGCGGGAGCTTCTTCACCGCCGGATTCCGCCTCGGAAGAAGGAGCTTCGCTCTCGGATTCTTCTCCGGTAGAACCACCGCAGGCCGCAAGGCTAAGCATCATAACCAGCACAAGCAGCATGGCAAGCAGTTTTTTCATTTTTTTACACCTCTCTCAATATTTCGGCAATGAAGGTTTTGCGGGGCAAAAGTTCATTGTGATGTTTTGTATTTTAAACCCATCTTTTTCGTTTGTCAAGATCATTCAGCATATTTATGCTGAATGACGCGGCTATATTCCTCTTTGTTTCGGGGACAAAATCAGAAAAAGAAACGACATATCTTCTAAAAATTTCTACCTTTATAAATGGATTCCGGCGAAAATCCCTGCGGAGGAAGCGGAGGCCTTCCGAAAAAAGTGCCGTATCCCGCCGAAAAAAGAAAGAGCATACAAAACAAAAAGCATGAATATACATTTCCTCAAGACCTTTAGGCCATTGGAAAAATGAATTGTCTGAAATATACCCTGCAAAATCCTCGATTACTTTTTACATTACAAAAAGAGCCGCCGTTTTCCGGGGAGAAAACGGCGGCTTTCCTATGAGCACACATGTCCTTACCTCACGGACTCCCGAATGTCGTGCAGCACCCGGTCGAGCGCCTTTTTTTCCAGGGAGTAGTCGCCTTCGCAGTAATCCTCACGGAGCAGGCGCCGCAGCACTTCCTGCATGAGAAACGGATTCCGGACGAGCACGGGGCCGAGACTCCAGGTGCCGAAAAAATTTTTGTAGAGGGTTCCCTCCACGCCGTCGGCCTTTTCGTTGTCGGAGTACCCCATCTCGACCGTAAAGAGCGGGGAAGGATTTTCCTCTTCAAAATAAAGATTTTCCGACCGATTCACGCAGCCGAAGACGGTCTCCTCCGGGGCGAAGACCGGGTGGAGCAGCTCGTCGTGCACGGTGAGCCCGTCGAATTCCTTCCCGGTGTAATCAAAAATACCGAGCGCCTCGTGGGTTTTGCCATCCAGCGTTTCGAAACTCTTACCGAAGAGCAGACGCGCGCTTCCGGTGACGAGAAAGACCGTCCCGCCTTCGACAGCCCGTACAAA
>CAZLMO010000246.1:0-1867 GCA_964560915.1 uncultured Oscillospiraceae bacterium
TTAAAATCCGTGAAATTGCTGATGTGCGGCAGGCGGATCACCGCGATGTCGACCGCGCCGGAGCCCGCCTTTTGGGAAAACCGCTCCGAAAGGGAATCTTCGTCGTCGAGATCGAGCCTCATGTACGGCACCACGCCCACCACCGGCCGGTCGGTGAGCTCCTCCAGCATCCGAAGCCCCGGCTCGAGGATCGTCACGTCGCCCCGGAATTTGTTGATGATAAGCCCCCGGATGCGTTTCTGATCGGCCTCGTCCAGCAGCTTGACCGTGCCGTAGAGTGACGCGAACACGCCACCCGGATCGATGTTTCCGCAGAGCAGCACCGGGGCGTCGGCCATCGCCGCCATGCCCATGTTGACGAGATCCTCCTGCTTGAGGTTGATCTCCGCCGGGCTGCCCGCGCCCTCGATGACGACGATGTCGTTTTTCTCCGTAAGGGAGGAAAACGCGTTTTTGATATCCGGGATCAGGGACTGCTTCATCGCGAAATATTCCCGCGCGGTGAAATCCCCGTAGACGCGGCCGTTGACGATCACCTGCGAGCGGGAGTCCCCGGTCGGCTTGAGGAGGATCGGGTTCATCCGCACGGAGGGCTCGATGCCGGCCGCCTCGGCCTGCATAACCTGCGCCCGGCCCATCTCCAGCCCCTCGTTTGTGATAAAAGAGTTGAGGGCCATATTTTGCGATTTAAACGGCGCGACGGAATACCCGTCCTGCCGGAAAATCCTGCACAGCGCGGCGCAGAGAAAGCTCTTGCCCGCGTTTGAAGTGGTGCCCTGTACCATAATGGTTTTGGCCATGGAATCCCTCCCTTTTTGATAGGCGCAAAGACATGCGCCGGTCCCTGATCTTGTCGGCGATTTGCTCCTCCCCGCCGTGCTCATATGAATCTGCTTTTTCAATAGTCCCGTGCTCGTGCGGTTTTTCAGAAGAAAATCAGTGGAAGCAGCACAAACAGCGCCCAGCTCGCCGCCGCCGTCACGAGCATCAGCCGGTTCGCCCGGCGGATATCCGCCGCCTCAACCGGCCGCGTGTCGTCCCCGAGATAAGGCTTTTCCACCAGCACGCCGCCGTAATAGTTCGGCCCGTTGAGCCGCAGGCCGAGCGCGCCCGCGCAGGCCGCCTCACTCTGTGCGGAGTTCGGGGAGGTATGCTTGTTTCTGTCCCGCAGAAAGATCCGCCACGCGCCGCCGCCGGAAAAACCGGCAAGCGGAGCGCAGAGGCACATCAGCACGCCGCTCACGCGGGCGGGCAGGTAGTTGCAGACGTCGTCGAGCTTCGCCGCGGCGCGCCCGAAGTAGAGATATCTTTCGTTTTTATACCCCACCATCGAATCCATGGTGTTTACCGCTTTATAAAACATCCCGAGCGGCGCGCCGCCGAGCGCCATGAAGAGCAGGGGCGCAATCTCTCCGTCGGAGGCGTTCTCCGCCACGGTCTCCACCGCCGCCCGGGTCACACCCGCCGCATCAAGCCGCTCCGTATCCCGGCCCACGACCATCGAGACCTCATGGCGCGCCTCGTCGAGCGTCCCCTTCGTCAGCGCGCGGTAGACGGCCATCCCCGCGTCGCGCAGCGACCGCGCCGCCAGAAGCTCCGCGCAGAGCACCGTTTCGAGCGCGAGGCCCGCATACGGGTGGATCAAATACACCCCCGCGAGCACCGCCCAAGTGAGGCCGCCGGAAAATACCGGCACAAACACCGCCATCACGGCGCCGGCCCGGAGCTCGCCCTTCGCCGTCTTTGGGAATTTTTTGCGCAAAAAGCGCTCCATCGCCGCGATCAGCTTCCCCATTCCCTGCACGGGGTGCGGGATCCAGCGCGGATCCCCGATCAGCAGATCCAGCAAAAAGCCCGCCGCAAGGGC
>CAZLMO010000247.1:0-1263 GCA_964560915.1 uncultured Oscillospiraceae bacterium
TTATCCAACTCGTCCTGCACATTTTTGATCTGCTCCTGCACCGCTTCCGGATCAAGCCGGGCAACAAAGTCGCCCGAATCGACGTAAGTACCCTCTTCTACCAGCTCGGTGATCTTCAGATTCCATATTCTCAAACTCCGGTCACTTAACTTTTTTGGAACCGGAATATTCGTCTTATTCTCCGATTCAATCTGTCCGGACGAAAACACCTGAACATCAACTTTGCCTCTTTGCACGGCAGAAGTAATGATCGTACTCTCCTCTTTATTCGTTTTAAATACAATGATGAAAATAAGCATGACCAGAGGAACAGCAATGATGGCGATTAGTCTTCTTCGATTTTTCATAGGTTAACAGTTTCCGTTTTTTATGGCCGCATAGAACTCCATGTTGCTGAAAATTATCATCATATAACCCGGGCGTCGCCGGGCAACATGTTCGTATCATACCAGCATGAACGACTTAGCGATTTTCTAAACAGGAATAAAAGTAAATATTATTTGATATATATTATTTATAACATATAAAATTTGACAAAATTTAACATATTCAGCCAAGGACATAAGTCTTTGAAGCAGACCGGATGATTATCCCTTCATATGCAATTATCATGCAAAAAATCCGGCTGAAGGGCCGGATTTTAAGATTATATCTGATTTTGTATATCTTTTATCAGCTTTTCTGCCAATCGGGTTGCCTTTTCGATGCTGTCCGATTCGGCGTAGATCCGGATGATCGGCTCCGTGTTCGATTTTCGAAGGTGGACCCATTCGCTTTCAAAATCGATCTTGACCCCGTCGATGGTGCTGATTTCCTCATTCGGGTATCGTTGCTTTATCTTGTCCAGCACCTGATCGACATCCACATCAGGTGTCAGTTCAATTTTATTTTTAGAGATAAAATAATCGGGATAAGTCTTTCGTAATTCAGAGCATTTCAATCCTGTCCTGGCCAAATGGGTCAGAAATAATGCAATACCAACCAATGCGTCCCGTCCGTAATGCGATTCCGGATAAATCACGCCCCCGTTTCCTTCGCCGCCTATCACTGCTTTGGTTTCCTTCATTTTCTGCACCACGTTTACTTCGCCCACGGCCGATGCGGCATACGAGCAGCCGTACTTTTCGGTAACCACCTTTAATGCCCGGCTCGAGGACATGTTTGAGACCGTATTCCCGGGTGTGACGGACAATACATAATCGGCCACGGCCACCAGGGTATATTCTTCGTTAAACATGGATCCGTTCTCATCAATAATCGATA
>CAZLMO010000247.1:1273-1830 GCA_964560915.1 uncultured Oscillospiraceae bacterium
TCCACATCGGGGTCAACCACGAAACACACATCGACCGACTTGTTTTTCACCAAGCTGCAGGTTTCGGTTAAATTTTCGGGCAGTGGTTCAGGAACATGTGCGAACTCGCCTGTTGGTTCCTCATTAATCGGCACGATCCGTTTAACACCCAGATGCTGAAGCAGCACAGGTAAAGCAATTCCGCCCACTGAATTCACCGCATCGAAGGCGACCGAAAAATCCGCCTTCCGGATGGCTTCCACATCAACCAGCGGTAAGCTCAGTATTTTTAGAATATGTTCCCGCGTATAGTCTTTCTCCGTCATTTTTCCCAGTTCGTCCACCCCGGCAAATACAAATTCTTCCTGCTCCGCGTACTGCAAAACAAGCTCCCCATCTTTTCCGGAAAGAAACTCTCCTTTGCCATTCAGCAGTTTCAAGGCATTCCATTGTTTTGGATTATGGCTTGCAGTCAGGATGATCCCCCCGTCAGCATGCTCGCCGGTAACGGCGATCTCGGTTGTTGGAGTAGTAGCCAGCCCGATATTGACCACATCGCAGCCCATTCCGTTAAGCGT
>CAZLMO010000248.1:0-1788 GCA_964560915.1 uncultured Oscillospiraceae bacterium
TTTGCGGAATAAGGCAGGCGGAAATTCCTGCCTTTTTCTCATGGAGCACAGGACGGGTCACTTCAAAAAGATAGATTCCAGTTTAAAAGAACTCGTTTTTCCTGTATAATAGCACATATATCGAATGCCGGCAGGCAAGTCTGATGAACGGAGTTGATGTCTTTGGCAAGGCCCACGAAATGGAGGAGGATTGAAAACATCCCTTCCGTCCCATACTTTATTCCTTCGGCTAAAGATGTGGAGGAAATCCCGGAGAATATCTTAAAACTCGAGGAATTGGAAGCCATCCGGCTAAAAGACCTCGAAGGGCTCGAGCAAAGCGAATGCGCCGAAAAGATGGAGGTTTCCCGCCCCACGTTTCAACGCATCCTCTTATCCGCAAGGGAAAAAATTGCCGACAGTCTGGTGAATGGGAAAATCATACATATAGAGGGCGGCAATTTTACGCGGAATATCTGCCCGGTCAGATGTCTGGATTGTGGTAAAGAATGGGTGGAGAGTTACGAGAATATGGATTCCATCAAAAATGGAGAGTATGCATGCCCCGCTTGCGGTTCGGCAAAAATCGCCTGCGAACAGAGCTGCAAGGGGAAGTTCTGTCGCGGGCACTGCCGGCGGCACGGCTGGGAATAGTGCGGATAACGAAAAGAATTCCATAATTAAACACAAGCCGATATCAGCCTGATGGCGGGGAGCGTCGTTCTTTAATTGTACGCTCCCTTGTTTTACCATCAACGCCGAGCCTGCGTTTTCGCCCCATAGAAATATCGAAGAAATATTGACATATGCTCATAAAGAGGATAAGATATCCGTTGTGGGCATAAGACCACAATTGAGTTGTGCTGAAGGAGCCGTTTTGTATATGAAATTACATATCCTGACAGACAACAGGGCGAAAAAGCGCGGCATACTCGCCGAGCACGGGCTATCCCTCTTCATTGAGCATGAAAACGCCAATATTCTATTTGACACCGGCCAGTCCGATGTTTATCTCCGCAACGCGGCCCGGATGGGCGTAGAACTGGATAAAACCGACTACATTGTGCTCAGCCACGGGCACTACGACCATTGCGGGGGTCTCCCTTGCTTTCCGGTATCAGAGCAATTCCCAAAGACTTATGTACACACGGCGGCTTTCGCCAGGCGATATGCGCTGTCCCCGGACGGAACAACTTATCGCGATATCGGCATCCCATGGTCATGCGACGAGTATGAGAATATAAAAAACGCTCTTGTATTTACGGCGGAATACACGCAGCTCGCGCCCGGCGCGCATCTTCTCGGGGAAATACCGGGTACCGCGGGATTCGAGGATATCTCCCCCGGCTTTTATTGCGGCAATGAAGCGGACAAAGCGCCCGATCTGATGATGGATGAGCAAATGCTTGTTTGCGATGCGGAAAAAGGCCTCTTCGTTTTCCTCGGGTGCAGCCATCCCGGCGTCGTGAATTGTTTGAACGATGTCATGAAGTTATTTCCGGATAAAAAGCTCCACACTCTGGTGGCCGGAATGCACTTGGATCACGTGAGCCCTCCAAGGCTGCAAATGACGATTCAACACATGATTGATTTGGATATTCGTAGGGTTATCCCCCTCCATTGTACGGGGATCTTCGCGATTTGCGAAATGAAGCGGCGTTTGGGGAACCGCTGCCTTGCATTATGCGCGGGGGATTCCTTGGAGCTATAGGAGACGGCGTTTCCGGTCGCGCCTGATACCGGCGCGGAATTGGTTTTCAGAAAGGGCAAACAGCGTGTTTTGTGAAGCGTTTTCGGATAAGGTGATCG
>CAZLMO010000249.1:0-1779 GCA_964560915.1 uncultured Oscillospiraceae bacterium
TATGGTTTTGCTTTAAAAAATATTTTATTTTTGCAAACTCTGTATAAGACTATAAAGGAAAATGAGAATGTGAATAAGTCATGTTTTAGTAAATATGTGAAGTAAAAAATGTATTATTAATGAATTATAAATCAATAATTTAAGTTTGTATTAAATCAATCAATCATAGTATTAATTAAAATCAATTTAAGATGAAAAAATTTGACACTTTTAGAACAGTATTATTTACTTTACTGCTGTTAGTCGGTTTAACCACGGTAGGATGGGGGCAAACCCCCGTAACAGTTTTCTCTGAAAATTTCGATGGCTTTTATCATAATTCTATAACTTCCCCAGGTAGTTCGAATAAGGGCGGGGAATTAAATACTTTTACTCAACAGCCTGGGTGGAGCGGAGATAAAATTTATGAAGCCGGAGGCTCTATCAAATTGGGTTCTGGTTCTTCTTTAGGATGGATTCAGACTCCTTCGATTAATTTGAGTGCCAATAGTGGAAATTTTACTTTAAGTTTTAAATCAATGGCATTCTCCGGAGATGATTCTACTACAATAAAAGTTTATGTTATTGTCGGAGATGATACTACAATGTATCTTGTTACCGGTTTACCCAATGATGCCACTTATACGTTTGCACAATTTCAAATGGATTTAACCGGAGGAGCTGCCAATACGATGATTAAAATTGCTGGAAATCAAGCTTCCAAAGGTCGTTTTTTCTTGGAGGATTTTATAGTAACACAAACGCCTGCATTAGTTCCTTCCTTGGCTATTACACTTCCTGCCGAAGGACAAACTTTTCTTACAACCGAATCTTTTATAGCCAACTTGTCTATTCAAAATTTTATTCCCGGCGTTGATGGATTATTAAAAATAGAAGCACCTTTTCTTTCTTTATATACAATGCCAACTACTGTGTATTGTGGACCTACCGAATTAGGAATGTTTTCGACATTTCCGATTCAATTGCCTGCCGGTAATTATTCTATTACGGCTACTTTAGTTGGAATGGATTCAGTTGCCATTACCCCTGCCGTATCTGTTACCCGCAATTTTAGCTTTATTGTTCCTCCCCCTGCTCTTGCAATCGTTAGTCCAACCGAAGGTCAGATATTTGCCACAACCGATACTTTAAGAGCAAATCTTACTTTTGAAAATTTTGTTCCCGGTGTTGACGGATTGTTAAAATTAGAAGCAGCTTTTCTGTATCCTATAGTTGGCTCAACTACTATGTATTGTGGGCCGGCTGAATTAGGAATGTTGTCAATGTTTCCGATTCAGTTGCCTGCAGGAAATTATTCGATTACGGCTACTTTAGTGGGAATGGATTCAGTTGCCATCACCCCTGCCGTTTCTGTTACTCGTAATTTTAGCTTTATCAACATAATTGATCCGACAATTTTACCTGAATCCGGATTTAATTATTATGCCCAGACAGTTTCAATGAACTGCGAAACTTCCGGTGCTGAAATTCGATATACTTTAGATGGATCAATTCCTACGGATACATCACTGCTTTATACCGCACCTTTTACCGTTAGCCAGAATACTACAGTAAATGCCATTGCTTTTACTTCCGATTCTATATATAGTAATATGGTAACGGCAACTTATACTTTCCCGGTTGAGGTTGCCAATATTAGGGATTTTAAAGCTGCCAATGCCACCCCTACTACCACAGTTTACAAAATCACAGGTGATGTTACATTTGTATTTCGTGATGACCGAAATATTTTTGTTCAGGATACAACAGGAGGTCTTTTAGTTTTTGATTTTAATACTC
>CAZLMO010000250.1:0-1134 GCA_964560915.1 uncultured Oscillospiraceae bacterium
CCACAGCATCAAAATCGGGGGTCACACTTCCATTTATAGTAATCCCAAAATCGGCAGCATGAGTAGCATATTTATATATTTGGGCAGATTTTAAAAGGGCTTTAGTAGGAATACATCCCCAATTCAAACAAACACCTCCAAGTTCTGCTCGTTCAACAACAGCCACTTTCATATTTAACTGACTAGCACGAATAGCAGCCACATAACCTCCCGGTCCACTGCCAATTACTATCAAATCATAGATCATAATTATTTAATTTAAAAACATTAATATAAATATATAAGAAATATCAGGAATTCAGTTCATTATAACAATGTCTGCAAAGTGGTTGATAACTATCCTTTTCACCCAAAAGCACCTGTTTATCGTTGTTAACAATGCGATTTGAAAACTGAGCAAGTTCACCACAATGGACACAAATTGCATGCACTTTAGAAACGTACTCTGCAATAGCAATAAGATTTGGCATTGACCCGAAAGGATTTCCGAGGTAATCCATATCCAATCCAGCAACGATTACTCTTATTCCTGCATTAGCCAGCTTATTGCATACATCAACAATTCCATCATCAAAAAACTGAGCTTCATCAATTGCCACCACCTCAACGGAATCCATATTGACATAAATAAGAATTTCAGCAGAATTTTGAACCGGTGTGGAAATCATGGAAGTATCGTCATGAGAAACAACTGCTACCTCATCATAACGGATATCAATAGAGGGTTTAAAAAGTTCTATTTGCTGATTAGCAAAACGGGCACGCCTGAGCCTTCGTAAGAGTTCCTCCGTTTTTCCAGAAAACATTGAGCCGCAGATTACTTCAATCCAACCTTTGCTTTTATTTCTATTTGCTTTATTTTCAAGGAACATATTTAATATATTTGGATTAATTATTTTTGTATTTTTGGAGGCAATTTTTGATTAATTTTTGTTGGCAAAGGTAAAAATAAAATAAGTAAAAATCTATGTATAATATCAACAAAATGGATAATCCATTAGAAGAACTCAATAAAATTATTGAAAATCTTCAATTTATAACAAAAAACAATTCTTCTTTTACACAGATAGAAAAAGATATAGTCCTGCAGAAATTAAGGGAAGCCTACCTTGCGGTTTTGCATTATGATACTAC
>CAZLMO010000250.1:1144-1773 GCA_964560915.1 uncultured Oscillospiraceae bacterium
TTTCATTTGAAAAAAAAGAGACTATTGAGGAACCTGTTGAGCAACAACCCGAAGAACCCACCAATGTCATTCTTGATTTTGATTCAGAGCAAGTTGTCATCAATGAACCTCTCCCTCAAATTGAAGATAAAACAGAAGAATTAACAGACAAAAAAGAAATTTTATTCAAAGAACCAGAGTCCATAATTGAAACTAAACCTATAGAAAAGACAGAAGAAATTTCTTCAGAAAACGATTTTGACAATGATGATATTCTTGAGTTTCTTCCCGATAAAACTAATAAAAATGAAACCATAATAATTGCCAAAGAAGATGAAGAAAATAATTCTTCTGTACCATTTGAACAAGAAACAATAAAAGAAGCTGATATTGAAAAAGTAATGCAACCTTTTGTTGAAGAGGAACCCATTATTGAGACAACTATAAAAACAGAACCTGATTTTAATCTTCCATATAGTTCAAAACAAGAAGCTCCTCAAAAAATTGCTAATAGTTTATTTGATGAAATTCCTGAAAAGAACAATATTTCCCAAAAACGTTCCTTAAATGATATTCTAATTGAACAAAAAAAAGACAAGCATTCATTTTGTTTTTTTCTGGATCTTTGTTCATAGTCATCACTCCGGAAT
>CAZLMO010000251.1:0-1754 GCA_964560915.1 uncultured Oscillospiraceae bacterium
TATCACAGTTCGCGGCCGCAAAACAGACGCGCGCCCGTTCGAAAAAGTTTCGCCGAAACAAAGGAACGATCCTGAAACAATCTGATGAACATTCTGTAACAATTCCCCCCGCGCCCGAATCCGGCGGTGCAAATCATGCCCGAATCCGTTACAATAGAACCTGATATTTGCGCGTTCGCCATGCTGACTGCAAAAGCAGGTTTGCGGTGTTAGCCAGAAATGATCGCCCGGGAGGAAGTTCCAATGGAACAAAACAATCGGCAGCCGGATCAACCGGTACAGCCGAACGGTTCGGAATATTCGGAAGTGATACTGGAACCGATTCAGGATCTTGGCCTGCCGAAAAAACCAAGAAAAAAGAGCTCGAACGGCAGCAAACGTAAAAAGCGTATCCGGCAAAAGCGGATCATCATCGCACTCGGTGTGGTTTTTGTCCTCGCGCTTTCTTTTGTATTATATAAAGTGATCAGCAACCAGGTTCGCATCAACGCGGAAAACGCCGCGATCGCGGCCGCGGAGGAAGCGGCGCGCGTCCAGCAGGAACTGGAGCGGCAGGAATTTGAAGCCATGGCCAACTCCACCACATTTTTGGAGGGCATCACGGTCAACGGCGTCTTCATCGGCGGCATGACTATGGACGAGGCGAAGACCGCGCTCTCCGGCATCGAGGAAAATCTCGACGCGAAGCGTGAGATCCTGCTCGTTTACAACAACACGACCTACCCGCTCGACCTGACCGGCATGCCCCGTTCGGTCAATACGGACGCCGTGCTGAAGGAAGCCTACAGTCTCGGAAAGACAGGCACTTACGAGACGATGAAAGCCGAAACGGAGGATATAAAAGCAAACGGAAAGGAGTTTTCGCTTACGGTCAGTTATGACCTCGAAGCGCTCTCCGCGGGAATCGCCGGTATCGCCGCGCAGATCGACGTTCCAGCCGTAAACGCCGCCGTGACCGGAATCGACGAAGATACGCACACGCTGACCATACAGGACGAAACCGTGGGCCTTGCGGTCGATCAGACCGCGCTGCTCAACGGCATCACAGGCACGATGCTCGGCGGCGTTATAACGCCGATCGACATCCCCGTCCTGGTCATTGAGCCTACGGTGACGAAGACGTCCCTGCAAGGGCAGTATGTGCTTCGCGCATCTGCGACGACCGACTTTTCCTCCAGCGACAGCAACCGGAAATACAACGTCCGCAAAGGCGCGGGCCTCATCAACGGCACGGTGCTGCTGCCGGGCGAAACATTCTCCGCAAACGGCACGCTCGGCACGCGCACCAAGGATAACGGCTGGAAGATCGCGCACGCTTATGTGCAGGGCGCCATTGAGGAGCAGTACGGCGGCGGCGTCTGCCAGCTTTCCAGCACGCTGTATAACGCCGTAGTTAAATCAGATCTAGAGGTGGTTACACGGCGCAACCATTCCATGCCGGTCGCGTACGTCAAGGAAGGCCTTGACGCAACGATCAATTCCGTTGGCAATATTATCGACTTCCAGTTTAAGAACAACACGGCGGGCGATATCATCGTCATCGGCTATACGTCGAGCAGCAACAAACTCACGTTCGAAATCTGGGGCCTGCCGTTTTCCACCACGGAATACGACGAGATCAAACTCACGAGTTCGCTCGTCTCCTCGTCCGATCCTGGCGGCGAACCGGTGATGCTGGAGGTTGCGGTCGGAACGGAAAAACCGAACGGAACGCTCATGGTCGCGGGAGAGGAATATGTCGCCATCGCCCCGCG
>CAZLMO010000252.1:0-291 GCA_964560915.1 uncultured Oscillospiraceae bacterium
TTTGTATGAATACATGCTCGGCAAACTGGCGACCGCCGGGCAAAACGGCCAGTTTAGAACACCCAAGCATATCCGCGATTTGATGGTGAACCTTGTCGCGCCCACCCCGCAGGACAAAATCTGCGACCCCGCCTGCGGCACGGCCGGTTTCCTCGTTTCCACCGCCGAATACATCCGGGCAAAATTTGAGGCGGACATGAAGGCGGACGATTGGGAGCATTTCAGCGGGCACATGTTCACGGGGTTTGATACGGACAGAACCATGCTGCGCATTTCCGCCATGAACCTCAT
>CAZLMO010000252.1:301-1752 GCA_964560915.1 uncultured Oscillospiraceae bacterium
GGAATATAAAGACAGCGTTTCCAAACAAAACGAAATCAACGCCGCTTATGATGTTATCCTCGCCAATCCACCCTTTACCGGCACGGTGGACGCGGAGAGCATCAACGACAACCTCAAAGCCATCTGCTCCACGAAAAAGACGGAGCTTTTATTTGTCGCGCTGTTTATCCGTATGCTCAAAAAGGGCGGGCGCTGCGCCTGCATTGTGCCGGACGGCGTGCTGTTCGGTTCTTCCAACGCGCATGCCGCACTGCGCAAGGAGCTTGTTGAAAACCATCAGCTCAAAGCGGTTATTTCCATGCCCAGCGGTGTGTTCAAACCTTATGCCGGTGTTTCCACTGCGATATTGGTTTTCACGAAGACCGGCGCGGGCGGCACGGATAAGGTTTGGTTTTATGACATGAAAGCGGACGGTTTTTCGCTGGACGATAAGCGCGCGGCGATAGCTGAAAACGATGTGCCGGATATAATTGAGCGGTATGCCTCTTTTACCTCCCTTGTTAAAGGGAGGGGGACCGCCGAGGCGGTGGGGGGATTGTCCTCGGAAGGTGAAGCGGCAATGGGATTCGACGAATACAACCGCAAACGCACAGACCAAAGCTTTTTTGTGGACAAAGCGGATATTGTTGCGAATAACTATGACCTTTCGATTAACCGGTATAAAGAAGTTGTGTATGAGCAGGTGGAGCATGATACACCGCTTGAGATATTAGCAAGGCTTGATGAACTGAGCATTGATATTGCTTCGAAAATGGAGGAATTGAGGGGGCATATTGGTGGGTAAGTGGGAGATGGTGAGGCTGGGGGATGTTTGCGATGTTAGAGATGGAACTCACGATTCACCTAAATATGTTAGCAACGGTTTCCCACTGGTAACTTCAAAGAACTTATCCAGTGGTTTCATAGATATCTCGGAAGTTAACTATATTACTCAACAAGACTACGACAAAATAAATTCAAGGTCAAAAGTAGACAATGGAGATATTCTAATGCCGATGATTGGAACAATCGGTAGTCCGATTATTGTTGCTAAAACATTTGACTTTGCAATAAAAAATGTTGCCTTGATAAAGTTTAATAATGAGAATGTCTACAATAAATTTGTACTCTTCATTTTGTCGAGCAGGATTTTTGCAGAATATGTTGAAAGGGAAAACAAAGGCGGAACCCAAAAATTCATATCATTAGGCAGCATTAGAAATTTTGAATTCCCCCTCCCGCCTCTCGAAGTCCAGCGCAAAATTGCCGAAACACTTGACGCCGCGAGCGAACTGCTTGCCATGCGAAAAAATCAGCTTGCCGAATTGGATAAGCTGATACAGTCGGTGTTTTATGATATGTTCGGGGACCCAGTTAAGAATTCTCTTGGATGGGAAGAAATTAACATTTCGAAAATCCTCGGTGGCAAAGTTACAAATGGATTCTTTGCTAAAAGAGACGAATATGTTGAA
>CAZLMO010000253.1:0-1722 GCA_964560915.1 uncultured Oscillospiraceae bacterium
TCATACTGATTACAACTGTTGTGACGCTTCAGTTTGCCGAGGAATACTCGTTGTTTATGAGAATGCTCTTCGGCGTTTCTGTTTCACTTTTATTTTTTGCAACTCTGGCATTGCGGGAATATGTGCTGGGTATGGTTGCATTCCGCAGAGAGCCGTGGGTAAAAAAAATGACCCTTTTTATTTTCGGTGGTGTCTACCAGGATAGCGCCGACAAGTTCTATGCCACTCATCCGCCGCTGCTGTATTTATCCAGGTATCTATCGAATTTCCTCTTAGCCGCCATATTCTACGGGCTTTATGCTACATTTGTTGACGCCGGTATTTACGGATTAGCCGGCATTGCAGAACTACTGGCGTATATCTTTTCACTCTTCTTCCTGGTGCATTTTATTCCGGTTTATCCTCTCGATGGAGGCGAAATCCTGCGTTTAATTATATGGAGAAAAACCCGTGATTATTACCGGGCGACCCGCATTGTCAGCCTGATGGGATGGGCGGCCGGTTTACTTTTTATTTTTGTCGGTGTGATGCTGTTTATCATCACGCGGCAATGGGCTATCGACCTGTTGATAGTTTTAATCGGACTTGCAATTTATATTGCCGCCGGCTATACCCGCAGACAGATGAAGATATACGAGGTATTAAAAACAATCAAGGCAGAGGATGTCATGACGGCAGAATTCCCGGTAGTAGGCGAAGAGGTTAGCATCAGACGGGTAATCCGTGAGTTTGTTTTGGTAAAAGGGTGCCGTTTCATAGTGGTTGCCGAGGGAGCTAAATTAAGGGGAATACTTACCCTCAGGCAAATGAAGTCTGCCCTCAGGAAAAGGAAAGCCGAAGCGCCTGTCGGGGATTTTATGACGCCGTATGAGCAAATACGCATTGCCTACCGGCATCAGGCAGCTAACGAGTTATACGGGGATATGTATCAGCAAAATATCGAATATATACCGGTTTTGGAAGATAATAACCTGATCGGAGTAGTATCCATGTCTGCCCTGATTGATCTGGCCAGAGTCCGTTCCGGATTCGGAATATAATACTACGGTAGCTGATTTATTCCGCTAAAGCCTTGATGGGAAACGAGTCGATCAGTTTAACCTCGCGGCTTTCGGTGTAGTATAATCTCCATTGAACCCTGAACCAGTGGAAGGGGCTTTGAGCCTGTGTCCGGATACGCAATCTGATATCGCTTGCGTCGCTGGTTTCCCATGATATTCCACTTATGGCTGTTGACTGGGTGCCGGTTTCTATCTCAACTTCGTAATGGTTGCGCTCGATGCCTTCCGGCAGCAGTCCCTGCTGGTAAATGCTCCAATATACCTGCACGGTGCTGCGCGGCGCAGCTCTGGTTTTTATGTAGATGCGTCCGTCCTCGGGATTGTCGGGGTTTACCCATTTTATCTCCTTAATTCCGCTAAACAGCGGGAAAGAAACCGTTTGCCTGAACTGGAAAGTGCAGCGGGTGCTGCCGATAACGTTTTCTCCGACAATATCTTCCCACTCTTGCCATTTGAACCAGGAGGGGTTGAAGTGTGAAAGCGTGCCGCTATCGGCAAGGATACCGCCCACAGTATCCTCCCAGTAATCCGTCCCGGGTAAAAGGTCGGATTTATGTTCGAAAGAACCGGCTCTGCCGAGAACCGAGAAATCCATAATGCCGCCGAAGACATAACGCAGAATCTGGTCTGCCAGATTATCGGCCACCTATTTGCGGATTTT
>CAZLMO010000254.1:0-1701 GCA_964560915.1 uncultured Oscillospiraceae bacterium
TATGCTCATTCTCGGCATCGAGAATCCTCAGGGCGAAGTCAAGTATATCACCGCTGCGTTCCCGTCCTCCTGCGGAAAAACCAACCTTGCCATGCTGATTCCGCCGAAATTCTACGCGGATAAGGGCTACAAAGTCTGGTGCGTCGGCGACGATATCGCCTGGCTCCGCATCGGGCCGGACGGCAGGCTTTGGGCCGTCAACCCGGAGAACGGTTTCTTCGGCGTCGCGCCGGGCACCAATGAAAAATCCAACCCCAACGCCCTTGCCGCCACCAAGAAAGGCACCATTTTCACCAACGTCGTTCACGACCTCGACCAGAACACCGTCTGGTGGGAGGGCCTCGATAAAAATCCGCCGGAGCATGCCGTCGACTGGAAAGGCAACCCCTGGAACGGTAAGACCGCCGCGGAAAAAGGCGCACATCCGAACAGCCGCTTCACCGCGCCGGCGAAAAACTGCCCGTGCGTCAGCCCGAAGTTTGACGATCCGGCCGGCGTGCCGATCTCCGCGATGATCTTCGGCGGCCGCCGCGCAAAGACGGCGCCGCTGGTCTATCAGTCCAGAGACTGGCAGCACGGCGTGTTTGTCGGCTCCGTAATGGCCTCCGAGACGACGGCCGCCGCCGCCGGCGCGGTCGGCGTGGTGCGCCGCGACCCGATGGCGATGCTGCCGTTCTGCGGCTACCACATGGGCGACTATTTCGCGCACTGGCTCGAGATGGGCGAAAAGCTCGACGACAAAGCCCCGAAAATCTTTAACGTCAACTGGTTCCGCACCGACGAAGACGGCCATTTCATTTGGCCGGGCTACGGCGACAACATGCGCGTGCTGATGTGGATTCTCGGGCGCTGCGACGGCTCCGCCGATGCGGTGGAGACACCGATCGGCTACGAGCCGAAGCCGGAGGATATCGAGATCGAGGGCCTCGAGGGCATCACGACCGAGACCATCGCCGGGCTGCTGGACGTCGACCCCGAACTCTGGAAGGAAGAGGCCGCCGGCATCCGTGAATTCTATAAGAAATTCGGCGACAAACTCCCGAAAGCGCTGGGCGACGAGCTTGGCACCCTCGAAAAGAATCTCGGCATGAAATAAAAACCTGAGAGGCAGGATCTCTGATTTTTCGCCGGGAGACAAAATAAAAAAGACGGCATTTAAGCCGGCACGGCATTCGCCGCGCCGGTTTTTGTGTGCGGAGACCGGCCGCTGCGCATAAAAATTCTGCTTGAGGGCCTTTTAGCAGCGGGAGCCTTTTTACCGCCTTCATCGGCAAAAGCTTTTTTGGAACCACTCGCCGGATGAAGTGGTTTTCCATATACAAAGGAGGCTGATCCATAACAGATCAGCCTCCCCGGTTCATTTTGGAATTATATAACCCAAGCCAATAAAGGATTCCGCGCAGGTGCTCATAGTCTACAGTAAGGGAAAGGCGCGCTTAGGCTATATAATTGCTCAGGTCAGCCATTCGCATAACTCGTCTGCTGCTTTTATCAGTCCTCGCTTACCGTATGCCAGACGGTATCATCAGGAATGCTCAGTTCATAGTTCCTTTCTTCCAACAAATAATGTTCGGTATTATCGACGGTAATACTGCCGTCTTCCACGATTTCGTAGACAGAGCCATCCGTCAGAGAAATAAGATAGGTTATATTTCCGCCTGTCCATGGGTCGAATTTCTTTTTATCAAATTCTTCGATCTG
>CAZLMO010000255.1:0-1685 GCA_964560915.1 uncultured Oscillospiraceae bacterium
GATATGGTCAAGATATCCGGCGTCATCAAAAACCTCTGCGAAAAGACGAACGACGGGGTGAATCTGCACGGCGTCAGCGGCATCGCGCATACCCGCTGGGCGACCCATGGGGCTCCCACGGATGTGAATGCGCACCCTCACCTGTCGAAGGACGGCAAATTCGCGGTGATCCAGAACGGCATCATTGAGAATTTTGCCGTTCTGCGCGAGGAACTGAGGGGAAAGGGCTACGAATTCCTCAGCGATACGGATACCGAGGTCATCCCGTATCTGTTGGACATGTATTATGTCGGCGATTTTAAAGCCGCCGTGATGAAGACCGCCGCGCGCCTGCAGGGCTCCTATGCGCTCGGTTTCCTCTGCGCCGACGAGCCGGGTAAACTCTATGTCATCAAAGAGGGATGCCCGCTGATCCTCGGCCTCGGCGTTGGGGAGAACTTTTTTGCCTCGGATGTGACGGCGCTCGTCTCCCATACCAAAAACATGATTTATCTGGAAGAAGGGGAATTCGCCGAAATCACGCCGGAGAAGATCACGGTCTTTGACCGTACTGGCGAGCAGGTAAAGAAATCCGTTACCCGCGTGGTCTGGAACATCGAGGCCGCAGAGAAGGGCGGATATGAGCATTTCATGCTCAAAGAGATTATGGAGCAGCCCCACGCGGTGAAATCCACCGTCGAGCCGCGGATCCAGGGCGGCAGGATCGTTTTGGATGATCTCGAAATGACGCCGGAAGCATTCGGAGACTTTCACAAAATCCTGATTACCGGCTGCGGCTCCGCCTATCATGCCGGAGTCGTCGGAAAATATATCATGGAATCTCTCTGCCGCCTGCCGGTGGAAATCGATATTGCCAGCGAGCTGCGCTACCGTGAGCCCATCGTGGATGCGCATACGCTCCTGATCGTCATCTCCCAATCCGGCGAGACGGCGGATACCATTGCCGCGGTGCGCATGTGCAAGGCAATGGGCGCTTATGTGCTCGCCATTGTGAACGTGGTCGGCAGCACGATCGCCAAGTTGGCCGACCATGTGCTCTATACCTACGCGGGGCCGGAAATCGCCGTCGCCACGACAAAGGGCTACACGACGCAAGTCGCCGCGCTCTGCCTGATCGCGGTGTGGGCGGCGGAAAAACTGGGCAGGGTCGATCCGCAGCGGTATGATGCGCTGGTGGGGGCCATCCAAGAGATACCCTCGCAGATTCAGCGCGCAATCGACCTCAACGCCAATGTGGCGGAACTTGCGGCCCGCTATCACACGAACGACGCCCTCTTCTTTATCGGCCGCAACATCGACTATGCGGTTGCCCTCGAGGGTTCGCTGAAATTAAAGGAAATTTCCTACCTCCATTCGGAGGCCTATGCCGCCGGGGAGCTTAAACACGGCACGATCGCCCTCATCGACAAGGACCGGCTGGTTGTCGCGCTCTGCTGCCAGGAGCGCCTCTTCGAAAAGATGATGTCGAATATCGAGGAGGTCAAGGCGCGCGGCGCAACGGTGCTGGGCGTGGCCGTAGAAGGAGACAGGCGCATCTTCTCCGAGGCGGACGACGTGCTCGTCGTTCCGCAAACCGAGCCGCTTTTTGCCGCGGCCTCGGAGATCATCCCACTGCAGCTCTTCGCCTACTATGTGGCAAAAGAGAACGGCTGCGATATCGATAAGCCCCGCAACCTCGCGAAATC
>CAZLMO010000256.1:0-1684 GCA_964560915.1 uncultured Oscillospiraceae bacterium
AATATATTTTTCAAATTTTTCTTCATCGTTCATAACCGTTTCTCCTTTTCTGGTGCAAATCGTCTTTCGGACGCCCGCGATGAGCGCCTCGATCTGCTCCCGGCGTTTTAAAAGGGCCGCCAAATGGCTTTCCAATGCCGCGTCGCAATCGAAATCGGGCGCGCCGACGATTTTCCGGATCTTCTCAAGCTCAAACCCGAGCTCCCGGAAAAACAGGATCTGCTGCAGCAGATCCACCTGCGCCGGCCCGTAGATGCGGTACCCGTTGGCGGCAACTCTTTCGGGTGAAAGCAGCCCGATCTGGTCGTAATACCGCAGGGTGCGCGTGCTGATCCCGGACATCCTTGCCAGTTTGTTGATGGTGTATTCCACGGTGATCACCTCAAGACAGAGTATAAACCTTTCCGCTGCGTCAATGTCAATCGGTTTTTGAAAATATTTTTTTACACCGGCCGCCGGAATTTTCCCCCAAAAACATTGCTCCGGACCGATCGGCCCGGAGCAATGTTTTACCGGATTTCCAAATTTTCAGAGCGGCGCATAAGGCAGGCCGGGCAGATACGGTAGAACCTTTGAATTTACTCGGAGAGCACGTTTGACGTGCTGTTGTCCACAATGGTATAGACACCGGTATTTTCAGGATCGGCAAGATAGAAATATGCCTCCTGACGCCCGTCGTCCAGGAAGGTTTTGGTATGGTCATAGGTGGCATCATAAATGGCGTGCACGACGACAAAGCGGTTCTCCAGCATCTCGTCGCTCCAGCCGCGGCTCTTCACGAGGTCGCTGCCCTTATACATGACGATAACCCGCAGCGTCTCCGCCGTATCCGCTTCGCAGCTCTCCACCTCCATGCTGAGGAAATCCCCGGCCAGAAGGTTCTGGCGCACAACCTCGGCGGCATTCTGCACGGAGGCCGAATCCGTCAGGGCGGCGGGAATGACGCCCTCGTTTTCAATCAAAAACCGCAGGAGGCGTGCCATCTCAATGACCCGGTCATCGGAGGCCGTCTCAAACAAGCCGTTGTACTGCCGGGCGACATATTCCTCCCCGACCGGTTCCACCGGCGTATAGAAGCGGGAAGTCAGGTTTTCCTCGCCGGTGCCGCTGTCGAAATCAACCTCAAAGGCGATCTGCGGGCCGCTCACCGTGCCGACATTGCCGAGCGTCGAAACCGCGAGCACGCAGGAGAGCGTCTCCGTATCCGGGTCCCAGATTGCGGTGCCCTCGTTGTAGGAGGAAAACTCCGGGATCAACCCTAAATTGGCGAAATAGACGCTCTCCGTCCCGTCGTCCTCCCGGTATTCGAGATAGGACTGCGGAACTGTTTCACGCCTCCGGAAGCCGGCCGCCGAGACTGCGTATTCCGTCTTTCCGGTGTCGGTGTCGGCAAAGGCATTCACCCAAAGGTCAATCAGATACAGGCCATCCCGCGCGGAAATCTGTATGTTATAACCGCCCAGAACCTCATTGACGTTGATGCCCAGCATGCCGACAGTGACGTACTCCGGCAGAAGGCAGTCCTCCGGCAGCGGCTCAAAACGGTACTCCGAATTTTCCGGCACGGTGGTATCCACCGTGCCCGCACGGTATTGCGCGAAGATGTCGTTGACCGCGGCCTGAACCTGTGTCAGTTCCTCGTCGGAGAGTTCCTCCGGCGCGTAAAGATAGGCGTCAATGATGT
>CAZLMO010000257.1:0-1628 GCA_964560915.1 uncultured Oscillospiraceae bacterium
TAAGCGCTTTAATAAATTACTTTGCATTCGTATTTTCTGTTCAACTATCTTTGTCCATACAATATCAGCTGCTTCTTTATCCCAAGCTATTTGATTTCGTATTTTTGAACTAGTATCATGGCTTCCATAATATGGCATTAATTCAGATGAAGGGTTTCTTTTCTCATCGCAAAACACTACTTTTATTTTTCTTTTAGTTAATTCTGATAACAATGCTACTGTTAATGATACCGCAGTATTCTCTATCATTATTGTTGAAATCTCACCAATATATATTTTTATTGTCTCATCACTTCTAACAACCAAATAATTCATCTGCAAGTCAAGCTTTGCTCTTTTGCTAATAACTACAACTCGCCAGCTCATATAGTATTTAAATTTACCTCCTTTGAAAAGACACCAGTAATGGATTGATTTATAATTGAAATCTTATTTTCTTTACCAATATTCTTACTAAAATAAATCCTACCATGATTTTTGGTTCCTCCTATTAAAGATAAATCGGAAAGTGCACTATTACACATAAAAATATTAAAAACTTTCGTAAGTATTTCCGCTTGATCATACTCATCAATTCTTATATATTTATCCCTTGCTTCTTCAAGAAATTTACCTTGTTCTACTAATTTAATAGAATATATGGTGTTATTAAGTTTGTTCAGAAGATAATCATATATTTTAATATTAATTTCTTTGTCAAAATTTATTCTTGCATTCTCTTTGCTTATCTTCTTTGATTTAACTCCATCAATTTCCTTATATATATTCTTAATATACTTTTCATACTCTATTGGCAAATACAATTGAAATCCCAAATTACATACATATTGATCACCTGTTCTTGCCTTTAAATACATCAAAAAACCATTATAAGCGAATAGTGTATTAATTTTAATTTTTGATATTCTAATATCAGGATTACCTAAATCTAGGTCTTCTTTACAATATCTTAATAATTTACTATTATCCTTTTCAATGTCTTTTGCGAGATGGACCGGAACATATTCTATGCTTCTAATCCTCTTCTTCCCCTTGTCGTGCTCGACCAAGAAAAAGTATGCAGTACTTGCCTTATTGTATCCACCATATCTTTCAATATTCAGTAAACGCTTATCACTTGCCTTTATTGGTAATTGCCCTTTTCCTTTCCTCTTTAATTGCTGGTTAGAAATTTCACCTTTAAATTCATACGAGTATCTTGTAAAGAGTATATTGTTTTTTTCTACTGTTTTTTTGACAGTTATAATCGTACCTTCCTTTCCACCTTTCCATGCTGTACAGTTTTGATTCCTAACATCATACTTAAACAAGTCTCTTAAATTATATTTAGCATTACTGTTTACTATGAAATTCCTTGGATTTCTTGTGAATTTTATGTCATATACATTACCCACCACTATATTCAAATAAGCATCTTTTGCATGGTGAAGATCATTAATATCTCTTATTTTTACTATTTCAAAGTTGTTCCTAAATTCCGATACATTATTAGCTTTTACATAAACAATATCACTCTCAGGAATCACTGTTTTTAATATTTCCGCAAAGGCTTTTGTAGATTGTCTAGTCTCGACTAATTGTCTTTCTATAAAATTAGCGAGCTCATCGTCTGTTAAACTATTCCTGGA
>CAZLMO010000258.1:0-1601 GCA_964560915.1 uncultured Oscillospiraceae bacterium
GTACGCGGTGTTTTGAAGATCTGGATGGCGCCCTCCTGCGCAATCTGCTCGGTGCCCTTGATGAACTGTTTGCGCTTCATCGTGTCCTTCGGGCGGACCCGCATGAAGTGCTCCGGCTCGAAGGTCGGGATGCCGGAATAACGGAAAGGCTTGCCCGGCACGGTGACAGTGTCGCCGATGGAGAAGATACCGGGATCGAACACGCCGATGATATCGCCGGCATAGGCCTCGTCGATGATTTCGCGCTCGGAGGCCATCAGGTGCTGCGGCTGGGAGAGGCGCATCTTTTTGCCGCTCTGCATGTGGTAGACCTCGGCCTCCCGCTCATATTTCCCGGAGCAGATCCGCAGAAAGGCGAGGCGGTCGCGGTGGGCTTTATTCATATTCGCCTGAATCTTAAAAACAAAAGCGGAAAAATCCGGGGAGCAGACGTCGATCTCGCCGCAATCCGCGACGCGCGGCAGCGGGGGCGTCGCCATCCGGAGAAACGCCTCAAGAAACGGTTCGACGCCGAAATTCGTCAGCGCGGAGCCAAAAAAAACGGGGCTGAGCTTCCCGGCCCGGACCTCTTCCAGATTAAATTCCCGGCCCGCGCCGAGCAGCTCCACATCTTCCCGAAGCTGATTCCAGCGCTTTTCGCCGATCATTGTGCCGACCTTCGGGTCGTCAAGCCCCGTCTCCATGATGGGGGCCTTGTTCCCGTGGCCCTCGTCCTGAAAGAACAGAATGCACTTCTTTTCCCGATCGTAAACGCCCTGAAATTCCTTTCCGGAGCCGATGGGCCAGTTGACCGCGCAGGTTTCGATGCCGAGCTCATGCTCCACCTCCTCGCAGAGGTCGAATGGATCCTTGGCGTCGCGGTCCATTTTATTGATAAACGTAAAAATCGGAATATGGCGCATCGCGCAGACCTTAAAAAGCTTGCGGGTCTGCGGCTCCACGCCTTTGCCCCCGTCGATGACCATGACGGCGGAATCCGCGGCGGTCAGCGTGCGGTAGGTGTCCTCGGAAAAATCCTGGTGCCCCGGGGTATCGAGGATGTTGATGCAGAAACCGTCGTGCTGAAACTGCATGACGGAGGAAGTGACGGAGATTCCGCGCTGCTTCTCGATTTCCATCCAGTCCGAAGCCGCGGCTTTGGCTTTTCGGCTCTTGACCTCTCCGGCCTGCGCGATGGCGCCGCCGTAGAGCAGGAACTTCTCGGTCAGAGTCGTCTTTCCGGCGTCCGGGTGAGAGATGATGGCAAACGTGCGGCGCCGGGAGATCTCTTCTTTCAGGGTGGGCATGGCTTCGCCTCCAATAATCATATACAAACTAAAATACTGTACCACATGGAAAGACGTTTTACAAGATTTGCTCCAAACATTTTTTGGTAAATCCTTTTATAAAAGCCGAAAAAATGCCGATGCAGAGGATTTTCGCCTGAAAAAAGAATGAGGCAAAAGAAGACCGCGCCGCGTTTTCCGGGAACAATCTTCATATGGACGGATTTGGGACTTTATGGTATAATAGCCGCAAGTCGGCTATTATACCACTATTCCAATGGCCCGCCTACGGCGATGGCCAATTATCCCATAACGCTGTCGCGTTCTGGTATAATA
>CAZLMO010000259.1:0-589 GCA_964560915.1 uncultured Oscillospiraceae bacterium
TGATTGAAGCCAAGGGAGTAGGTACCTATCATAATCATGCACGCAATTATCTTGATGCACGGGTTACCTCCTTTGAGCACAGGGGTATGCATATTGCCCCTTCTTCCACGCTGTTGTGGGGAGCTAAATATCAGCTTGAAGAGGTCAATGACCGGCTTAATGAGTGGGTATTGAATGACTCGGCAGGTTTTACATTACCTACAACCGGAGGTATTCCCGGTGAGCCGGGTAATCAGTCGGATATCACCCTGCAGGATATTGTCAAAACATCCATCAGGTTAAATTCTTCCAGAATATCTGGATTTGTGCAGAACTCATGGGAGCTGGGCAATGAAAAAGGATTGTGGAATCTAAATCTTGGTGTAAGGGCCAATTACTGGGATTTGAATAACCAGATGCTGGTAAGCCCTAGGGCCGGTGTATCATATAAGCCTGACTGGCAGAATGATATTGTGTTCCGTTTTTCAACCGGGCTCTATTATCAACCCCCATTTTACCGTGAACTTCGTGATAAGTACGGAGTACTGAACACTGACCTTAAAGCACAGTCGTCCATTCACTTTGTATTGGGTTCAGATTATAACTTCAT
>CAZLMO010000259.1:599-1599 GCA_964560915.1 uncultured Oscillospiraceae bacterium
CTTCATGGCCTGGGGCCGTCCGTTCAAGTTAACTACAGAAGCCTACTACAAGTATCTTCAGAATCTTGTTCCCTATGATGTTGACAATGTGCGCATAAGATATTATGCCACCAACAATGCCAAAGGGTATGCCACCGGAATTGATTTGAAAGTGAACGGTGAGTTTGTAAAGGGCATTGAATCATGGGCCAGCCTCTCCATAATGCAGACACGTGAAGACATAGACAATGACAACTATTACAACTACTTCAATGACGAAGGGGAGCGTATTATTTTTGGATATACAACCAATGACAGGGTTGTTGACAGTGTATTGATAACCAAAGGTTATATATCCCGGCCAACTGACCAGCGGTTCACCTTCAGCATGTTCTTTCAGGACTATTTACCCAGGAATCCAACCTATAAGATGCATCTTAACCTGGTGTTCGGTACCGGAATACCATACAGTCCTCCGGGATCGGTCAGGTCGAGAAATGCACAGCGTATGCCTTCATTCAGGCGGGTAGACATTGGATTTTCAAAGCAGTTGTTGGGTGCTTCGCGATATTCAGAAGCCAGACCGGGTAAATTCCTGCATTTCATCAATGATGCATGGATAAGCCTTGAAGTGCTTAACCTTTTGCAGGTAAACAACACCATATCGTATATTTGGGTCAAAGATGTCACCAACCGTCAGTACGCGGTACCCAATTACTTAACGCCAAGGCAATTGAACCTCAAGCTTGTAGTTAATTTCTAGGCATTATACCATTGCAGTCAGGCTGAATTGATAGGTAATGAAAATTAATATTCATTACACATTGATTACAGAAACACTGGTGAAAATAAAGACCGATAACCATTGCAATGGAATAGAGCTGATTGGGGTTATGCCGATTTGGGAAAAAAAATACAAAATAGTATAGGGATTCAAAAAAAATGCCTATTTTTGCAAACCTTTTTAAGGGAAGTCTGTCCGATGGTGTAATGGTAACACGTCTGATTTTGGTTCAGAAGA
>CAZLMO010000260.1:0-1598 GCA_964560915.1 uncultured Oscillospiraceae bacterium
ATGATCCCATAACGGTGATCGTGGATCGGGAAAAATTTTATGATTTTTATCTTCCCGGTTCCACTGCTTCTTCCAATGAAGGAATAGATAATGTTATGATTTACAAATTTTCTCCCGAATGGGAGTTAGTATGGAGTAAAAGATTGTTCGTCGGACATGACGGATTAGTATTGGGAGGAGATGCCGAATACAACGATTCTACAGGGTATATAATTAATGTCAGTATTGGGGGACTTTCATTCGATAGTGAAGATAATATGTATCTGTCCGGGACCATTGAAGGATCTCTTTTATCCGAAACAAATCCCAATAGTTATCCTGCATTTTTATATCTGGATTCTCTTCACAGTATTGAATTCAGGGATGGAGGCTCCCATGGAGCACAAAGTTTTATCATAAAATATGATACTTCCGGAACGGTGCAATGGGAAAATCAACTTTATCAGCATTGTCCTGCCGAAGAACAAGCCCTGAATTGGCTTACTAATCATTTCTTTGCCGGGAATAGCTTGAATGAAGCCGGACATTCCGTCTGTGTATTGGGCAATGCTTATAATAGAGCTGCAAGTAGCATTTTTTTTGATAACGGAACCCCACTCTCTCAATACGGCGATGAAAACGATACCCGTCTCTTCTTTGCCCGATTTGATATGGAAACCGGTCGCTATCTTTCGCACGGCATTTTTCCGGTTTCATCAAGAGCTTGCATAAATAGTAGCACATTATGTTGTAATGTGGCATACGTGAATAATCAGGTTTTTGCTACTGCAACTTTTTCCGGAATCGCTTATGATATAGATACTACTTATACTGATCCATTTTTTCGTAGAATCATCATGCTTACGCGTTGGCATGAATCGGGAACCTTTATTGACATGATTCCCATTTTCACGCCCAATGCCACACAATATTGCAACCCCGGATTGACAATATTAAATGAGTCAGGTGATTTGTTTGCCACCGGTCAGTTTGACGGCAATATTATTTTCGATGGTACCACAATTTACGGAGGTGTTGGTCACAGCAATGCCTTTTTCGCAAAATACCACGATCCTTCATTTTCTGTTCCCTATGTTGGCATCACGGAAAATGAAATAAGTTCTTCTATTCTTCTATATCCCA
This sequence comes from uncultured Oscillospiraceae bacterium, assembly GCA_964560915.1. Lineage (GTDB taxonomy): Bacteria > Bacillota > Clostridia > Oscillospirales > Ruminococcaceae > UMGS1668. Next base: position 1,123 of record CAZLMO010000260.1, read on the forward strand.
ATCCGGCTCATGATATTCTCCACATTATCCTTCCCGATAACGAGAGAATAGAACAATGGTCTTTATATCAAATTTCCGGTCTCAAAATCATGGAAGGCAATTCCCGCTCACTCAACGTAAGCAATCTGGCTAAGGGGTGTTATATTATCAGAATTATCACCAATAAAAAAGTCAGTACTGAAAAAGTGATTATTCAATAGGATTCCAGTTTAACCAATAGACCATGAAAAAGAGCACAATAGTTATTATTTTTCTGTTATCAATATTCTCTCATCTTGAAGCTCAGCAGTGGGAATGGGCCAAATCTTTCAGTGGCTCCGACGGTCCTAACTACAACGATAAATGGAATGAAATCCGAAACACTGCTTTTGATAGTGACGGCAATATTTACATTTTCGGAAGATTCGGGCCCAATGCCCAATTAGATGGGGAGCAGATATTGCCCTATTACGACCTGACTATGGGCACTTTTCTTG
>CAZLMO010000261.1:0-1594 GCA_964560915.1 uncultured Oscillospiraceae bacterium
CCAGCTTTTGCTTCTGTAACAGCTTTTGCAACATCAGCAGTTACTGTACCGGCTTTTGGATTCGGCATTAAGCCTTTAGGTCCCAAAATACGGCCGATTTTACCGACAACACCCATCATGTCAGGACTTGCTATCGCTACATCGAACTCGAACCAGTTCTCATTCTTAATCTTATCTGCAAGCTCATCTGCTCCTACATAATCAGCTCCTGCTTTTTGTGCAGCATCTGCATTTGCACCTTTTGCAAATACCAATACTCTTACTTTTTTGCCGGTTCCGTGCGGTAATACTACAGCACCTCTGACTTGCTGATCAGCATGTCTTGAATCAACACCAAGCTTGATGTGTATTTCTACAGTTTCATCAAATTTAGCTTTAGCAGTTGATTTTACAAGGCTGATAGCTTCTGAAGGATCGTATGAGGCAGCTTTATTAAATAGTTCTAAACTTGCTTTGTAATTCTTGCTTCTTTTCATTTTTGCTTCCTCCTATCATTCCTCTACCTTGATGCCCATACTGCGCGCAGTACCTGCAACCATGCTCATTGCAGCTTCAACGTCTGCTGCGTTGAGATCCTGCATTTTCTGTTCTGCAATCTTTCTTAAATCAGCTTTTGAAATTGTAGCAACTTTTGTCTTGTTTGGCGTAGCTGAGCCACTCTCTACATTGCATGCTTTTTTAAGTAATACCGCTGCCGGCGGAGTCTTTGTTATGAAGGAAAATGATCTGTCCGCATAGACTGTTAATACTATTGGTATTATAAGTCCTACGTCATTTCTTGTTCTTTCATTGAATTCCTTACAGAATCCCATAATGTTTACACCGTGCTGTCCGAGTGCTGGTCCAACCGGCGGTGCTGGCGTTGCTTTGCCCGCGGGCAATTGCAGTTTTACATATCCGATAATCTTCTTTGCCATTCATTCCACCTCCCAAATGTATTTTTGTTAGCTTAAAGAATAATCTGTATCTGATCATAATCCAGTTCAACGGGAGTTTCCCTGCCGAATATGGATATATGAACTTTAACTTTTCTCTTATCTTTATCGACTTCTTTAATTACGCCGACAAAGTTCTCAAAGGGACCTTCAATAACTCTGATATTGTCTCCAATATTAAAGTCAATGACTGTTTCCATTCCTTCAAGTCTCATCTGAATGACTTCATCATCAGTAAGAGGTACCGGCTTTGCAGTAGGTCCAACAAATCCTGTGACTCCCCTGGTGTTTCTGACTACATACCATGACTGATCATTCATAATCATTTTTACAATAACATAACCAGGGAAAATCTTCTTGAAGGTTATTTTTCTTTTTCCGTTTTTTTCTTCAATAACCTCTTCAAGGGGAACGACTATATCCTGTATGTATTCCTGCATTTCCCTGTTTTCGACTATTTTCTCAAGGTCAGCTTTAACCTTATTCTCATAGCCGGAATAAGTATGCACTACATACCATTTAGCCAAAACCTGATCTTCCCTCTTTTCGGTTATATCAGCATTTAATTTCTCATCCATTGAAATATTCTCCCGTTTATCCGTTTACAAGCAGTTTGATTAAAGAGGATAAACCCCAGTCAAACAAGCTTATAATAACAG
>CAZLMO010000262.1:0-1562 GCA_964560915.1 uncultured Oscillospiraceae bacterium
GGGTTTGGAAAGCATGGAGAAAAAATACCAGCCTAGTCAGGAAGAATTTTATATCCACAGCCATTCTATTATACAGTGATTTCTTTTAGCGGTTTAAGGATAAGCTGCAAGTTAATTTGTTCTGGGTTGACCTTCAATTATCCATATAGCCCTGACTTCAACCCGTGCAAATTCCCCCCCACACAAAAAGGGACGCTCACCGCGCCCCCTCTTGTTGATTTCCCACAACTATTCACTCTTCATCGTACACTGTTCAATGCCCTAAAACTCCCGTCCCCACGAACCAAACCCGCCGCGCGAGTCAAAACCGTCTGGGTAGTTTCCGGCGAAATGCCGGTGCAGCTTGCGCAGGCCACCAGCGCCGACATCGTCCAGCATCCTCCTCGCCCGCGTCCACGCGGGAATCCGACAGCATCACTGTTCCATTTTCGTCAGGTTTGCGCCGATCCCGTAGTAGGACATGCTTTCAAACGAACCCCATAACATTGGCTTCACCTTCTCGATATCGGGCAGCTGATTTTGGCCGAGAACCTCGCTGTCGGCAACCATACCCACAATCTCACCGACAAACATCGTGTGCGAGCCCGATGCGATATGCCTTGCCAGCTTGCACTCCAATGAGTAGGGGAATTCGATTACCACAGGCGCATCGACCCGTTTGCTCTTTTCCGCCGTAAGACCGGTCCATGCGAATTTATCGCAATCCCTGCCCGACACCCTGCCGGCAGTAACGTTGCCTCCCTTAATGATACGCTGATGCATGGAGGATGGCTCGACGCGATCCCTCCCATGCGGCGTTCATCATATTCGGCTTGCCGTCAGCGCCGTATGTGCCGATGATGAGCACGGGGCAAGGCAGCAATATCGTCTGCCCCGGCAGAGATCGTTTCATCGCGTGATCCCCTTTCCCTGTTTATTTCCCGCTGCTTTCACCCAAAAGCAGACGGCCGACGCTGCGCAGGCTCGCCAGATCGGACACATCGTGATCCAGCAGAGGTATCTTTATTTTGATCATGTCCGCGAAACGCGTGTCGATTTCGTTCAAATATTGGATTTGCAACCCTGCGCGGGCTTGCAGAAAGCGATTGCCCTCGATGACTTCAGGCAGTATGCACTGGTTGATCATCAGCGTTTGCACCGGAATGCCCATCTTTCGCAGCCCGTTGATCGCGCTTTGGGTCTCGGCGATCGGCAGCCGTTCCGGCAAAAGCACCAGATTGAATATAGTGGTTTCCTTATTGCACAAAACGGCCATCGCTTCGTCGTAGCGTTTTTTATCTCTTTCAATCTCGTCGAAAGAGTCCGTGCTGTTGGGCAAAAATTCCGCCAGCTTATTGCCTTCCTGTATCTGTTTCTGCAAAAAACCCGCCCAGTCGAAAGGCATGGCGAGCTCTCTCAGCGTTTTTCCGGTCGGCGCCGTATCGAATACGATGACGTCGCTGTCCGGGTTTTCAAGGAAAGATACAAACTGATCGAACGTCGCCATCTCTTCCATGCACGGGGTGCTCACAAGATCGCCGCCCATGGCGCCGCTTACCTGACCGAGGGTACTGTTCAGCCGC
>CAZLMO010000263.1:0-1558 GCA_964560915.1 uncultured Oscillospiraceae bacterium
TTGTCGATCAGGTTGACGAGCGCCTGTTCGAGCAGGTGGACGTGCCCCAGGAAGGAGAAAGTCTCGGGGGTCTCCTTCCGCAGTGTCACTTGGTGCGTGGCGGCGCGTGATGCGCAGAGCTCACAAGCCTGATCCACCAACCGCCGGACATCCACGGGTTCCACGGCCAGCTCGATGCCCTCGTCCTCCAGCCGCGCCAGCAGCAGCATGTCCGACAGGATCGCCTCCAGTTGCGCCGTCTGCTTGAGGATGATCTGCAGAAAGTGCCGCCGCTCCGCTTCGCCGGCCGGTGGCGCGTCGAGCAATGTCTCGGCGAAGCCCTTGATGGAGGTCACCGGGGTGCGCAGCTCGTGCGAGACATTGGAGACGAAATCGCGGCGGATCTGCTCGAGCCGCCGAAGGCGGGTCAGGTCGCTGAGGATCAGCAGCAGCCCTTCATGGCCGCCGTCCGCGCTGCGCCAGCGGCTGGCTCCCGCCAGAAACTGCGAGGGTTTATCCGATGAGCCGCGGAAGCGTATCTCGGCCGTCAGGGGGGCCGGTTCGGCGCCCGCCGCGTCGGCCAATTCCAGCAGCTCGGCACACGGAATGGCGAGCTCCAGCGTTTCGCCCTCGACCGGGCGCGTGCCAAGCTGCAGCAGGGAGCGGGCGGCGTCGTTGACCAGGACGATCCGCCGCTCGCGGTCCAAGGCCAGCACGCCTTCGCGCATGCCGGCGAGGATGCCCTCGCGCAGGGCGCGCTCATCCGCGATTTGATGCACCTGCTGTTCCAAACGCTCGCCCGTCTCGTTGATCGCGCGCGTCAACGCCGCGAGATGGTGGATGCGGGGATGCGGCAGACGGTAGGCAAGGTTCCCGGCGCCCATCCGGCGCAGGCCTGCCAGCATGGCGCCGACCGGTCGCGTCACGCGTCGTGAGAACAAGTAGATCAGACCGGACGAGGAGACCAAGATCAGGGCCAGCAGCAGGGAGAAGAAGCGCATCGAGCGGCGGAGAGGCACGTCGAACGCCTGGCGTGCGACGGCCACGCGCACCACCGCCACCGGTGCGCCGTCAGCTCCGGCGACCGGACGGGCTACGTAGTGCATCGTCTGCCGCAGCGTGGCGCTGAAGCGCTCGCTGTGGCCGATGCCCGTCCGCAGGGCCTCGATGATCTCGGGCCGGTCGGAATGCAGGCCCAAGGTCGCGCCGGAGGCGTCCGAATCAGCCAGCACCCGGCCGTCCGGGGCGACGACGGTCATGCGCTGGCCGGTCTCATGGAGAAGCTGCCCGCACAATTCCGCCAGTTCCCCCGGAGACTTCAGCTCGCCGCTATCGCGCAGCACGAGCCTGGCCGCCAGCGCCGCCTGCGTCTCCAGAACATGCAGCCACTCGGCGGATACCGCCCGTCGGTTGCTGCGCCAGGCATAGGCCGCCAGGCTAAGGATGCAGGCCAGCAGGATGATGAACTGGGGACCGAAGAGTGCCCAGAAGAGGTTGCGCTTCATGCGTGCTCCCGGTCGGCGCGGAAACGGTAGCCCACGCCCCTGACGGTCTCTACCAATCCCTCGTGACGCGCCAG
>CAZLMO010000264.1:0-1540 GCA_964560915.1 uncultured Oscillospiraceae bacterium
TGGAACGTGCTCTCGACCCACGATACGGAGCGGGCTCTGACCTTTCTCGGCTGCGAACCTTTGGGCGGCCGCGGCCGGGAGTGGCAGGCGGCGCACCATATTCCCTCTCCGGAACAGTACGAGGCCGGAAAACGCCTGCTGATTGCGGCCTTCGCCGCCGTCTTCACCCTGCCGGGTACGCCCTGCGTCTATTACGGCGACGAAGCCGGCATGTACGGCTACGGCGACCCCTTCTGCCGCTGCTGCTACCCGTGGGGGAACGAGGATACGGAACTCCGGGAAGCGGTTTCCCTGCTCGGAAAGCTGCGGAAGGCATATTCCGTGCCGATGGGCGGAGATTTTTCTATTTTGCGGGCGGATGAGGCGGTGTTCGCCTTTCAGCGGGAGGCCGGCGGGCATTCCTTGCTCACGGCGCTGAACCGCTCTTCGGAGCCGCAGCCTTTGCCGGAAGGTTGGGCGAAGGCGGAGCTTCTTTTCGGCCGAACGGAAAACGGGGCGCTTGGCCCGGAAGCGGCCGCCGTTCTCTTTAAATAAGGCATGAAAGAAAGCCATCCCCCGTGCTCTTTCAGCGGGCACTTTTCCCCTGCGGCGCTGAACCGCCCAGCTGGGCGAAGGCGGAGCCGTTTCCGGACCGCATGGTAAACGGCAGGCCGGAATCAAAAACGGACGCCCTCCTTATTCGGTGAATAAAGGACCACCCTTTCAGGCAAAATATTCCTGAAAGGGCGGTTTTTGCAATGCGGATATCCGGTGATCTGGAAGAAGAGAGGCGGCGTTTTTCTGCCGTTTTTGACAAAGAACACAATTTTGACCTACAGGAGCGGAACATCCGGATCGGCGGGCGGGATGCGATCCTTTATTTTGTGACCGGATTCACGAAAGATAATATATTGGAACGGATCATGGAATCTTTCCTTCTTCTGAAATCAAAGAACATGACGGATACGCAGAACTTTTTGGCGAGCTGCGTTCCGCACTGCGCGGCCACACTGGAGCAGGAAGAAAAAGCGCTCGTGACCGCCGTGCTCAGCGGGCTCACCGTCGTTCTGGTCGACGGATTCGACTCCGCCGTCGTAATGGATCTGCGGGCGTATCCGCAGCGCACCACTTCGGAGCCGGCGCGGGATAAAGTCCTGCGCGGCTCAAGGGATGGTTTCACGGAGACGATGGTGCTCAACTGCGCGCTGATCCGGCGGCGGATCCGGGATCCGCGCCTTCGCGTCGAATACCTGACGGCCGGCATATGCTCAAAGACCGACGTCGCGATCTGCTGGATGGAGGGGCGCGCCAGCCAAAAACTTCTCGAGGACGTGCGGCGCCGGATTAAAGGCTCCGACATGGACTCTCTGACCATGAATCAGGAGAGCATGGCGACCGTCCTCACCGGGAAAAAGCGTTGGAATCCGTTTCCGAAATATAAATTCACCGAACGCCCGGATACCGCCTCCGCGCAGATCCTCGAGGGAGACCTCGCGATTCTGGTGGATAACTCCCCTTCGGCGATCATCCTGCCGGCGACGCTCTTTGCCATCTCCGAGGA
>CAZLMO010000265.1:0-1532 GCA_964560915.1 uncultured Oscillospiraceae bacterium
GTACATGATCTCTTGTACGCCGATGGTGTAGCAGATCGAGGATTCCTTGATGATCGTGACGAATTCGTTGCCGATGGCCGGCAGGATATTCTTGATGGCCTGTGGAAGCACAATCAGGCGCATATTCTGGAACTGCGTGAGTCCGAGGCTGCGCGCGGCTTCGGTCTGGCCGATGTCGATGCTCTGGATGCCGGCGCGGATGATCTCGGAGGTATAGGCCCCGGAGTTGAGCGCGAGCGCCACGACGCCCGGGAAAAAGCGGTTAAACTTAATAAACCCGAAGATGGTGATATCCGGAAGCTGAATGCCGGAGAAGACGACTAAGTAGACGAGGAAAAGCTGTACGAGCATCGGCGTCGCACGGATAACTTCGACGTAGATGCCGGCGATCAGCTTAAAGACGGGCACCTTGCTCAGACGCATGATGGCCAGCAGCAGCGCGAGGAAAAACCCGAAAAAGACGGTCAGCGCGGAGATTGAGACGGTGCAGATCATACCCTGTTTGAAGAGCTCCGCATAGCGGAGCACCTTCTCAAAGCCTTCGGCGGAGATGGACATAAAAAGCTCCTTTCGGAAAGGATTTCAAAACGCAGCATACTCCTCCCCGGCGGAAAAACCGGGGAGGAGTATGAAACCGATGAAGATAGAATAACCAATCAGCCCGGAAAATCCGCGGCCTGGCCTTCGTAGATGTTGCCGGCAGCAAGCTCGTTAGCATCCGCGACGTATTCGTTCATCGTGCCGTCTGCGGTTATTTCGGCGATGACTTCGTTGACGGCGGCGAGCAGAGCCTCATTGCCTTTTTGAAGGGCGACGGCTGAACCGGCCACGTCGTATTCGACATCCATGACAAGCTCAAGTTCCGGATAGTTCAGTTTGTAGCACTCGGCCACGGCGGTCTCGATGAAGGCGGCCTGCAGCTTTCCGGCCAGCAGCTCGGAAATGATGTCGGTGACTTTGCTCAAACCGACGATGTTGGCATCCGGGGTGTACTGCTCGGCAAGATCCATCTGGATGGAGCCGGTCTGGGCGCCGACGCTCTTGCCGGCAAGGGATTCATAGGTGTTGTAGACATCCTTGTTTTCGGAGAGGACGACCAGGGACTGCCCGCCCATGTAGTAAATATCCGAGAAATCAAAAGTTTCGGCGCGCTCCGGATCCGGAGAGAAACCGGCGACGCCAAGGTCGACATTGCCGGCCTGCAGCTCAAGCAGGATGCTGTCGAAATCCATCGGGATGACTTCGAGCTCAAGGCCGAGGTGATCGGCGATGGCCTGCGCCAGCGCGATGTCGAAGCCGGAGAGCGAGAGGTTGCCGGCGTCGTCGACGGAATAAAATTCATATGGGGCGAAATCCGGGCTGGTGGCCACGGTGAGTTTGCCGGCGGTGACCGTCGTGATTTCGGCGGTCTCTTCCGAAACGGCTTCGCTTTCAGACGGAGCGGCGGATTCTTCCGGCACGGATTCCGGGGCGGAAGATTCCGGCTCGGTCTGCGAGCAGGCGGCAAAGGAGAGGCAAAGGATCAGCGCAAG
>CAZLMO010000266.1:0-283 GCA_964560915.1 uncultured Oscillospiraceae bacterium
AAACTGCACCGGAGGCGCGCTTTGTGCCTGGCGCACAGCATCCGGAAGAAAGATTGCCAGCATCGCCGTACCCATAAAAATGCTGTAGGCCGAGGATTGCAGGCCGGAATACGTTCTGGTCAGATTATATCACCGGAACGGTTGCGATGATCACGCTGCCGGTCGCCGACGAAACCGTTCTGCAGCCTGTGTTGAAGACAATCATATAAAAGAAGAAACCAAAGAAGCCCGCAAGCAAAAACCAGGGAAGATCGCGTTTGACAGGCATTTCTATCTTAACCGT
>CAZLMO010000266.1:293-1527 GCA_964560915.1 uncultured Oscillospiraceae bacterium
GCGCGGCGGACGCGGCCGCATAACGCAGAAAGCCCAGAGAAAAAGCCGAGAAATACTGCAGTGTCAGCCGGGTAAGCACATACGCCAGGGACCAGAAAAGAATGGTAATGGCCGCGTACGGATGAAAGCTGTCCTTGAGATGCATAAAATGGCCTTTCTGCTGATAACGTTCTGTCATTTCTCTATATCTAACCACAAACAAGCAGGTTTTAAAAGATCCAATTTTATTATATTACTTCAATATTATTGAAGCAGTCGTCCGGCTTGCAATCACATGTTTGAAAATATGGCCAAAATGAGAACATATTTTATATTTATTTTACAGGAATGTTGACGCGCGGAAAAGGACGGCTTATGATAAAAGTGCCTTTAAGACGCGTTATCCCAAGATTATTTCAACTTTACTGCAGAACCTTCCGGATCCTGTACGGATTCACCGCATATGCTGATCAACGACGCTTTTACAACGGCGGATCCTTCTGCAATGCGGAAGATAAAAGCGATAAACAGAAAAGGAGGCAGTGCTTATGGACATCCGTCTGTTTGAACCGTGCGATCTTTCCGCGGCTGTAAAGCTCTGGAACGAAGCGGTCACGGGGCATGAGGTGGTTTACCGTCCGATCACAGAAGCCTATTTCCACGAAAAGTTCGAGCGCGATCCCAATTATGATCCCCGATATTCTTTTGTCGCCAGGGAGGACGGCCGGATTCTCGGGTTCATCAGCGGCGTTGCTAAAAAAGTGTTCCTCGGCGGCGAAACAAACGCAAACACCCCCGGCTTCCTTACCTGTCTGTTTGTCGGCATAGACAACCGCGGCCGGGGCGTTGGCAGGGCGCTTATCGAAACGCTGGGCGCGGCGTTCAAAGCCGACGACAAAAGCGTCTTTTCCTGCTCGGGCAGCAATCCCATCAATATCGACTGGATCATCCCCGGCACCCCGGGGCATGACCACAACAACGCGCCGGGCGTGGACGAAAGCTGCGCGGGGTATGGCTTCCTTCGCTCGCTGGGCTTTAAAACGGAGGCCCGTGAAATTGCCATGTATCTTGATCTTTCAACCTATATTCCGTGGCAGGGACTCAAAGCCAAGCGGGAGGATCTGCGCTCGCAGGGCATTTATACCGGCCGGTACGATCCCCACCTTGATTGCGAGTATGACGGCATGTGCGACCGGGTTGGGAGCGAATACTGGCGCAGCGTGCTTCGCACGGAGATCGCCTGTCACAAACAAAA
>CAZLMO010000267.1:0-1302 GCA_964560915.1 uncultured Oscillospiraceae bacterium
AATTGCCGAAGTTGCCTTCGTTGATCATGGCCAGCCACGCCAGCGCCGGCTCGTCGGCATAGCGGCGCCCGGTGTGCGGGTTCACGTGGCTCAGCAGCTGGCGCGCGAAGGCCTTGAGGTTCTCCATGGCGCCTTCGTGCACCGGGACGAGCACCTTGTACTCGTTCATCGCGATCTGCCCGTCGCGGTCGATGCCCACGCTGCGCCAGGGCACGGGGCGCGACACATAGAGGTCGGTGGTGACATAAAGTCCATTCGAGATGCAGGCGGCCATCAGCGCGTCAAGGCGCGCCAAGTTGCCGGGATTTAGCGCGGTGCCGTCCGCCGAGCCCTCCACGAGCCCGCCGTCGTGGTGGTGCAGCCGCACGGCATTGTAGCCGATGCGGACCAAGCGCGCGGCGAGGCGCGCGGCGTGCTCGGGCTCGAGATAGTTCGCCGTGAAACAGAGGTTCACGCCGTAGAAGCGCTGCGGCACGCCCGGCCGGTTCTCGAACTCGAAATGCGGGCCTTTGGCCACGACCCGCCCGTGCTTTCCGGCGGGCGCTTCGGTGAACCCGAAGCGCGAGAAATCGAGCGCCGACCCCGCGAGAATGTCGGTTTCCTGCTTGAGCGCGATCCACTCGGGACCGGCCCGGAGGGTGACAGGCTCGTCGAGCACGAGGCGCTGGGGCTCGCGCGTGGCCAGCGTGAAGCGCACGCTGAACGGTTCGCCCGCCTTGAACGTCCGGGTGCCGCCGACGTGCCCGAGGCGGACCGAAAAAGTGGGCCCCCACTGGCGGTCGTCCTGGATCATGACGCCGGTCGGTTCCGGGAAGGTGAAGGCCAACCGCTCGTTTGCGTCAGGGGCGCTGACCCTGAGCGAACGGGCGGGCTGCGCGAAGAGCGCCAGCTCTTTGTGCTCCAGCGGCAGCCGCCCTTGCCGCGCGTCGCTGGCCCACTCGCCGCCTGCCCAGAGGCCGGTCGGCAGCGACAGGCCGACGTACAGACAGTTGAGGGTCACGTCGCGCTCGGGCGTGAAGGTATAGGCCGCCTCGACCGCGCCGTCCGCGGCCTGCCTGAACACCGCTTTGCCGTGGACGGTTCCCGCGTTCTTCACTTCCAGTGTAAAACCGTACGCGCCGTCCGCACCGCGCGTGAGGCCGCCTGTCGCCCGCTGCCCCTGCCAGTCGGGCGTGAAGAGCTGAGGCGTTATCTCGCATTTCGGGCTGGCGAGCTCCAGCGTGGCGGACGAGGTCGCCAGCGTGTCCGCGGCGCGTCCGGCCATCGCGCACGCGCCGAGCAGCAGGCAGAGGGAGAGGCGTT
>CAZLMO010000267.1:1318-1525 GCA_964560915.1 uncultured Oscillospiraceae bacterium
CACGTGCCGCGCTCGGCCCGGGTGCACACCTCCTCGTCGCGGCGCAGCTCGGTGACCGTCAGATCGGCCACACCGGTGGTCGGCCCGTGGATCGAGAGCGAGTCGCCGAGAGCGACGGGATGATCCTGGATCGCGACTTGCACGGCCCTGGCCTTCGGGTAGTAGTTCAGCACGACCCCCACATGCGACTTCTTCGTGGTGGCCTGG
>CAZLMO010000268.1:0-1510 GCA_964560915.1 uncultured Oscillospiraceae bacterium
ATGCGACGGGCGACCTACCCTACACCAGCCCCGGGGGGGGCCTTCGCCGCGAACGGCTACGGCCTGTACGACCTGGCGGGCAACGTGCGCGAATGGTGCCATGACGGGCTGCTGAACGGCAGCCGCGAAGAACGCATGGTGCGCGGAGGAAGCTGGTTCCTCGGCGCCGACCGCTGCCGCGTGGCCTTCGTTGACAGCTTCGGCCCCGATTCCACGGACGAGGATCTCGGGTTCCGGACGGTCGTGACGACGGGCCAGACGGGGCTGACCTGGCTGCCTGATGGCTGGGTCTTCATGGAATGGCCGTGGGCCTACGAGGCTGTCCTGGGCGACTGGCACTGGTTCAACACCGCCGATACGCAGTGGGTCTTCGGATATCCGCCGGCCGCCGGCTGGAGCCTGATGGCGTCGAGCGGACTCGCGGCGGGCTGGGCCTTCTACCGCTGGCCGTATGCCTTCAGCCAGAACCAGAATGCCTGGTACTGGTTCAATGTGACCGATGTGCAGTGGGCGGTCAACATGCGCACGGGCGCCTGGCAGCGGTTCGGCCAGCTTGCGGAAGTCACCGTCGAGACCCCCGTCCTCGATCCGGATGGCGGCGTTTTCAGCACCGGCACCGTGAACGTTACGGCGACCTGCGCCACGCCCGGCGCCACGATCCGCTACACTACCAACGGCAGCGATCCGACCACCTCCAGTCCGGCGGTGGCCTCGGGCGCCCAGGTCACGGTTCCCGTTCCCGGGACGCTCAAGGTCCGGGCCTTCAAGGACGGCATGAACCCCAGCGCCATCCGGAGCGCCTCGTATGCCCGCATGACCTGCGTGGCGACCTTCGACCCGGGAGCCGGAACCGTCGACCCGGGCAGCATGACCGTCATCGTCGGCGAGCCCTACGGGAGCCTGCCCGTTGCGCAGCGGACCGGCTACACCTTTGACGGATGGCGGCTGGGGCCGGGCGCGGGCGGGACGCCCGTCACGGCCGGCACGATCGTGACCATTTACACGAACCACACGCTGGGCGCCGCATGGACGGCCAACAAGTATACCGTCAGCTTCAACGGCAACGGCAGCACGGGCGGCTCTACCCCGTCCACCACCAACACGTATGACGCGGCCCAGGCCCTGCCGGCCAATGGATTCATCCGTGCCGGCTTCGCCTTCGCGGGCTGGGCCACCTCCGCCGGCGGCCAGGCCGTCTACGCCGACAGGCAGGTGGTCGTCAATCTTGCCGCTGCGCAGGGCGCCGTCGTGTGGCTGTATGCCGTCTGGACCGCGATCGACACCGTGGCGACCCCCGTGTTCACTCCCGCCGGCGGCGCCATATCGAACGCCTCCGTGCAGGTGACGGTAACCTGCGCGACGCCCGGCGCGACGATCCGCTACACGACCGACGGCAGCGACCCGACGGAGACCTCCGCCGTGGTAGCCTCGGGCGGGCAGGTGACGGTACCCGTCCCCGGCACGCTGAAGGCGCGGGCCTTCAAGGCCGGCCTGAACCCCAGCGCCATCC